>JAUXNY010000134.1 GCA_030682615.1 Candidatus Aquicultor sp. | reverse complement strand
GCTATAGCCGCCCTCAACGAGGAACACGCAGACATCGAGATTCTCTGCGGCATGGAGATGAACATCGACAACGACGGAGAAGTCGATTTCGGACCGGCCGTCCTAGAAAAGCTCGATGTCGTCATAGGCTCGATACACGGGGGTTTTACGCAGTCGAAGGAGAAGCTCACGATGCGCATGCTCAAAGCCCTGGAGAATCCTTATATCAATATCATCGGGCACCCAACCGGGCGTGTATTAGGCCAGCGCCTACCTTATGACATCGATATCCAGGCGGTCTTCAAAGCGGCGGCCCAGACCGGGACCTTTCTCGAGCTTAACTCGTATCCGAACCGTCTCGACTTAAGAGATGACCATTTGCGCGAGGCTAAGGATGTCTACGGTTGCATGTTTACGATAAACACCGACGCGCATGTCGCGGGCAACATGGCCTATATGGAGTACGGCGTGGCGACCGCCCAACGCGGCTGGCTTACAAAGCAGGACGTTCTCAACACCTATGGGGTGGCGGAGGTCAAGAAGCTGCTGCGAAGGAAGAGGTAGCGAGCTTAATTCCTGACTTATGCTATAATTCTTTTCGATGTCCCTGAATATTCTTAACTATCAACACCATAGGCCTTTGTCGGTCGGTTTTTTTGAGCGCGACCCGGATAAAGTTGCCGTCGACCTCATCGGACGAATGGTGGTCAGGCGTGCATCGGGGGCGACCATGGCCGGTCGCATTGTCGAAGTCGAGGCCTATTTTGGCGAAGGCGACCCCGCCAGCCACGCGTGCCGGGGCATGACGCCCAGGAACGCGATTATGTTCGGGCGCGCCGGTATGGCTTATGTCTATCTGAATTATGGTGTTCACTGCCTCTTAAATGTAGTCACGGGTTTGGAAGGACGCGCGGGTGCGGTATTAATACGGGCGCTTGAGCCGGTCTCGGGTATCGAGACTATGATGAAGAATCGACCGGTGAAAAGAGCGGTTGACCTTACGAGCGGCCCGGGCAAGCTCACCAAGGCTCTGGGTATAGATTTGGCGGACAACGGACTCGATATGACGGTTCGCGAGAGCAGCCTATATGTCGCGAACGGCGCGCAAGAGACACGCACGGTTAAAGCGAGTCCCCGGATAGGTATTTCAAAAGGTGAAGACATGTTGTTGCGTTTCTGCGCTGAAGGAAGTCCGTTCGTCAGTAAGCAGTAGTCGAATTATCCTGTTCGTTGGATTTTGATATATGGCAGATTAGATTAATGGAGGACGAAGATGAAGTTGCGTGAGATATACGAACTCGCTGTGGAGCTTGGAATGGAGTACGACCCTCGCGGCAAGGCCGAGGTTGAAAAATCACTCGCGAAGAAGAAAGAAGCCTACGACGGGCTGAAGGACGACGAAAAAGAGTTCTTCGACACGGATGCGCTCACCAATCCCTATGCCGACACGAGAATCTTAACCGGCGACCCCGAGGCCGAGATAGGCGGGATATTTACCGGTATCGATATGGAGGCGCAAGAGCTCGTCCTGGCGGATAGGCTTAAAGAAAAAGGCGAAAGTATCGACTTAGTTCTCGCGCACCACCCTGAAGGAAAAGCGCTTGCGGCGCTCGCCGAGGTAATGGGGATGCAGGCGGATATCTGGGCTACGCTGGGAGTCCCGATCAATATCGGCGACGCGCTCATCGGCGAGCGGCTGACCGAGGTGCAGCGCGGGCTTATGCCGATAAACCACAACCGGGCGGTCGACGCGGCGCGCTTGCTTGGGTTTTCGTTCATGTGTTGCCATACACCTTGCGACAATCTTGTCACCGACTTCGTCCGGAAACATATCGACGCTAAGGCTCCTGAGACGCTCGGCGATGTCGTCAAGGCCCTCAAGGAGATACCCGAGTACAAAGCGGCGGCCAAAGACAAAGCAGGGCCGAATATTCTCGTTGGCGAAGCCGGCAAGCGTACCGGAAAGATAGTCGTGGACATGACCGGCGGCACCGAGGGCCCCGAGGAGGCGATGGGGAAGCTCGCCGACGCGGGTGTCGGCACCATTATCGGCATGCACTTTAGCGATAAGCTTCGCAAGAAAGCGGGCAAGAGCCACATTAACCTAGTGGTAGCCGGCCATATCGCGAGCGACGCTATCGGCATGAACCTATTCCTTGATAAGCTCAAAGCAAAAGGCGTCAAGATAATCGCCGGAGCGGGTTTGGTTCGCGTAGAGCGCTAAGAGGATGCGCTCGATTGGCAGGACGTAGCGATTAAACCGTCCACATAATCCTGCAAGCGCCATCCCGCAATTACTATTGGAGATGTCTTCGCGGTAACGAGGGTATCCGGGGCCGGCCGGAGCTGTTGCCGTTATCGTTATCGCCCGTGTTTTCTGAGGGTGGCTCAGAAGTGACGGGTGCCGGGTTCGACGGCGGCGTCTCGGGTTGGGGTGTGACCGGTATTGGTTGCGGTTGAGGGGCAGGCGCTGGAGATGGTTGTGCCACCGGCAGTGACGACGGCGATGGCTGGTATGCTGTCTCTGGCTGGCTGATCATATTCGCGTCTTGCTCGGGCTTCGATTTTTTCGTAGGTTTTGGTTTCTTGGGTTTTGGTCCACTCGGCTCAAATTGTGCGCTTGGCGGCACACCTTGCTGTTCTACCTGTTCACCTTGTTCTTGCGCTTGTTGAGAAAACTCATCCGTGATTTCTTCTTTTTTCTCTTCGAGCAATGCTTTTATTCTGCTAAGCCAGGAAGCCGAGTTGATAGACCTGCTCTTGTTATTCTTACTCCAATCGGGTTTGGGAAAGTCGAGTACCGGCGTTCCTTTCACCATCGAGCGCATGTGTTTCGCCCATATCGTAGCCGGAATAATGCCGCCAAAACCCCTGCGCCCATGGACATTGTACATCGATAT
>JAUXNY010000002.1 GCA_030682615.1 Candidatus Aquicultor sp. | reverse complement strand
CGATATCGAGCTTAAGATAATCAAGACCCAGGGTGACAAGATTCTGGACGCACCCCTATCGAAAATCGGCGATAAGGGTCTTTTTGTTAAGGAAATCGAGACGGCCCTTCTCGAGTGCGAGGCCGACCTGGCGGTACACAGCTGCAAGGATGTGCCGACGCAGATTCCCGAAGGGCTTGTGCTAGGCGCTTTCTTGAAACGCGTAGACTCTCGCGATGTTCTCATCGCCAGAGAAAACAAAAGCCTCGATGAGCTTCCCGCCGGGTCAATTGTGGGAACGAGCAGCTTGCGGCGTATCGCCCAGGTGCTCAACCGCCGGCCCGATTTGAAGATAAAAGATGTTCGCGGCAACCTCGATACCAGGCTGCGCAAGATGGAAGACGGCGAGTACGATGCGATTATCCTGGCGGCGGCCGGTCTCGATAGGATGGGCTGGAACGAAGGGATAACCGAGCGCATCGCAACCGAGGTCATGTTGTCGGCGGTCGGCCAGGGTGCTATCGCCGTTGAGATTCGAGACGACGATGATGATATGAGAGAACTTATGCGGCATCTCGAAGATGCGGACACGCGGGCGGCGGTCATCGCGGAGCGCGCGCTCCTGCGCGAACTCGAAGGCGGCTGTCAAATCCCCATCGGCGCGCTCGGCGTAATCGAAGGCGGCAAGCTCAAACTCGACGGCATGGTCGCGAGCTTAGACGGCAAGAAAATGATTAGAGATATTATCTCCGGCGATCCGGCCGATGCGGAAGCGCTCGGAGTCGAGTTGGCCAACACGCTCCGGGGGATGGGAGCGGACGAGATTCTCGCCGAGGTACGCGCCCAAGTAGAGCTCGCGCCGAACCCGAGCGGGGACGTTCCTCGGATATCTCGGATTTGAACTGTGTGGATAAGAACGGAAGCGACAAAAGTGAAAAATCGGCTAAATCCGAGGAACGTCCCTATATACTATATATAAAGGTATAAAGAAGCGAGGAACGCGTAAGAACATGGCAGGCAAAGTCTTTTTAGTCGGGGCAGGCCCCGGCGACCCGAAACTAATAACCCTTCGCGGGCTTGAGTGCATAGCCCAGGCCGATGTGCTAATCTACGACCGCCTGGCGACCAACTTATTGTTCGAGCACGCGAAACCCGGCGTCGAGTATATATATGTCGGCAAAGCCGAAGGCAAGCACTCCGTCAAGCAGAGCGATATCAACCAAATCCTTGTCGACAAAGCGAAAGAGGGCAATATAGTCACGCGCTTGAAAGGCGGCGACCCGCTCATCTTCGGGCGCGGCGGCGAAGAGGCGCTGACTCTCTTTGAAAACGGAATCGACTTCGAGTTCGTGCCGGGGGTCTCCTCGGGCAACGCGGTGCCCGCGTACGCCGGCATTCCGGTAACCCATCGCGGGATGACCTCGACCGTCGCTTATGTTACAGGCCACGAAGACCCGTCAAAACCAAATACCGATATCGACTGGAAGAGCCTCGTCGGCATCGGCACTATAATATTTTACATGGGGATGCGCAATCTTCCCAAAATCGTCGAGCAACTCACGGCCAACGGGCGCAGCGATCAGACGCCGGTCGCCGTCATTAGGTGGGGGACGACCCCCCAACAGCAGACGGTCATCGGCACGCTCTCCGACATCGTCCAAAGAGTTACCGAGGTCGAGCTAAAAGCGCCGTGCATCATCATCGTCGGCGAGGTAGTCAGCCTGCGCGAGAAGCTCTGCTGGTACGAGAAGAAACCGCTCTTTGGAAAGCGGATTCTAGTGACCAGGGCGAAAGAGCAGGCCGGCGCGTTCTCCGATTTGCTGTCCGACCTCGGTGGCCAAGTAATCGAGATACCGACTATAAAGATCGCCGACCCCGATAGCTTTGATGGGGTCGACCGCGCGCTGAAGCGTCTGGAGAGCGGCCCGGGATATGATTGGATTATTTTTACCAGCGCGAACGGCGTCGAATATTTTATCAAGCGGATGAAAGATCTCGAAAAAGATATACGGATTCTGGCCGGCTCTAAGATAGCGGTCATCGGCCCGGCGACCGCGCGCGCGGTCAAAAGGCTTCTGGTGAACATCGAAATCATGCCGAAAGAGTTTGTCGCCGAGGGTTTGATAGACGAGTTTGACCGCGAAGGTGTCGAGGGAAAAAGCATTCTCATCCCGCGCGCCAAAGTCGCGCGAAATATACTGCCGGACACCTTGAAGCAGATGGGCGCCGAGGTCGATGTGGCCGAGGCTTACCAGACGGTCCTCGACAACGACGCCGCCTTGCGAATCAAAGAGCTGCTGGTGAAGGGCGCAATCGACATCGCGACCTTCACCAGCCCTTCGACCATCGACAACTTCGCAAAGCTCGTCGGGCCGGATTTACACCAACTCATCGATGGTCTCGCTATCGCGGTCATCGGCCCGGTCACGGCGGAGGCGGTTAAAAAACTCGGTCTCAACGTCGATATTATCGCCGGCGAATATACTGTTCCCGGTTTGGTCGAGGCTATAGTTGAGCACGCCGGGGCCGAGGCTCCCGCGAACATTTAAAAGGTTTTGGAGGGATGGCGCATGAATTTTCCAGATTACCGGCCGCGCAGACTGCGCGCCAATGAAAACCTACGAAGAATGATACGGGAGACGTCTTTGAGTGTAGATGATTTCATCTACCCGCTCTTCGTCGCCCCCGGCGAGGGTTTCAAAAAAGAGATATCCTCGATGCCCGGCAATTATCAGATGTCGGTCGAGTTCATCGTCGAAGAGGCGAGAGAGGTGCGCGACCTAGGGATACCGGCGGTCATTTTGTTCGGGATACCCGAGTCTAAAGACGAAGCGGGCTCGGGCGCCTATGACGATGACGGTATCGTCCAGCAAGCGATTCGCGCCATCAAAAAAGAAGTCCCCAATCTTTTAGTAGTGACCGATGTCTGCCTCTGCGAGTTTACCAGCCATGGCCATTGCGGCATCGTGCGCGAGGGCGAGATTCTAAACGATGTCACAATCGAGCTTCTGGCAAAGACGGCCGTCTCCCATGCGGAGGCGGGCGCCGATATGGTCGCGCCGTCCGACATGATGGATGGGCGCGTAAGCGCTATCCGCGCGGGGCTAGACGCGAACCGCTATGAAAACATCCCGATTATGGCGTATTCGGCGAAGCAAGCCTCGGCGTTTTATGGGCCGTTCAGGGAAGCGGCGGAATCGACTCCGCAATTCGGCGACCGAAAATCGTACCAGATGGACGCAGCCAATAGTCTCGAGGCGTTGCGCGAGACCGCGCTCGACATCGAGGAAGGCGCCGACATCGTCATGGTAAAACCGGCCTTGAGCTGCCTTGATTTGATATATATGATTAAGAAGGAATTCGGCTACCCAACCGCCGCGTACAACGTCAGCGGTGAGTTTTCCATGGTAAAAGCGGCAGCCGAAAAAGGGTGGATAGACGAGCAGAAGGTCGCCCTCGAGATTCTTACCGGCATCAAGCGCGCCGGAGCCGACATCATCATCACATATCATGCCAAGGACGCCGCGAGGTGGCTGAGCGAATAAGGGTGCCGCAGACCGGCAGTAAAGCTGAGCGTGCTGGTAAAATATGGTATATAATAGTGTGAGTATAAACACATCACGCATGGCGAAGATGTGCGTAGAGTAAGTCAGATGTGCCGGCGCGAATCGACAGAGCGCCGGCTAATTTAGGAGGTTTTTGTGGACGAAGCGGAAGAGACCAAAGCTACCCCGGGTGCCGTGCCCCCACCGAGGATGATCGCTTGGGAGATTACGCGAAGCTGCAATCTGGCATGTGTCCATTGTCGCGCATCCGCTCAACACGGACACTACGAGGGAGAACTCACCACCGACGAGGCGAAAGCGCTTCTAGATAATATAAAATCGTTTAGCAACCCGATCATAATCCTGACCGGCGGCGAGCCGCTCGCGCGCCCTGATTTCTACGAGATAGCAAAGTACGGCCAACAAATCGGGCTGCGCATGGTACTTGGAACGAACGCGACGCTTATGACCCCGGAAATCGCCGCTAAACTCAAAGAGGTCGGCATCCCCAGGATGAGCGTGAGCATCGATTTCCCAACCGCCGAGAAACACGACGAGTTCAGGGGCCTTACCGGTGCGTTTGAGCAGGCGGTAAGAGGCATCAAAATAGCCCAGGAAGCGGGCGTCGAGGTCCAGATAAACTCGACTATCACCAAACTCAATGTAGATTGCCTCGACGACCTTCTAAAATTCTCAAAAGAGGTCGGAGCGGTCGCTTTCCATCCGTTCTTGCTCGTTCCGACGGGACGCGGCAAAGACCTCGAAGAGCAGGAACTCCCGCCTGAGGATTACGAGCGCACCCTAAATTGGGTCTACGACATGCAAAAAGTAGAAAAAGATATCTTCTTCAAACCGACCGATGCGCCGCACTATTTCAGGATAATGCACCAGCGGGCGAAGGAAGACGGAGAGAAAGCTTCGAAGATGATGGCCGGGCATCCGCACGCCTCGCGCGGCCTCGAGACTATGACGAGAGGTTGTCTCGGCGGTATCGGGTTCTGCTTTATAAGCCATGTCGGGCAGGTTCAACCGTGCGGCTACTTCGAGAAAGCCGCCGGCAATATCAAAGAGCAGTCTTTCAAGGAGATATGGGAGACCTCACCGCTCTTCACCGACTTGCGCGATTACGATAAATTAAAAGGCAAGTGTGGTATCTGCGAGTTCAAGCGGGTTTGCGGCGGTTGCCGCGCGCGCGCCTTCGAAGTCACCGGCGACTACCTCGCCGAGGAGCCGTACTGCGTCTACGAGCCAAAGGCGGGCAAGCGAGCAACGGCGACTGGGTCGGGCTGTGGCGCGCCAGGCTGTTAATATATAGTTAACGTTTATTAATTGAGAATGGTTATCAACATAATCCCAAGCCCCCAAAGCTTGGGATTATTATAAGAACAGGCCAGTATAGAGCACTGTTAATATATACTGTACAATATATTGTATAAAATTAGTGGTCAAGTGTTCATAAATAGTTCATATTGTTATCGTGTGATTAACGGAGGTAGGCCATGAACATATCCAGGTCGCAAGAGCTCTTCAAGCAGGCTCAGCAAGTCATACCGGGAGGTGTAAACAGCCCGGTTCGCGCATTCAAATCGGTCGGCTTGAACCCGCTTTTCATCTCAAAAGCGAAGGGCTCCAGGATTTATGATGCGGACGGCAATGAGTATATCGATTATGTCGCATCGTGGGGTCCGATGATTCTCGGGCACGCCAACGACGAGATAAATGCGGCGGTGCGCGCCGCACTCGAAAACGGGACGAGCTTTGGCGCGCCGACCGAGCTTGAAGTGGAGATGGCCAAAGCGGTCGTAGACGCCGTGCCGTCGATTGAGAAGGTGAGGATGGTAAGCTCGGGAACCGAAGCGACTATGAGCGCGATACGCCTCGCCCGCGGTTTTACCGGGCGCAGCAAGTTCGTGAAGTTCGAAGGATGCTATCACGGCCATTCCGACAGCTTGCTGGTGCAAGCGGGCTCGGGCGTGACCACGCTCGGGCTGCCCGATAGCCCCGGCGTCACCAAGGGCGCCGCGCAAGATACCATCAACCTGCCGTACAACGACTTGGAGGCGGTCGAGAAGCTCATCCGCGAGAAGCACGAAGATATCGCGGCGGTCATCATCGAGCCTATCGCCGGCAACGCGGGGGTCATCCCGCCGAAAGACGGTTTCCTGCAAGGTCTCCGCAAAATCACGCGGGAGCACGGCGTGATTTTGATTTTCGACGAGGTCATAACAGGATTTCGCGTAGCCTACGGCGGCGCGCAGCAATATTACAACGTCATGCCCGACCTTACTTGCCTGGGCAAGATAATCGGCGGCGGCTTCCCGGTCGGCGCTTTCGGCGGGCGCGCCGACATCATGGACGCGATTGCTCCGGTAGGGGCTGTCTACCAGGCGGGTACGCTCTCCGGCAACCCTATAGCGATGACCGCGGGCCTCACGCTTCTCAACATACTCAAGAACCCGGCCGTCTACGAGCAGCTCGACAAGATGTGCGCGCGCTTTAGCGACGGCCTGAAATCAGCCGCCGCGGAAGCGGGAATCGCGGCGCAGTTTACCAGAGTAGGCTCACTCAGCTGCATGTTCTTTACCGACGAGCCGGTCTTCGATTACCAGAGCGCCAAGAAGTCCGATACCGCGTGCTTCGCGGCATACTTCAAGTCGATGCTAGAGCAGGGGATAAACCTGGCCCCGTCGCAATTCGAGGCGGCCTTTGTCTCGGCCGCGCATACCGAAGACGATATCGACCGCACTATCGAAGCGGCCCGCACGGCGCTGAAGTCGCTCTAATTCAGGGCGAACGCTATAGAACGCTAGTAAATAAATATATAGCGGGTTACATTACTTAGACGCAATAAAAGTCGCTCAGCTAAGAAAAAAGCGCCCGGCCATATCTAGCCGGGCGCTAAAGCATTCTTCTAACCAAAAATGTTATCCGAGAAGACTTCCGGTCAGCTTAATCGCTCCGGCAAAGGTCTCGGCGTACGATTTCGGGTTTACCAGGTAGTCGAACTTCTCGGGGTTTTGCGTTATCGCGACGTATAGGGGAACCGCCTCTGTCAAGCCGAAGTCGGGTACCTCGTTAGCGCGGGCCCATTGCGGGTCACCCGCAATCTCATATTTCGCGTTCTTCTCCCAGCTAAAGTCCTCCAGCTCGTAAAAGGCAGCCCCGCCCGCATCTTCGAGCGGCGCGTAAATCGACTTGAAACCGCCGGCGGTGACGTTGCTCATCACTAGCGGCTCATTTTCGGGATTGATAGTGATGTGGCCGTATCCCGGCGGGATGACGACCTTCTGCCCGGGCAGCGCCTCGACGACGAACATCTCGAGCACTTTATTGCCCTCGACCTTCTGGCAGATGTAGTGGGCACGCCCGCTTACGACTTCGTAGACCTCGGGGAAGGTGATGTCGCTCCCTGGAACCGGCGGGTGATAGTGCCCGACCGTTTTTACGAGTTCGCGTCCGACGACACCGGCCTGAATGACCGTGATGTCGTAGCGGTAGTTATAGCGGCGGAAGAGTTCCTTGTCTTTATCCCAGCCGATATCGCGATACATAAAATAGGCGTCCTCGGGGCCCCGCAATGTAGAGTTCGGGGCAAGCACCTTTTTGAAGTCTTCCAGGTGACGGACGTCCGGCTCGACCACCGGCAGGCCACCCTCGAACACCAGGCTCGTCCCATCCAGCTTTAACGGCAGCCCAGAGATAGTCTCAAGATTTTGCAAATCCACCCCTCCGTATTCTTGTCCACACTTGTGCGGTCTCGGCTATTATTTGATGATTATTATTTGATAAGTCCAACTACATATTCGGCAAACGCGGGCGACGACGTGAACGCGGGCGATACCGCGTTTAGAACATGTATCGAATTCTCGTGCGTCTCGACGACAAAGTCGGTCGCAAGCTCCTGCTTGGATGTATCGAAGAGCTGGGCCCGTATACCGGTGTTCGGATAGCTCTCGATCTGCGAGTATTCCAGCGCCGGCAGCAGCCCCTTCGCTTCCTTAAAGAACAGG
The DNA here is from genome assembly GCA_030682615.1 of Candidatus Aquicultor sp. Taxonomy (GTDB): domain Bacteria; phylum Actinomycetota; class Aquicultoria; order Aquicultorales; family Aquicultoraceae; genus Aquicultor. Next base: position 11,646 of record JAUXNY010000002.1, on the reverse strand, counting down.
TGCGGCACGTACTTGCTCATTTCCTTAATGCCCAAAAGCAAGTAGTTCTTATCGCTGACGAGCTTTCTCGCATTATATTTCAACGCGCTGGCCAACTCATCCTTCTTGATATGGTCGAAGAAGCCGTAATTTTCTTTGCTCAGCGCGGGTATCGCGGTCGGCCCTATCTTGACGATGCCCTTCGGCGTGCGCGTGAAGTGGACGCCGAGAAAAGGGAAGCGGATATCCGGGACGGGGTAGATATTTGAGCGAACCATATGCGCGTGCTCGTCTTTGAGCCGGTAGTAGAGGCCTTTGTACGGGATTATCACATATTGGCGCCCGACGTTGTACATGTGCGCGATTTTGTCCGAATAAGCGCCGGCCGCGTTGATGAGCGTGCCGAAACGCAATTTCAAACCTTCCGCGTCGGCCGTGTTCCGGTCGTCGACGCCGGTCATTTTCACACCGAATCGTACTTCGATACCGAGGGCTCTAGCGTCCTCGAGGAGCTTTTCCAAGACCTCCATCGGGTCGACGGTGACGGTGTTCGGCGAGTAGAGGGCAAAGCCCACGGTAGAAGCGTAGGGCTCGATTTCTTTTAGCTCGTTCTCGTCGACCATCGTGACCTGCGCGCCGTTGGCGACAGCGCGCCGCTCCAGTTCTCGCAGAGTCTCTATCTCGGCCGTGCTCTTGGTCACGATTACTTTTCCTTTGACTTGCGCTATGCCTTTGAGGTCGCAGTATTCGCGCATCATCCGGTTGCCCTCGACGCTGAGCTTGGCTTTGAGCGTGCCGGGTTTGTAGTAGATGCCGGCGTGGAGAACGCCGCTGTTGCGCCCGCTCGCATGCGCGCCGGGCGCACTTTCTTTGTCTATAATGCAAACCGACCCGCCGAGGGTCTTCTTGATTTCAATCGCGATGGTCAGGCCGACGATGCCGCAGCCGACGACCAGATAGTCATACATGGTAAATCCCCGTTTCGTCCTCGTGTCATCTGTAAGCATGGTGCATATCACTAGCTTACCACCAAAGCCCGATGCGTCCCAAAGTTCGCGACCGGGCATCCCGTATCGCATTTACGACCAAGATATTATATTCTAGATATATCCTAGTTATATCTAGAAGCTGCATAGCCTTATAGGGCGCAAGCAAAGAGCTTCTTGCGATACGAGATACAGGCAAAAGGAGTAGTCTTAAGATGGATAACAGCAAGCCGGCTAACAAGAGAATAACCAAAGCCGTTATACCGGCCGCGGGTCTGGGCACGCGCTTTCTACCGATTACCAAGAGCCAGCCGAAAGAGATGGTCCCTGTGGTGGATAAGCCCACCATCCAATACGTCGTTGAAGAGGCGGTCGCCTCGGGGATAGACGATATCCTTATCATCACCGGCCGCGGTAAGCGCGCCATCGAGGATCACTTCGACCGCTCCTTCGAACTCGAAGCCGAGCTTAAGAAGAAGAACGACCACGCGCTCCTCGCCGAGCTCGAGACCATAGCCGAACTAGCGGATATCCACTATATCCGCCAAAAAGTCGCGGCAGGCCTCGGCCACGCGGTGCTGTGCGCTAAGAAACATATCGGGGAGAACGCTTTCGCGGTTCTTCTGGGCGATATCATAACTTTGAGCGATAGTCCTTGCACCAAGGATTTGATCGGCATCTACGAAAGATACGGCGCCTCCGTCATCGCGGTGCAGCCGGTGCCGATTGAAGACGTGCGCCGCTACGGCGTCATCAAGGGTGAACAAGTAGACGACGGCCTCTATCGCATCGTCGACCTCGTCGAGAAACCGACCCCGGAGAAAGCACCTTCGAACCTGGCCGTTCTCGGCCGCTACGTGCTGACTCCGGCTATCTTCGACTGCCTTGAGCAGACCAAGCCCGGCCTCGGCGGCGAGATACAGCTTACCGATGCCTTAAGGCTGCTCCTGGAGCGCGAAGAGATGTACGCCCTTGAGGCCACCGGCCCCCGCTACGATATCGGGAACAAGCTGAGCTGGATAAAAGCGACCGTTGAGCTTGCGCTGATGAACGAGGAGATGGGGGAGGAACTCAGGGTATATCTTCAAGAGCTGCTCCGAAACAAATAATCTATGATGTATCTATCGTCATATGTTACTCTAGCATTTTAGATAACGGGCATAAAAAGGATGGTGTCGATTGCGAATCTTAGTAACCGGAGGGGCCGGGTTTATCGGCTCGAACATTGTGGACGCCTATATCGAAGCGGGCCATGAGGTCGCTATCATCGATAACATGTCGAGCGGTAAAGAGGAGAACGTAAACCCCAGGGCAAGGCTCTACAAGATGGATATCCGCTCTCCCGAGCTTGACCTGGTCTTCGCGAAAGAAAAGCCCGAGGTGCTCAACCATCACGCCGCGCAAATCGATGTGCGAAAGTCCGTCGACGACCCGGTCTTTGATGCTAACGTCAACATAGTCGGCATGTTGGGTCTCCTGCAGGCATCGGTAAAGCACGGGGTCGAAAAAGTCATCTTTGCCTCATCCGGCGGCGCCATCTACGGCGAGCCGCAGGTATTGCCGGCGGGCGAGCAAACCGCGCTCGACCCGCTCGCCCCATATGGGGTGGCAAAGGTCGCCGGCGAGTTCTATCTCAGCTGCTACCATGCGCTCCATGGCTTAAACTATACCGCGCTGCGCTATGGAAACATCTACGGCCCGCGCCAAGACCCGCACGGTGAAGCCGGGGTCATTGCCATATTCTGCGAGTCGATGTTGAGCGATAGAGAGGTCAAGATATTCGGTACCGGCGAGCAGCTTCGGGACTACGTCTACGTCGGCGATGTCGTCGCGGCTAACGTCTTGGCGCTTGAGAAAGGCGATGGCGCGCGCGTCAATATCGGCACCCGAAAAGGGACTTCCGTCAACGAACTCTTCGTCATACTCAAGGAAGTCCTTGGTTACGGAAAAGATGCCGTCAACTACCCGCCCCGCCACGGCGAGCTGGAAAAGACCTACCTCGACGACGCGTTGGCGATTGAAGTGCTCGGCTGGAAAGCCCAGGTCGGCATCGAGCGCGGCCTCGAGCAGACCGCCGCTTTTTTCAGAGATAGGTAAACGCACACGGTTTCTCACAAAGGATATTGAGACATGTTAAAGATATTGTCTGTTTTCGGGACGCGTCCCGAGGCGATTAAGATGGCGCCGGTCATAAAAGAGCTTGAACGCCGGCCAGATAAGTTCAAATCGGTTGTCGCGGTCACCGCCCAGCACCGGGAGATGCTCGACCAGGTGCTCAACCTCTTCGCTATCCGGCCCGATTACGACCTCGACATAATGAAGCCCGGGCAAGACCTCTTCGATATTACGACGAGGGCCCTCATGGGACTGAAGCCCATTCTCGAGCAGGAGGAGCCCGACGTCTTGCTGGTCCAGGGCGACACGACGACGACGTTTGTCGCGGCGCTCGCCTCGTTTTACTTTAAAATAAAGGTCGGCCATGTCGAGGCCGGGCTTCGCAGTTTCGACAAGTATCATCCGTTCCCCGAGGAGATAAACCGCTCTCTCACCACTACCATCGCGGATTATCATTTCGCGCCGACCAAGACGGCCAAAGAAAATCTGCTCAACGCCGGTATCTCCGAGGCGAGCATTCATGTCACCGGGAACACCGTAATCGACGCGCTCGTCCAGACTGTTAAACCAGACTATACGTTCACGCAGCCCGACGTCGAGCAGGTCGATTTTGCGAATAAGCGGATCATCCTTGTGACCGCGCACCGGCGTGAGAACTGGGGCGAGCCGCTCCGCCAAATCTGCCGGGCTGTCAAAGAAATCGTCGAGGCGGTGCCCGACGTCGAAGTCGTCTTCTCCGTGCATTTGAATCCGGTCGTGCGGCAGACCGCAAGCGAGATTTTGGGAGATGTCGGTCGCGTCCACCTCATCAAGCCGCTCGACTATGAGCCCTTTGTGCAGCTGATAAACAGGGCGCACCTCATTCTCACCGATTCCGGCGGTATCCAGGAAGAGGCTCCGTCGCTCGGAAAACCCGTCCTGGTCCTTCGCGAGGTGACCGAGCGCCCGGAAGGGGTGGAGGCGGGCACGGTACGCATAGTTGGCCGCGATACGCAACGAATAGTCGATTCAGCGCTACTTTTGCTAAAAAATAGCGGGGAATATGAAAAAATGGCGCGTGCTGTCAATCCGTATGGCGATGGCCATGCGAGCGAGCGAATAGCCGATGTGTTGGCTTCGGATACATCGCCGTAATGTAATCTACTCCTCGGCCCAGGCTATAGCGCCCGTCGGGCATTCCTCGATCGCTTCGTCGACCTTGCCGTGGAGTGATTCATCCGGCTTTTCATTGATGACATAGGCGAGCCCGTCGTCGCGCAGCTCGAATACCTCAGGGCAGAGATCCGAGCAAATACCGTCGCCGATGCACTCGTCATGGTCAATAACAGGTTTCTTCATCTTTTACGTCTCCTTTTTCGAAGTCCTATACGTTGCTGACGGGTTTGTTCCATTTCAAACCGCAATCATACATACCCTTATTACTCTATCATTATTCGTCCGACAACCCGAGCAAGCGTTTGCGAATATTACACCGTACATATTCACCGGCTTGTCCGCTCGCTTGGATATTTACCCCCACTAGTATTTGCGGTAGGCGGCACCATACGTCCTGAGCAGGCATAATACGCGCGTATTGTCTTGTGATGTGTTTAACAAAAACACGCCGAAAACGTTGACTCACTAAATGTTTATTGCTATAGTATCAGGTAAGCACTTCGTGATTGACCTAGCAGGTTAATAATTTAATAGGCAGCCAATATACATACCCTACACCACAACAATAGCTGAGCCCGATTGAGGGGAAGCGATGATCTCTAACTTCAAACCTGGTCGCTTATCGGTTAGAGGGAGCAATTAGCGAAACCGACCCTTTTTGGGTCGTTTTTTTGTTTAGAAAGGTGATTGGTTTGGGAGCGATTCTTAGCTCGTTGAAGAAGTTTTTCTTAGACAACAAGAAGGTAGTACTGGCGGTTTGCGCAGCCGCCGTCTTGATCGGCGCGACCGTCGTCGCGATTAATGTGCGCGAGCAGAGGCTCCAAGAAGCGCAGGAAAAAGCCTATACGACGGGCGCGAGCGCTTATTCCGAAGGAAAGTTCGACAAAGCGATAACCGAGCTTGAGAAAGCCAAGGAGCTGGCTCCGGGAGATGCTAAGACGCATTTGAACCTGGCGCAGAGCTATGAAGCAAAAGGGGAACTCGACAAAGCTTTAGCAGGGTACAAGGCCTCGATTAAAGCCGACCCTAAGCAGCCCGAGGCGCTTTATAATATCGCAATCATTTATAAATCCAAAGCCGATATCGCGAATGCGATTAAATCGCTTGAAGCCGCGGTCAAGCTGAATAAGGAATTTGCCGCCGCCCGAATTGCCCTCGGCGACCTTTACGTGATAAACGGAGAAAACACGAAGGCCAAGGAGGAGTACGAGGCGGTCGTCAACATGAACCCATACGGTGTTGACCTGGAGGAAATCAAACAAAAGATAAAGGTGCTGAAATGATGCTTAGCAAAAACAGAATGAGACGATGGGATGCTAACAAATTTTTGGTCATGCTGGTGCTTGCGCTTAGTTTGGCCTTACTCTTTTCTTCGACGGCTTTTGCCGCGGAAGAGTGGACAACGAACGGGCCTGCGAATAGCAACGTTAATTCTGTACCACTTTCGCCATATTTCGATAATGATGATACGATTTTCGCCGGCACGCCCTCCGGTGTCTACAGGTCTATCGATAGAGGAAAAACCTGGACTCTCATTAACACCGGCCTTACCAGCACCAATGTCCGCTCTATCACGATGTCTCCGGGCTTTCAAACCGACAGAACGCTCTTTGCCGGCACCGCCGGCGGAGTATTTAAGTCGACCAACGCGGGCGACCTTTGGGCGCCTGTCAACATCGGGCTCACTAACACCGATGTTCGCTCGCTAGCCATTTCGAAAGATTTTGTCAACGACAGAACGCTATTTGCCGGTACCGCCGCCGGCGTCTTCAAGACTACCGACGCCGGGGCAAGCTGGGCGCTGGTCAACACCGGCGTAACGAACACCGATATTCGTGCGCTGGCGATTTCAATGAATTTCGCCACTGACAATACGATTTTCGCAGGCACTCACGGCGGCGGTATCTTCAAATCGAGTAACCGTGGAACCTCTTGGGCTCAGACAAATAGCGGTATCACCAACATCTTCATCACCGACATAGTTATTTCACCGCAATTTACTACAGACTTGACGATATACGCCAGCACCAACGGTGCGGGTGTCTTCAAATCGACAAATGCGGGCGCCGCTTGGGCGGCGGCCAACAACGGTATCACCAACCTCAGCATCCTGGCGCTGGGGATATCCCCGAATTTTCCGAATAAAGGTAATACGGTTTTCGCGGGTACCAGCGGCGATGGTGTCTTTAAATCGAACGATGACGGCGCTTCTTGGAAAATAATCAACAACGGACTCATGCACAAGTTGGTGCTCTCGCTGGAGACGCCCCCGTGTTACTGCCTCGACCGAACAGTCTTTGCCGGCACCGATGGTGGCGGTGTCTATAGCTGCGTCTTCTTAGACGAGATAGCGCCGACGACCACGTTATCGGCCAACCCGGTCTCGCCCGACGGCGCGAACGGCTGGTTTAAGACGGCGCCATCGGTCGCTTTGACCGCTGAGGAAGCCGGAACTACCTACTACTCGTGGACTTCGGCAACCGGACCGTGGACGACCTATTCAGCGAGCCTGACAGTCCCGCAAGGCCAGAGTACGCTCTGCTACTATTCGGTCGATACCTATGGCAATACGGAAGCGGTAAAGAGTCTCTCTTTTAAAGTAGACTCCGGGTTGCCGACCGACCCATCGCTAAGTAGCACGAGCCACACCGTGGGCGCAAGCTCGACCAATCCGACGGTAGTCATCAACATGACCGGCGCGAGCGATGCCGCGAGCGGTCTCGAGGGCTTCTCCGTGGAGTGGAGCCAGTCGGCGACGACTCTTCCAGACCAGACGGTAGACCTTGGCCCGGGCACCACCTCGACCACCAGCACGGCACTTGCCGACGGTAGCTGGCACTTCCATGTAAGAACGAAAGATGTGGCCGGAAACTGGACCAGCACTGCCCACCTCGGGCCATTTAACATAGACGTGAAAGCGCCGACCACGACCCTTTCGAGCACCCCGGCCACCACCGACGGTACTAACGGATGGTTTAAGAGCGCAACTTCGGTCGCGCTAGCCGCCGATGAGCCGGGCACCACCTACTACTCGTGGACTTCAGCGACCGGGCCATGGACGACCTATTCAGCGAGCCTTACAGTCCCGCAAGGCCAGAGTACGCTCTATTATTATTCCGTAGACGCTTCGAGCAATACCGAGTCGGTCAAGAACCGAGCCTTTAAGGTGGATTCCGGTCTGCCTGCCAACCCGTCGCTGACCAGTCCGAGCCACACCGAGGGTGCGCGCTCACTCAACCCGGTGGTAAATATCAACATGCCCGGTGCGAACGATGCGGTCAGCGGCCTCGAGGGCTTCTCCGTAGAGTGGAGCCAGTCGGGGACGACCATCCCAGACCAGACGGTAGACCTTGGCCCGGGCGTCACTTCTACCAGCAGCCTGTCACTGCCCGACGGCAGCTGGTACTTCAACCTAAGAACGAAAGATGCGGCCGGAAACTGGACCAGCACAGTCCGTCTCGGGCCATATATAGTCGACATAGACCCGCCGACTACGACCGTTTCGAGCACCCCGGCCACCGCCGACGGCGCGAATGGTTGGTTTAAATCGGTCCCCACTATAACACTGACCTCATCCGACCCGGGCACCACCTACTACTCGTGGACTTCGGCAACCGGGCCATGGACGACATATACCGCCGGCTTTACCGCTTCCGCCGGTCAGAACACCCTCCACTATTATTCGGAGGACCAAGTCGGCAACAAAGAGGCGGCCAAGAGCAAAGAGTTTAAGGTCGACACAGTAGCTCCGACATCGTTCAGCCTCTCCAGCCCGGCGAATGCCGGAACCGCCAACAATGACACCGGGCAGGCATTCAGCTGGAGCGCAAGCACGGACGCCCACTCCGGCGTAGCCAAGTACATACTATATGTCGATGGCGCGCTCAACCGGGATGCTATAACCACGACATCCTATACGCTAACGTCATCGCTAGCGCCGGGCAACCATACCTGGTATGTGAAGGCAGTCGATGCCGCAGGCAATACCCTGGACTCAGCGGCGACTTTCAATGTGACGATTAAAGACGTAGTCCCGCCGACGACGACTATCAGCCCGGCCAACACCGACAGTTGGGTCAAGACATCGCCCTCGATAACGCTCTCACGCGGCGAGGCCGGTACCACCTACTATTCGTGGACGTCGGCAACCGGGCCTTGGACGACCTATTCAGCAGCCTTTACCGCTGCGGCAGGTCAAAATACCGTCTACTATTACTCGGTCGACTCCGACTTGAACACGGAAGCCGTCAAGAGCAAGTTGTTCAAAATCGACGTCAACCCGCCGGCTGCGTTCAATCTGGTATCGCCGGCGAGCGGCGCGACCGTCAACAACGACTCACCGCAGACCTTTACCTGGACGGCAAGTGCGGATACCGAATCCGGTCTGTCCAAGTACCAACTCTATGTAAACGGTTCGCTTAACAAGGATAATATTGCGACGTCGGCGACCTCGGTGACGCTATCATCATCGCTCGCGCCGGGCAACCATACCTGGTTTGTCCGCGCGGTCGATACTGCCGGAAATACCAGAGATTCTTCAGCTACCAACAATATCGTCATCAATGATGTCATCCCGCCGACGACTACCATCAGCCCGTCGAGCACGAGCAGCTGGTATAAGACTTCGCCGACGATAGTTTTAACCAAGAACGAAGCCGGCACCACCCACTATTCGTGGACGTCGGCAACCGGGCCATGGACTACCTATAGCGCGGGCATTCCCGCACCCGAGGGTCAGAACACGCTCTACTACTACTCGGTAGATAGCGCGAGCAACCCCGAAGCAGCCAAGACTCAAACGTTCAAACTCGATACGGTAGTGCCTACGGCGTTCGATTTAGTGTCGCCGGCAAACGGCGGTACCGCCAATAACGATACCGGGCAGACCTTCACTTGGACGGCGAGCGCGGATACCGAATCCGGCCTGTCCAAATACCAACTCTATATCAACGGCACCCTCAACAGGGACGGCCTCTCGCCATCGAGCACATCGGTCAAGCTTTCCTCGTCGCTCGCGCCGGGCAACTACACCTGGTTCGTGCGCGCGGTCGATCTCGCCGGGAACACTCGAGACTCATCTTCGACCTTCTCGCTTACGGTCGCTGACATAGTGCCGCCGACATCATCGCTCTCGACTAACCCGTCGTCCGCCGATGGAAGCGGCGGCTGGTATAAGACCATTCCGAGCACAACGCTCACCAGAAACGAAGCCGGTACTACCTACTACTCATGGACTTCAGCAACCGGGCCATGGACGACATACGGTGGTGCTTTTGCCGCATCCGAGGGGCAGACAACGCTCTATTACTATTCGGTAGATACCGCCGGGAACATCGAAACCACAAAGAGCAGAGCCTTTAAGGTCGACACCGTGATGCCGACCGCATTCGATATAGTGTCGCCGGCGAACGGCGGTACCGCCAATAACGATACCGGGCAGACCTTTACCTGGACGGCCAGCACAGATGTTAACCTCTCCAGATACCAACTCTATATCAACGGCACCCTCAACAGGGACGGCCTCTCGCCATCGACGACATCGGTCAAGCTTTCTTCGTCGCTGGCACCCGGTATTTATACCTGGAATATACGGGCGGTCGATACCGCCGGCAACACGGTAAATTCTACTTCGACCTTTACTTTGACGGTAGTAGATATAGTGCCGCCCGTGTCTACGGTCGTGACAAGCCCGACGAACCCGGATGGGAACAGCGGTTGGTATAAGACAGTGCCGTCCATTACATTTACGACCAATGAGGCCGCGACGACCTTCTACCAGTGGGATACGACCGGCGGCCTGTGGAACCAATACACGGGGAGCATACCCGCACCCGAGGGCCAGCATACGCTCTACTACTACTCCGTGGACCAGGTCGGAAATATCGAAGTCGTTAAGAACAAAATATACAAATTAGACACGGTTGCGCCGGGTTCGTTCAATCTCGTCTCACCGGCGGATACGGCATCGGTAAACAACGCTACGCCGCAGACCTTTACCTGGACGGCCAGTACCGATGCTAATCTCTCCAAATACCAGCTTTATGTCGACGGCACCTTAAACAGGGATAGCATCTCGGCGTCGGCGACCTCGGTGACGCTTTCATCCTCGCTTTCGCCGGGCGCACACACCTGGCACATGAAAGCGGTCGACGGCGCGGGCCATGTCTTAGATTCGTCTTCGACCTATGCGGTCACTGTAATAGACGTGGTGGCTCCGGTGACATCTGTCACCTCCAACCCGGCAAGTGCCGACGGGCTCAGCGGCTGGTATAAGACTAACCCGAGCATAACGCTGACAAGAAACGAAGCCGGTACCAGCTACTACTCGTGGGCTTCGGCATCCGGGCCATGGACGACATACAGCGCAAACTTTGCGGCACCCGAAGGCCAGAGCACTCTCTACTACTACTCGGTAGATAGCGCGGGCAATATCGAGGCCGCGAAGAACAAAGCGCACAAAGTCGACACGACAGCACCGGCATCGTTTAATCTCGCCACGCCGGCGAACGGGGCGACGGTCAACAACAACGCAGCGCAGACCTTTACCTGGAGCGCGAGTTCAGACGCAAACCTGTCGAAATATCAGCTCTATATCGACGGCACCTTAAACAGGGATAGCATCTCGGCGTCGGCCACTTCGGTCGCGCTGACGGTGTCGCTCTTACCCGGCGCACACACCTGGTATGTAAAAGCGGTCGATACCGCGGGCAACACCAGGGATTCGTCGGCGACCTTTACTATCAACATCAACGATGTCATGCCGCCGTCGACGACGCTCGGCACCAACCCGACGTCGGTGAGTGGGAGTAATGGCTGGTTTAAGGGTACCGCGCCCGGCATAACGCTCACCAGAAACGAGACCGGTATTACATATTACCAGTGGGGCTCGACTAGCGGCGCCTGGACGTCATATACGGCGCTGACAGGCGGCCTTACCGCCCTTGAGGGGACAAACACCCTCTACTATTATTCGGTAGACAGCCAAGGCAATCCCGAAGTAGTCAAGAGCAAGGAATTTAAAGTCGACACGTCGAATCCGTCGGTCAGTATCGGCACGCCGGCCAACGGCGCGTTTATAACAGGCGCCACATACGCTATAACCGGTAGCGCCGGTGACCCGGCCTCCTCGGGCGTCGCTAAGGCGGAGGTATCCATCGACGGCAGCTGGAAGACAGCGACCGGCACCGGCACCTGGAGTTACTCGTGGCCGCTACCGGCGGACGGAGATTATACTATAAACGCGCGGGTGACCGACGCCGCGGGCAATGTCGCAAATGCCGCGTCTTCGATAAATGTCAACGTAGACAACAGCGCTCCGACTGTGGGCACCGTAAGCCCGGCTTCGGGCGCGACCAACGTCAGCAAAACCACCAGCGTTACAGCGGTCTTCAGCGAGGCGATGGATGCGACG
>JAUXNY010000112.1 GCA_030682615.1 Candidatus Aquicultor sp. | reverse complement strand
AGCGTAACACCGGTACATAGCCCGCAAGACCATCACCAACACGGAGAACATGACCATAACCGCGCGAACCACAATGGCGACCACCACGGGGGCTTGGTCGGGTCGATATCCGACGTCTCGGCGGTCATCACCAACGGTGCGGGAGGCGGCATGCTCGCGGCGCTAAAAGGTGCCGGCATCGACCCGGTCGTCACGTCCGAGAGCGATCCGGATGTCGCGGTCATGGCATATGTCGCGGGAACGCTGGCACGCTCGAGCCACGGGTGCAAGGGCTGCGGTGGTGGCCACCACAACCATTAAGTCGAAAAAGTTTTATTCAAAAGCGGTTTCTGTCGATGCGTCAATAAAGGGGAATATCGGAGAACCTGCGATGGCTAATGACTATACGCTCAGTAATCTAAGACAAGATCTGTGGCCGGTCCTTAAAAGGATGCCGGCCTACGTCAAGCTTATCAAGCTGCTGGCTTCGGACCCACGCCTCTCCGGCAGGCAAAAGACCAAGCTCGCCGCAGGGTTGGGCTACATGGTCTCGCCCATCGACCTCATCCCCGGCTTCATCCCGGTTCTGGGCCAGCTCGATGACGTCCTCGCGGTTCTTTTGCTGCTGCGAAATGTCCTTCGCACATCGCCCCGTGAGATCATCGAGCCGTATCTTATCCAGACCGAGTTGACCCGCGAGCTAATCGACGAAGACATCAGCACCTCCGCACGCGTTCTACGAGCCGCCTCTATCACGTTAGCTAAGAAGACCGGCCGCGGTTTGATGAAACTTGGACGGTTTATCGCTAGGAAGCTCAGAGCATAAATAACATATACTTCTGCAAACGATAACATTCACACATTGGATAATCTAGCGGCTTAGTTAAATACCGCTGACCATCTTTAAGCTTAGAACTTCTTTTAATTAGCGCCCGCTATCTATAACTCTACCTGTGACTCTAATTTTAAAGTCGTATACATACTTCTCTCAACAACACCCGTAAGCAATTTGATAAAACCCTATCTATGAAGAAAAACTTGCTTGCATATATAATAACCGTTTGCTATAGTTACAATAATTACCGCTAAACTATAATAGAAATCCGCAACTGTATATAATTTAAGCTACGATGTTCAAGGAGGAAGCGCATGTCCGAAGATTATCGCAAAATGTGGGAAGAGCTCGGCCTCGACCTCGAAGCTCACGACCAGCTGCTCGCCGTGATACCCCAGATGTACGGGGATATCTACCTGAGCCAGCAGAATCGTCCCGAAGGAATGTCCTATCTCGATTTTGTTATGTCGGAAATCCACGGGCTCAGGGTCAAGGAGCTTCTTGATCTCAAGGCTGCCGGAGGCAAAGTCGTCGGGGCATTCTGCCTGTATGTGCCGGAAGAAGTCGTCCTCGCCGGGGGCGCGGCTTGTGTCGGCATTTGCGGCGGCGCCGACTGGGGCGCGGCGGAAGCCGAGAAGGTGCTGCCCAGAAACCTCTGCCCGCTCATCAAGTCGTTCATGGGCTTCAAGCTCACCAAGGTCTGCCCATATTTCGAATCCAGCGACATGATAGTCGGTGAGACCACCTGCGACGGCAAGAAGAAGACCTACGAAGTTCTCGGCGAGTATACTAATGTCCACGTTATGCACACGCCGCAGACCAAAGACGAGGCGAGTCGCGCGCTCTGGCTCGAAGAGGTCAAAAAGTTCAAAGAGACGATGGAGGAGCTTACCGGAAACACCATCGACGCTGGGGCGCTCGCTGATGGTGTCGCAGTCGTTAACTCAAAGCGGTCGGCACTTCGACGCATGAACGAGGCGCGCAAAGCGAGTCCGGTGCCAATAAGCGGGAAAGACGCGCTCCTTATCCAGCAGGTCGCTTTCTACGACGACCCGGTGCGTTTCACCCAGATGATAAACAAGGTAAGTGACGAACTCGAGCAGCGAATAGCCGATGGTGTCGGTGTCGCCCCGGCGGATGTGCCGCGCATCCTAATCTCGGGTTGCCCGATGGCCATTCCGAACTGGAAGATGCACCACATCGTCGAGTCGACCGGCGCTATTATCGTCGGCGAGGAAGCCTGCATCGGCCACCGCTACTTCAGGGATATGGTCGACGAGAGCCCGGGTGACCTCGAGGGTGAGCTTGCAGCTGTTGCCGACCGCTATATGAAGCTAGACTGCGCATGCTTCACGCCGAACAAAGAGCGCCTCGACAACATAATGCAGCTCGTCAAGGACTACAAAGTCGACGGCGTTATCCACTACGCGCTCCAATTTTGCGACCCGTTCACGGTGGAATATAACAGCGTAGAGAGGACGCTTAAAGAAAATGGTGTGCCCGTTTTAAGGATAGAAACCGACTACAGCATGGAGGACGCCGGCCAGCTCTCGACGAGGGTCGAGGCGTTCATGGAGCAGATAAAAGAGGCGCAAGGAGCGATTGTCTAAGTGTTTGTGGGTATAGATATCGGGTCACGATGCATCAAAGTCGTCGCGCTCAACGGAGAGGGAATTGCCGACTTCAAGGTCGTCGACACCGGTTTTAACCCATATGAGCGCTCGCTTGAGCTTATCAAACCATATGACGCGCAAATGATAGTGGCGACCGGCTACGGTCGCCACTTCGCGCGCGATGACTTCGCCGACAGCGTGATTACCGAGATAAAAGCGCACGCTATCGGCTCGCGCCACCTCTTTCCCGGCTGCCGCACGATTATCGATATAGGCGGCCAGGACAGCAAAGTCATCGCCCTCGACGAGCAGGGAAGAGTCGCCGATTTTCAGATGAACGACCGCTGCGCCGCCGGCACTGGCAAATTCCTCGAGGTTATGGCGAAGACACTCGGATTCTCGCTCGATGCGTTCGGGGTAGAGTCACTCAAAGCGGACAAGGCCGTCAAGGTAAACAGTATGTGTACCGTCTTTGCCGAATCGGAGGTCGTCTCGCTCCTTGCTAAGAAGGAAGAGCCTCGCAATATCGGCCTCGGCCTACACCAGTCTGTCGTCGAGCGGGTCAGCTCGATGCTCCATCGCGTCGGCATCGCCGATGATATCGTCCTCTCCGGCGGGGTCGGCTACAACTCCTGCATACAAAAGCTCTTTGAGCAGAAGCTCGGTCGCACGGTCTACCGCTATAAGCATCCCGAGATAGCAGGCGCCCTCGGCGCCGCCCTCGCGGCCTTGGAACAATCATAAAGCATCGACCTAACCCAGTTCCGTTCTTAGTCCAGCCAGTTCATCGGGTTCTGCGGTGAACCGTTTACCCGTACCTCAAAATGGAGGTGCGGCCCGGTAGAAAGACCGGTAGAGCCCGCGTTCGCGATGGCGTCGCCTCTCTCCACATCCTGACCTACACTCACAAGCAACTGTGAATTATGCCCATACAGTGTCGAAAGTCCGCCCCCGTGGCTTATAACCACGGTTTTACCGTAGCCACCCATTCTGCCGGCCATGATAACCGTTCCGCTGTGCGATGCGTAGACAGGAGAGCCGTGTGCCGCCTTGAAGTCGACCCCGGTATGCATACGCGAGTAGCCGAGAATGGGGTGACGCCGCATACCGTAGCCCGATGTTATCGACCCCGAGCCGGGTCTCATGAAGCCGACTCCCGAGATGCGGCGGCTATAGGCATGGTCTATAGAGCCACCTTGCTCAAGCGTTCTGATTTGCGCCGCGACCAGCCGCGACGATGACTCGAGCATGTCTTCCGTTATCTTCAGCCGATTCTGCTCGCGCTCGACCCGCGCAAGTATATTTTCCTGGCGCTTTAGCTCGTTTCTGAACAGCTCATATTTGATAGCGACTTGCTTGCGGGCTTTGCGTATTTCGTTTTCCTGGTCGATAAGGACGAGGCGGTCTTTAGCGACGACCTTTCTGTCGGCTCCAAGCCGGTCGCGGTGGCCTTCGGCCGCTACCTTAATTTCATAGACGTCCGCCACGAGCTTAGCATCGTTTCGCGCAATCATCTCTACGTAACTGATACGCCTAAACAAATCACCGAGGTCCGATGCGCTCAGAAGTACCTCTAGTGTACTCGTGGTGCCTTTCTTGTAGATGGCGGCGACGCGGTTGTTGAAAACAGCCCTCTTGTAGGTAAGCCGCTTCTCCGTGACGATTAGTTCCGCTTCGGCTATGCCGAGTTCTTTTTCGAGTTTGGCAAGCTTGAGTTCCAGCCGGTTTCTTCCGGCGACCTTCTTATCGAGCTGCGCTCTAAGCCCATCTAGCTGATCCTGGATTTCGATGATTTTGCGGTCGTTGGCTTGCATCTCGCGCACGATGTCGGCTTCGCGTTTCTCGGTCGCATTGAGAAGCCTTTCAGTAGTCTCCAGGCGTTTCTTTATATCGACCTGTTCGCTGCGCTTAGAGCCTAACTGGGACGCGAAGGACGGAGTAGCAAGAAGAGAGAGCGCCATGATACTTACTATTATTATTCTTGTACGATAAAACCTCTGTAATAACCTCATGCAGTTATAGAATTTAACTATTTGGTTAAAGCTAGTCAACCTTCCCGCAACGCAATTGATATCTCAGGAGAGCTTGAACAGGGATGATGGGTGAGGCGGGTGCTAACTTGCCGGCAATGGACAACCCATTACTACTGCATTACGTGCGCTTGCCTTATAAGCAAATCAAGTGCGCGCCCTTACTTAAAAACAAGCCACTCGTTGCCTTTGCCCTTTTTGGTGTGGACGAGATGGAATTCGCCGTCCAGCCGTGAGCCTTTGAGGACGATTTTGAGACTACTAGGCTTCTTCTGGGCGACCTCAAAGGTGCCCGAGTCCCAAATAGCGACGGTACCGGCCCCATACTGGCCCTCAGGAATCGTTCCCTCGAAATCGATATAGTCGACCGGGTGGTCCTCGACCATGATAGCGAGGCGCTTGACCCCCTTTGAGTTCGATATCCCATTAGGGACGGCCCAGCTTTTAAGCACCATCTCGCCTGACGGCTCATCGGATTCAAAGTAGTCGGCAGGGAGTTCAAGTCGGAAGTCATAATGGTGGTGACTGGCGTGATGGTCTTGGACGACAAACCGTCCACCGTGTTCCGAGCCGGATTCACCGCTCGGCTCCGGGGTCTTATCAAAACTTCTTTTCTGCTTATAATCCTCGAGTGCCATGAGGATATTATATGGAGAAACCACCTTGGAAGACCAGTTTTATCTTTGGGTCGGCCGGAGAGTCGTGTTTGAATTAACACCATTAAGCGCGCTTGCCATGAACTGCGCATCCCGTTTACGGTTTTCTCCGACGCGTCGGGAGTAATCGCGGCAAAATCCTCGCGGGCAGGCCTCTCTTTTTTACCCGATGGCTTTGTTGTATCCTTAAGCCAGCGCATGTAATACTTGTTAACGCTGCTTAAAGTATTACATACTTGAACGCCAAAAGTTAAGTATATTAACGTAGTAATCAATGCTTTTGTTTCTACATTACGGTTCAAGGGCAAATCATATTGTTAAAAAGGTAATGTAAACCGTGAAAGGGGAGCTGTGAATGTCCGATTCAATTGCGCTCATAGAAGAGCTGGTAAACGCATCAGGTGTATCCGGTTTTGAGGCGGAGGTAAGGGAGGTCGTCAGGCGCCATCTCGAACCTTTGACGGAGATTTCCACCGACAACCTCGGCAGTATCATAGCGAAAAAAGCGGGAGCCGCTTCAGAGCCGCGCATCATGATTGCCGGTCACATGGACGAAATCGGCCTTATGGTATCGAGCATAAGCAAAGAAGGTTTTATCATGTTTCAGCCTCTGGGAGGCTGGTGGGACCAGGTCATGCTCGCCCAGCGTGTAGTCGTCAAGGGCGGCAAAGGCGATGTACTGGGCGTGATAGGTTCAAAACCCCCTCATTTGCTCGCGCCCGAGGAGCGCAAGAAAGTCGTTGAGATGAGGGAGATGTTCATCGACATCGGTGCCGCGAGCAACGAAGACGTCAAAGAGATGGGGATAAAGCCCGGCGACCCGATAGTAGTCGACAGTCCTCTGACTAGGATGAAAAAAGAGAATATGCTTATGGGAAAAGCTATGGACGACCGGGTAGGCTGTGCGGTCTTTATTGAGGTCATCAAGCGGTTGAGAGATATCGAGCATCCCAATACGGTTTATGGCGTCGGCACGGTACAGGAAGAGGTCGGCTTGCGTGGCGCGAAGACGAGTGCGGCTGTCATTAACCCTGATGTCGCGATTGCGGCAGAGGTCTCTATCGCAGGGGACACACCCGGAGTGCGGGAAAACGACGCCCAAGCCAGGCTAGGCAAAGGGCCGGCCATAGTTGTTCTCGACGGGTCGATGATACCAAATACAAAGCTGCGGGACTTGATTGTGAATACAGCCGAGCGGCACGATATTCCCCACCAGTTCCAGGCAGGAACCAGGGGAGGCACCGATACCGGCAGAATCCATCTGCATAGCACTGGTGTCCCCAGCATCGTCATAGGCGTGCCGACGCGCTATATACACAGCCACGTCGCCGTCATCGACCTTAACGATTTCGATAACACGGTCAAACTCATGGTCGAAGTCATCAAAAAGTTGGACGACGAAACAACCAAGAGCCTAAAGCCATAGATGGTTTTTAGCGAGCCATAAATTCGATACCGTCTGTAGTGTGTTAACGATTACGAAAGGAGCTTATTACGGAGTTCTAATATCTCTACGACTTCATCTTCACCATTGAGCTTCAGGAGATGAGAGATGATAGGGCTTGCCGAACCGCCCAGAATCTTGTCAATTACGTTGTCGACAATATCGTTCGCCATCTGTGCGCTGCTGACAGCAGGCTTGTAAGAGTAAGCCCTATCCTTCTTGTCCTGCTTCAGAACACCTTTCTGGGCTAAATTGTTCATTGCCGCCATGACCGTTGTATACGGGGTATAGCCCGCTAAAAGGAGTTCTTCATGAACATCGCGAACAGTCGCTCTGCCTCTCGTCCACACTATTTGCATGATTTCTGTTTCAAGCTCGTTTAATCCGTTCAGTTTTACTCTGCGTTTTCTTTTAGTTCGTACCAATAAAATAACCTCCGCTCTTCCCTTAGTATACCTATCGTGACACTAGGGCTAAATTTGCGTACAACAAACCAAGACTGCGCTGGGCTGCATAGATACTAAACGAATAATATCTTAGAAAACAATTATAGAGTATACGACCTTAGTTTATCAAGAGAAGCCCGTACATTGTTTGAATAGAAAAAGCGGGGTCCAATCTAGTGGACCCCGCTTTCCGTGTTCCTAGGCGCTTGCTTTGTCGGCTAGATCAGCTTTGATGTAGTCAAGGTAAGCGAATATCGTCTCCCGAGCGTTGTTGCAGACGGGCTCGTTGATATCACCGTTTACGACGAGCGCCGAATACGCGCAACCGCCTCCGCAGAGAAGGGCAATATCGCATTCGCGGCACTTGTTCATCCGCAGGACATTGCGACCATTCCACATTTTCACAACGTCATCGAACATCTCGAGCTGAGGATGGAACTTACCCATCGCCAAATCAGGTCGACCCAAGCATTCGGTACAGGGATAAATATATCCGTCCGGCCCGAAGACAATGTGCTCGAGATTGTTGGCTTCGCAGTAGTGGAGAAGCGGAAGCACTGGTCGGCTTGTGTTCACGACTGACTTGATATGCTTCAAGTTTCGAAAGAGACCTAATCTGAACGCATCTGCCATCTCTGGTGATTCTTTGACTTGATCATAGAATTCCTTCACTAGCAGATTCTCTGGAAGGTAGAACTCATATGTTCCACTACACGAATGGTCCTCTACGGGTGATAGGCTGCATCCAAAGTCAGGGTTATCCATCCATCCTTTTGTCACTAGCAGGTCAAAGTGCTCACGTAATCGACCAATATTTTGCATGTCTAAATTGGTGCGGACATTGATTTTGATATTCTTAGCGAGAAACATTTCGATAGCAGCGCAGACGTCATCAAAGCTGCCACGCCCATCGTGAGACTTTCGCCTCGAGTCGTGTATCTCCTTAGACCCGTCAAGTGTCACCTGTGCTGCTACAATGACGTCCGCAAACTCATCAAACAGGTCGGCATAGTCATTAGCGTAAGTACCGTTTGTTACAGCACTAACCGGCAAAGACCTTTGACGCGCTTCAGTGAGCACGCGACGTATGGCTTGCTTGTTGCGAGGTAATAAAGGTTCACCGCCAAATAGCTTGATCAGCTTACGATGATTACTATATCCATCGCTTAGCTCATCAATAGCGGCAAAGACATGTTGGACATCATCGATGTCCATGTAGTTTCTGCGGGTATAAGTCAAGTCACCCTCAAAACAATAGGCGCATCTTAAGTTGCAGTTATAGGTCAGGCTCACGATATAGTCGAGAGTTTTTTCTTGCTTGCCGTGAGCATCCTTAATAAGCTGCAGCCAGCGCGTCTCGTCGTCTGGGCTATCGAAAATGTAGCCCCTTTTTCTTAGCCGTTCCTTCGTGAATTCATCGAGTGTTAAATGTTGTACAGCAGAGAAGTTCTCGAGTGCATCATAGATCTGCGGGGTGGTAATGTCGATTGCTCCCGTTAATGTGTTTAGAAGCAGAAACGCCTCTTCTGAGATACGGTAGGTTAATATTCGCTCATTGACTCTCATCACAACGTTCTCCTAGCCCCAACAAATGGCCCAACAGCAGGAAGCCGCGTTTTCCGCGCATAGCTCATCCGCGACGACTGCATCCCAAAGCATGTCGTCCCTATTGAGAGATAGCACTTAACTCACCTCCTTATTTGGCTGTAAGAGTAGGAATAAAACAAGAAGAGATAGGTATAAAGATTAGCGAAGAAAGATATTGTGGCCACCGATATTAACGATGACACCGATTTGCACGTAGACAAGGAGGACAAAGAGGGTGGTTCTTAACAAAGTTCGCAGATAAGAGGATTTCTTCATTCGTTGTGACTGTTTTACCGAGTTTATTCTATGCTCAAGCTTGGATTGGCGCAGCAGAAGGCCTTTAGCGAGCATTGGATAGGTTTGATGCTGAAGCACTGGTTGTTTGCTATAGAAGAGTGCCACATCTAAAAGCATGTTTGCGGCTGTTTTTGGTGCGGCGTTCGTGACGTTAAGGGCAAGCTTGTCACAGGCTTTTTCCTTTTCGTCCTCAAGCTTATTATAGATATAGTGAATGATAGGATTTATGAACATAAGATCCCGCAACATAAGCGTGAGCCAACTTGTAAGATAGTCTTTCCGTCGCATATGTGCTAGCTCGTGGGCCAGCATTATTTCAAGCTGCTCATCTGGAAATTCGGCGAGAAACTCTTTTGATATTACGACTATCGGCACCCTATAGCCGACGCTAAAGGGTACAAACTGGTATATATTGGAAATTACAACGCGGGGATATGAGACTCCAAGCGCAGGAACGAGCTTATCGAGGATATCATAAACCTGCGGATACTCAGACCTGCTGAGAGATTCTTCGCGACTGAAATTGTTGAAGAAGAGAAACAACTGCAGCCACCTAGCCGCGATGACTGCAAGCACTGAGACTCCCGCGACTAGCAGGACTAAAACGACGGCATCAGAGCTGTAACTGAACTCTGCGACCTCATTTAAGGGCGATGTTATGAGATTCAAAGGGTCGGGGAAGCGAAGTACCTTTTGCAATGCTTTCTCTGACTGCAGCAACTGCACTTGAGACGGGTTGTCGAGCAAAATTAGAAATGATTTTAGCATAGGCAGAAAGAGAAAGACAAATCTGGTCGCAGGATTCTTGACGCGAAAAATAGTAAAGGCAATCAATACAAGCAGCAGCATGACTGCCGCATCGAAGATAGATGGTATGATGTGGTTAAACAAAAGCGATTGCCAGACTGGCACAGTCGACCGCCTTATTAGTCGAAACTCGTCTTCGCGGAGTAGCTATTTATTCAATTTTTTCTTTAGCTCAAGTAGTTTCTCGACATCATCGTTGCTCTTAAGTTTAAGTAAGTGCGAAACGAGCGGTGTTGAAACGCCGCCAAGAATTCGGTTGACGACCGAATCGACAATGGCCTTTGCTGTGTTGTCCCGCGATATCGAAGCCGAGTAGACATACGCTTTACCGTCTTTGTTCTGCTTCAGCAGGCCTTTCTGAGACATGTTGTTCATGGCAGCCATAACCGTCGTATAGGGTATGTAGCCTTCTTCGAGCATCGTCTCATGGACCTCTCGCACGGTGATCTTCTTGTGTTGCCAGACGATATCCAGGATATCGGCTTCGAGTGTGCTTAGGCCGTTAATACCTAACTTCTTAGACCTCTTGCGGGTTCGCGATTCTTTTTCCATTACAAGTCCTCCTTTTAGGGCGTTTAATACGTAGAGTTTATTTGTTAAACGCTAAATAGTCAAGCGACGGTACCCTATTATACTGCAATAATCTACGATTTACGGAAATATTTCTACAGTAAACAATATGACATAGGAATACGATATAAGTATAACACGCAGATGCCGCCGTGTTAAGCATATTTGTGCCATGACTTGCCTGGATAAGCGTCAAGGCTCTAATGCTTTGCCTGCGTTGTTTTTATTCAGTTTGTTGTGTGGCGGGCAAGTGCAAAGCCGTGGTCTTTATGTTATAACCTGAATGAGAATCATATAAACGGAAACACTATCGGCGCAAAGGAGAGATTGTGGAAGTCTACAAGTGCCGCATTTGCGGCGACCCGTATTTGGGAAGCAGTGTCCCGAGCCATTGTCCGTTCTGTGGCGCTGAAGCCAAATATATTGCGCTCGCCGGCGAATGGCGGGAGCCAGACGATTTCGAACTCTCGGAGGTCTCCGAGGCGAATCTACAGCACGCGCTCATGCTTGAGAACAATAATTCACGTTTTTATCGCTGTTCGTTTGAGGTATCGATGGATGTGAAGCTTATGGCTATGTTTAAAGCGCTTTCTAAAGTCGAAGCCGAACACGCATCCGTCATACGGAAGCTTCTCGGACTACCGAAGGAGAGCCAAGAAGAGGATACGAGGGGCCGGTGCCACGCTGTAGAATCCGAGAACTTGAAAGAGGCCCACGATCGCGAAACGAAAGCGATAGTCTTCTACGCTCAAGCCGCGGAGGTTGCTGTCGAGCCCAGGGTCAAAGAGGTGCTTGCGGCATTTGTCGAAATCGAGAAGACCCATCTTGAATTGAACAAAAAAGCGATGGAAGCTTTCCCTGGAATGTTCAATGGCCCGATAGCTTAGCGGATGTGACTGTCGTGCCTATTTCACTACCATAGAGTCGCCGGCCATGTCGGTGATGGGCAACTGGACCTCTTCTTCGCCGAAGAGTTCGTGTATAAGCTCTTGAGGCGCAGACCTATACCTAAGCATCGCGCTGACGGTAAACGGCCCCTTGGCGCCATTTGGGATGCTTGCTTGGTATTTTTCGGTAACCGACTGACGCGGCGGTATCCGGTAATCGGAGAGAATCTTCTCCGCGCGCCAGACTTTATGCGTGGCCTTGCCGGTCTCATTGGCCGCAACGGTATTGTACACAATCGAATTCTTTTCGATTGAACCGTCTTTATTTAACCCGCCTGAAGAGAAGAGAGCCTTGCCGGAACCGTCTGTTACTTTGATTTGTAGCCACATTTGACGTGTCTCAGTCAGGCCGGTCGGCAGATAGTGGCCCGCCCCCTTGTTGGTGACCTTTACTTGGAGTGTGTTTTCAGCCCCTGGCTGAAACTTGGTCAGCGGGAGTATCTCTACTGTGGCTGCCGACTTAAGTCTTTCTTCGGCGAGCTGAGCGTGTTCGATTGACCCAAGCATCGTCGGCACGGCCACGTTACCCCCGACAATTGAATGGGTGTAGATATGCGGGCGGTCCGGACCCATTATCGCCGATTTACCGGGATTTGGCTTGGTCACGCCGGGGCCGGGCGTCATGTGGCAATCCTGACACTGGATGCCTTCTTTCGCGTAAGGCCCTTCTTTCCACTCGGTGTAAGTTTTTTCGAGCGGCAGGTTGTTTACCGGGTGGTTTACGTTGTGACACATGCCGCAGAATTCAGCCGTCGTATGAAGTCCTGAAAACTCGGTTTCATGATAAGGTGAGACCGCGTCTTTAAACTGCGCTCTCTTTGTGTTTCCGGGTGAGGCTTTTAGCGCGAAGTTGCCGATGCCTGTCGACCCTGAAACTGTGTGACAGAGGTCGCACTGGATACCATTTTTTGCGATTTCGCTCAATTTGGACCCGTCTGGGGGAGGTATTTCGCCCGACATAAAGCCTACCGGACTATGGCAAACAATGCAGAAATCCTCTACGACGCGATCCCCGTCAGTGTCTTTTACCGCAAACTGATAGACTTTTTGGAAGACGGGGTCTTTGAAGGCGTTGTTGTGCATCGAGCCGCTCCATTGGCTATGAAGCTCCACATGGCATGTGACGCAAACATCCGTTGGTGTGAATTGTTCCGATTTGAACAGACCGAAAGATGCTGAAAGACCGCTGCTTTTGACGGGTTGTTCTTTGGTGCCGCAGGCGGTTAGCGAAAGTGCTATAAAAGAAGCTACTACTAATATGGTAATCCTTTTTAACACAGCGACCTTCTTGCCGGGTGTACGTGAACTGGCTGAGGGGCACTGTCCAAGATTATAACGGTTGAGAGCCGCTCTATCCAGATGCAGAAGGAAGGTGGGCGATAAAGGTGTCAAGAACGCTTCGTTTTAGTAGGGTTTAAGCCATGCTCTCGGCAGGGGTAATTTAGATGCAGGACCATTTGGCGGCATCATTAGTATTTTCCGGAGTCTCACTTGTTGATTGCCTTACAGCCGGCATGTACAGTTTTATGCGGTTACCGCCCTCTTTTTTTGCGGCGTACATTGCCTGGTCTGCGAGCCTTAGAAAACGTTTCGGGTTTTTGCTGTCGCACCCGCGGCACGGGATAAGACCCATGCTCACCTGGATGTCGTATTCATTTAGCTTGTTAAGGATTCTCCGGGCTACGACAAGGGCCTGCTCTCTCTTGAGGTCGGGGAGGATAATCGTAAATTCGTCGCCCCCGTACCGACAGCCGGTGTCGATATGGGTGCGGATGCTTTCTCTAATGGTCTTGCCGACGATTTGCAGCGCTTTGTCACCTGCAAGGTGGCCGTATGCGTCGTTGTAGTCTTTGAACTTGTCTACGTCGAAAAGGAGTAGAAAAACCTGACTATTTTGTCGATTTGCGCGGTATGATTCTTCTTCGAGCTTTCTGTAGAAATATCGTTGGTTGAAAAGGCCGGTGAGGTTGTCGGTAATCGACAATGTCTCGAGCTCCTCGGTCCTGAGCTTGACCTCTTCCTCGAGATGGTCAACGTGGCGTCTGACTTCTTTGTTAAGTTCGGCTACCTGGGAGAAGATTTTGTGATTCAGACTCGTTATTAAAAACACGAAGACCGAGCCTAAGAAGAAAATAACGGTTATCATGTATCGCTGGTCTGAGATCTTGTAGCCTGCGATTAGTGAGTAGCCATATATTGCATACGCAACGATGAAAAACCAAATCATCGCCAGGAGCAGTTTCCAGTTTTTACTGTAGTGGACTTCTTCAATGAGCGACATGCATTTTCTATAGCGGTTGAGTGCGCAGAACATTATAAGCACACTGCTCGCGATTATAATTAAAGACACTAAATACTCCACCCCTTATAGCCAACGACAAAATACCCATACCAGTATGTATATAGTATTATTATTGCTATCGGCTGTTCTGCTCTAGTTATTAACCTTTGACGCGTCATGATGGCAAAATCTCGCATGTACTTAAGCATAATTTAATCCAAACCATTAATAGCGCTAGATGGGCGAACATCCGATTCTTCGCTTTGCGGCTTAATGTATCCGCTATCGAGTATTTCTACGAATATCTCGACGATAGCAGGGTCGAATTGAGTACCGGAATTCTTAAGCAACTCAGTCTTGGCAAATTCTAAGGATTCCGCGGTACGGTAAGGTCGGCTCGATGTGATGGAATCGAAAGTGTCGGCAAGAAATTCGCAACATCCACACACCATCTTCACAACCTCTTCACATCTGGACGGTATATTAGGTGTTGCAAGGATTATTTGAGAGGAGGTGTTGAGATGAGATTTTCAAGAAAGCTTTTAGTCGGGTTGTTAGTGGTTTCAATATCACTTGTAACGGTCGCGGGTATATCCTTCGCAGCGGAGGATAGCGACACAGGGACTGCTACTTCGGCGATTGTAAATGGTTGCCGCGGTTTCTTTGGCGGCGCGTCGGATGAGTTGGCAAAACTTCTAGGACTCAAGTCCGAGGAGATTGTTGAGAAGCGCAATGCTGGACAGAGCTTGGCGGATATCGCCAAGGAGCAGGGTGTAGAAAAGGACAAAGTAGTAGACACGATCGTGGGTTCGCGTGAGCAAATCCTCGATGAGAAAGTTGAAGCAGGTTACTTAACTGTAGAGCAAAAGAACCAAATGTTGGAGAGAATGAAG
>JAUXNY010000106.1 GCA_030682615.1 Candidatus Aquicultor sp. | reverse complement strand
GGTCTCATCCCGAATATCCTGCGCGCCAAGATAGATGAGAACGAAGGGACCCTCGTCATGGATTTAGAGGGTCCGAAAGAGCAGATTGAAAAAGCCATCGAGTTCCTCAAAGAGCAGCACGTCACCGTCCAGGAGGCTATCAAAGACCTCGTCGTCGACCGGGATATCTGCGTCGACTGCGGCTCGTGTGTCGGTGTTTGCCGACCGGGAGCGCTCTCGATAAACGTCGATGACTGGACGCTCGTCTTCGACCACGAAGAGTGCATATTCTGTGAGCTCTGCATCGACACCTGTCCGGTCAGGGCCATCAAGTTGAAGTTCTAATATAAACTGCTATCATGTATACAGGCTTCATCGACCACGATGGAGCCTGTATCGTACAAGCCTTAAAGGAGACGACCGTGTCACTTGAAGCGAGATGTATGGCGACAGCGATAGGAAGCGTACCCCACACCGACCCGGAGGCTGCGTGCCGGCTGGTCCTCGATAACCTGCGCGAGATACCGATGTGGCCGCAATTGCCGAACCTCAGCTACCGGGAGAGCATTTACGCGCAGTACGGAGAGGGGATGCCCGGGCTCGTAATCGACGAGACCGAGCGGAGGTGCTATTTCGACCAGACACGCAACATAGTCGGCGAATTCGAAACGCTCTTTGAGAGCTACCTCAACGACGACGTCGATGCGCTCGCGATAAGCGGCGAGTATGCCCAAGGGCTCTACCGGTTTCTCGATATTCTAAAGGAAGAGGAGCATCCTGGGATAAAGATGCTCAAAGGACATATCGTCGGGCCGCTCACGCTCGGTTTTACCGTGGCCGACCTCGACAGGAAACCCGGGTTCTACGACGACATCCTCCGTGAGGGTATTATAAAAACGCTCGCGATGAAAGGCAAATATCAGGTCAAAAAATTTCGAGAAGTCCGCCCCGAACTTCCGGCGCTCATCTTCATCGACGACCCGTATCTTATGCAGATAGGCTCCGCTTACGTCAGTCTCAACAGGGACGACGTCATACGGTACTTTGACGAGATAATCAACACAATCGACGCGTTCACGGGCATCCACTGCTGCGGCAACACCGACTGGGGTTTGCTGACCGAGACCGCCGTCGATGTCATAAGCTTCGACGCTTACGATTACAGCGAAACTGTGGCGCTCTATCCCGCCGAACTAAAGGCGTTTTTGGAGCGCGGAGGCGCGCTGGCCTGGGGCATCGTCCCATCCGGCCTACCCGACCCCGAACAGGTAGCCGGCGAGACCGCGGATAGCCTTGTCGAGCGGCTCGAAGCGGGCATGGGGCTTCTCGTCGACAAAGGCATCGACAAAGACCTCATCGTCGAGCGGGCGCTGATAACGCCGAATTGCGGCACCGGAACCATGAGGCCGGATTTAGCGGAGCGCACATTCACCCTCACGCGCGAAATCTCCGAGGTCATGCGCGGGCGCTATTTCGGCTAATCGGCAGGACTCCACTCGCGGTCGACCACATCCTTGATCTATGCCCACGGGGACGAGTTTAACCCCGTAGCCGTTACAGGCGACCGAGCGCCGGCTGTTTGAAGGTGTGCGCCAAGCGTGGTATGCTGCATCTACTGATTGCGTGTTTTGACGCAAATCTAATGGTGATGCGCTGCAAGAAAGCGCTACGATTTGGTAGTATGCCGTGAAGCTCATGATGTTTCCGGCGCTACCGATACTAGTAGAGAACATGAAAGTTTGAAGGGATATAGATGGATTGGGATAAAGACCTCGCCGAAGCCGCGAATGGTGAAAATGCCTTGTCGAGAACGAACAAGGCTATATACAGGCAATTCGTCGATTGCCAGGTGCCGGCTATGATAGCCGCCAAGCCCGCATACAATTTGGCGCAGATGTATCTCCAGGCGCTCGATTTTAATACCAAGCTCGTCGAGCTTTTCAAAGTCGAGACCACGACGGATTTCGCTGAAAAGATATTGGAGCTGCGCGAGTCGGTTAAGACGCTGCGCTACTTCTCGGAGCGCTTCGCCCGCGGCTATTACACGCTGATGGACAGGCTAAACGCGATGACCGATAAATGGTTTGACGACGAGGGCCGCAAGGATGTCGAAGCCGCGGATGACTTAGATGAGATACTCGAAGGCTTACAGAGCCCTGATTTAGAGAACGGGCTGGACGATGAGTTAAAAGCGCACACCCGCCAGCAGAGCGGCCAGCTCATGCGCAAACTCATTGCAAAAGGGTGCCCCGAGGATGTGTCGAACTATTTTGTCGACAACCTCTTCGAACTAAGGGTGGAGACGACCAACCTTATCGCTCATATAGACAGGATGATAAGCCTCGACGACGAATTCGAAGACCTGGTCCTCGATGTCGAAGAAATCCTGGTCGAGATATCAATCCCCTGGATAGGCTTTAGTCCGGGCGAGACCGCGCACGCGCTCTGGCATATCGGAGACCACGATGAAGACAACTTCTTCTTCATGGGTTTCTTGGGCTGGTCCTTAGCGGTTCTCGAGAACTTACAGGACAATATAGACAACCTTTAGCCCTCTTTTCCAGACGCAATTAAAAGTCTCCAATGGATAATCCCGCAAATCATCGCTTGTTAGCCGGAAATCTTATAAAATGGACTAAGATATGGAGTTAGCAGGCTAAAGAACGTTTGGCCAATGGAATCAGGCCGGCCATATCGGCAAGGTGGACTGGATGAACAATAAAAGGTTCGTTTTTAGCTTATTGATTACCGCGCTCTTCGTTCTCTTAATTCCCGCAATCGCGCAAGCAAACAGCATGTATCTGGGTTCTTCGGGGCTTCCCCTTAAAACCAAGGAGAGCGCTTCGATAACCCTGGAGCGCCAGGTCATGCAAGTATGGCTGCGCTATGGTTATGCGGAGGTTGAAAACGTATATCAATTCCATAATTCCGGCGAAGCCCAGACGTTTTTTATTGGTTTGCCGGAGGAGATAAACACCAAAGACCAGTTAAAGTACGGGGTTTATAATTTTAGCGCCTATATAGACGGAGAGTCGGTCGATGTCAAGACGGCTAAGACCAATGATGAGCAGCTAGGTTTTATGAACGGTACTATAAACTGGCATAAACACGAAGTCTTTCTCGCCGAGGGTGAGCGCCGAATCGTTGTGCACCGCTATTGGCTACGGATATCCCCGTCAAAGAACAAGCTGCTAGTCAACTTAGCCCCGGCGGCAAGTTGGAAAGGCACGGTCGGCCATGCCGATTACATCTTACACCTGGCCGGAGGCGTGACCGGACAGAATGTGGTATATCCGAAGGCTCTCGGGGATGTCGCCGGCAAGTATGCGATACAACCGGCCGGCTTTGAAGCCAGTCAAAACCAGATGCGCTGGACCCTCGATAACTTTGAGCCCAGTGAGGAAATCAGCGTCGAGCTTTTCGGCAAAAAAAGCAGGCAGCTGTCGCGGTTGAGGGTATCCCTGGTCTACGCTGACGGCAATAATGTCTTTGAGGGAACCAACCTTTTCGACGAGGATTTCTCGACTGCCTGGGCCTATGGGGGACCGGGCAAAGGCGAATGGCTTATAGCATACTTTGAAAAAAAGAGATGGATAAGGGAAGTTCGCATAATTCCGGGGTATGGTCAATTAGAGAGCATGTACAAGTATTTCAACCGCCCGCGTCTTATCACCGTTTATTTTAGCGATGGTACCAGACAGCAATTCGAACTCAAAGACCGCCTGGAGATGCAGTTTCTCAAAGTCAAGCCGACTCAAACGCAGTATGTGAAAATCGATGTCGACAGCGTCTATAAGGGCATCTATCCTGATGTCACCTATATAAGCGAAATCGAGTTCAGCGATATCGCCTCCACCTCGAGAATCGAGCCGGACCAATGGAAGATCGGTTTGGAGCAGGCAAGCGAGGTAGAGGGCAGCTCGAGCTATACCCTCTTTGATTTAATAACCATCGCCGCCGCCGCCGCCGTCTTCCTGCTCATCGGCTGGCAGCTATTTGTGCTCGTGAGAAATAGAAAAAAGAAGGAAGAATTCGAATAGCGCCCGATTCGCCGGGTGCCGAGTTGTGGTAAGGGCTGAACAACTAAACATATCCGCCACTATTGGGTAGTTTTGATTTCTACCTCGGTGCTCTTGCTGACATAGACCGGCTGTTTGATCATCGGCTCGAATTTTCCTATGGAGTAAGAAGCGCTGGTGATATCCATTATGGTGGTTATGGGCGCTCCGACCAATTTTCGCGACTCGCTCAAGATGCTTGTCCGCGAGACCCGCTGTTTTTCGGCCAGCCTGTCCAGGTCGCCTCTGAGGATATCGATGTCTTTTTCGTCGGCGTCGTTTTTGCGTTCCAGTTCGTGGAGTTTTCGCGTCTTGATGATTTGGTCGATGACCAGCTTGTCTATTTGACGCTCACGTCGCTCTATCTCATCGAATTCCTCTTCGAGCACGTCTCGCCACTCCTCGATGCAGACGCTTATGTCGTTGTATATCTCGACGACTTGGGTGCGGATGTTTTGGACAAACTCGTGCGCAAGCGCCCGGTCTAAGTCTTTGTTGGTGTTGCTGTTGAGGATGGTCGCGGCTTTCATATCGATGTTGTCGAGGGTGCGGTTGGCGGTCTTGAGGAGTTCGAAGGTTTTTCTGATGGAGTTTCTGGCAAGGTCTTTCTCTTTCTTCATCGCCTTTCGCTTTGAGTAGCTATATGTAAACGCCCAAATCGCAATCGTTGCCGCGACCAATAAAAGGACTTCGATTGCTAACGATGACGTTTTCGCACCACCTGAAAATTCGGCGTGTAGTCGCACGCCGATGATGATTCCGAGGAGAATATAGATTATAGACAATGCAAGTTGCCAAGCTTCAACCTTACTAGAACCTTTGGCCAAAGTAAGGACCTCCAATAGGTGCTGCAATCATTGCTGTAAAAAGCTATTTTGCCAATATTATAGAACAAGCTTAGTTAATAGTTAACCGCTTACAGACAAATTATGAAATTTATCGAAAGAAAACCGTATCTGGGGCTGGTGTTGCGATGTTTTTGTGAGATACAGAGGTTTTAGGCAATAAAAAATCAAGACTTTGGGAATATCTAAGAAGAATACACAGAGGTGGTGATTGTTTTGTCTGAGTTTGAGCACATGGTCGCAAATGTCGTAGGCCAAATCGGTAAGATGAACACGGAGACCATATTTGGCGAATCCCGGCAGGCCGGCGACAAAGTCATTATTCCGGTTGGTAAGATATCATACGGATGGGGTGGCGGTGGCGGAAAAGGCGAGATGAAGGCGGAAGAGAAACAAGAGGGTGAGGGGGGCGGTTTGGGTATGGGTGCGCACATAAAGCCCGTAGGCTTTATTACCGTCACGCCAGAGAGCGTCTACTATGAGCCGATTACCGATACCGGGCCGCTCGTGGTGATATTCGGTGTCTTTCTGGGTTGCTTGTTCTTGTCCTATTTCAAACTGATGGGTAAAGCTATGCTGATGCATAAGGGTCCCCATGCTTGTAAGCGCGGGGGCAAGCGGGGTCTGTGGCATATGCACCACCAGGACAAAGAGGGCGACAAGTAGCGTACCATGAAAGAAGCGCTCTTCTACGAAAAACGCGACGACAATGTGGTCAGATGCAAGCTCTGCCCGCAGCTATGTCTAATCGAGCCCGACGATACCGGCTTTTGTTTCATACGCAAGAACATAGGCGGGGTGCTCTATGCCATGGAGTATGGCCGCGTTAGCTCGGCGCAGCTCGACCCCATCGAAAAGAAACCCCTTTACCACTTTCATCCGGGCTCGACGATTTTTTCAATCGGTGGGATAGGCTGCAATTTGAGCTGCCCATGGTGCCAGAACTGGAGCATCGCCCAGCCGCGCGACAGTGCCCCGGGTCTTGCGGTTGAGGACGCGCTGGAGCAACTGACCGAAGAGATGGCCCCCGAGCAGGTAGTCGAGATAGCAAAGAAATACGCCTCCGGCGGATGCATCGGGGTGGCCTACACCTATAACGAGCCGTTTATCTGGTACGAATACGTCAAGGATATCGCGGTTCTGGTCAAAGAGGCCGGCCTCAACAACGTTCTGGTGACCAACGGCTATGTACTGGAAGAACCCCTGCGCGAGCTACTTCCCCTCGTCGACGCTATGAACATCGACATAAAAGGCTTCAATGAAGATTTCTACCGTCTGCTGGGAGGCCATTTCAGGCCCCCGTTGAAAACCGCCGAAATCGCGAAAAAAGCCGGGTGCCACATCGAAATCACCAACCTTCTCATTCCTGGGCGTAACGACGCAAAAGAGGATATCGAAAAGCTGGTAGATTGGGTAGCGGACAAGCTCGGTAAAGACACCCCGCTTCATTTCAGCCGGTATTTCCCCTCGTATAAGATGATGGACGGGCCTACCCCAATCGAGACATTGCACACGGCGGAGGCAATCGCCAAGCACAAACTCGACTTCGTCCACCTCGGCAACGTCTAG
>JAUXNY010000103.1 GCA_030682615.1 Candidatus Aquicultor sp. | reverse complement strand
GTCCCCGCCCCACTCTTCGGGGATGAGCGCATATTCGGTGAGCTCTTGGCGTACTCGTGTGGGGTCCGCGTTCTCCTTGTCGATCTTATTGACTGCGACAACGATGGGAACATTGGCCGCTTTCGCGTGGTTGATAGCCTCAACGGTCTGAGGCATGACACCATCGTCGGCGGCGACTACGAGCACGGCGATATCGGTTACCTGCGCGCCGCGAGCGCGCATCGCGGTAAACGCCTCATGGCCCGGCGTGTCTATGAAGGTGATTTTTCTTCCGTCAAGGACTACCTGGTACGCTCCTATATGCTGCGTGATGCCGCCCGCCTCGCCCGACATGACATCGGTCTTGCGGATGGCGTCCAGAAGCGACGTCTTCCCGTGGTCGACATGGCCCATAACCGTCACGACCGGCGGCCTTGGAACGAGATTCGACAAATCCTCTTCGAATTCTTCCTCTTCTTCCAGCTCTTCCGGGCTGATTATCTTGGGTTCATAGCCGAGGTCGTCCGCGAGTATTTCAATAATGTCGGAACTTAGAGACTGGTTTATCGTGACCAGCTCTCCCAGTTTAAGCAAGGTCTTTATAATAGCGGTCGGCTCTTTGCCGACTAGTTCTGCGAATTCCTTGACGGTCGCGGCTTGCGGTATCTCCAAAATTTTGGCTTTTTCGGCCGGAGGAGCTGCCGCGGCCTGCGCCTCTTTTGCGGGAGCCTCGACTTTTACTTCCGGCTGTGGCTGCGCCTTTTGCTCTGGCGCAGGTTTCGCGGGTGTCTTTTGGGCCGGCTGCGGTGCTGGTTTTGCGGGAGCCTTCGCGACGCTGCCGGCAGGCTTGACCGCCTTGTCACTTACTGCGGCTGGTTTTTTAGCAGCAGGCTTCGGCGCCGGTTTTGCCTCAGCGGGCTTACCCGCTACCGTCGCCTGTTTAGTCACGGCAGGCTTTTTGTCGCCCACCGGTTTCTTCTTCTTGACCTCAGTTTGTGGTGACGAACCGGCAGTCTGGGCAGCCTGAAGTTCCTTTACCACCGAGGGTTCGATGGCGGCAAAGTGATTCTTTACCTCGACACCTAGTTTTTGAAGTCTGTTCATGAGTTCAGTGCTTGATACGCCCATTTGTTTAGCCAGCTCATAAACTCTCATCCGATCACCACCTAATCTATTTCGTGCCCTTATCGCCTAGAAGGGCGTGAACATCATCAATTATGCGCTCCAGCGTCTCTTTCGCAATGTCCGTATCGAGCGCCTTGGCAAGCCTTCCGCTTTTTGTCGCCGCCGTAAGGCAATCTCTGCTCGGGCACACATATGCGCCCCGCCCGTTAGCTTTTCCCGTCGGGTCGACTATTATATCGCGCTCGGGTGTTCTTACTATGCGTATCAAATCCTTTTTCGGTTTAACCTCTCGGCATCCGATACACGTTCGCTGAGCGGGACTCTTCGTTTTCGCCAACGATTACCCCTCGGCTTCCTCGAGCTTTTTGTGGACACCGCAATAGGCGCTGCCTGGGCGTGCCTTGTTCGCGCAGCGCTCACCTGAAGACTTTATGGCCTGGCAAAAAGCATCGGCGTCCGCCGCCGTTTCGGCTCCGGACAGTGTCTCCACAGGCTCTTCACTGTCGCTGTATGCAAGTATTTCTTCAGCCTCGCCCGAGTCCGTTGCTTGAGATTCACTCTTAATATCGATGCGCCAACCCGTCAATTTTGCGGCAAGACGCGCGTTTTGACCTTCTTTACCGATAGCCAGCGATAGCTGGTTGTCCGGGACGATGACCTCGGCGGTATGATCTGCTTCGTTTACCTTAACGCTTTTTACCCGCGCTGGGCTTAGCGCATTCGCCACGAATTGAGCGGTGTCTTCGTTCCACTCCACGACATCTATTTTCTCACCGCGTAGTTCACTTACGACCATGCGGACTCGAGAACCCTTAGGCCCGACGCATGCCCCCACCGGGTCGATGCTTGCGTCCCTCGACGCGACGGCTATTTTCGAACGATAGCCGGGCTCGCGAGCGACCGACTTAATGTCGACGTAACCCTCGTAGATCTCCGGGACCTCGAGTTCGAAAAGACGTCTCAAGAGGCTCGGGTGGGTGCGCGATACTATTATCTGCGGCTCTTTTGTCGTCCGCCTCACTTCGACAATATATGTCTTTATGCGCGTACCATGGTCATAGCGCTCGGTCGGAACTTGTTCTGTCGGAGGCAGTAACGCTTCAACTCTTCCCAGGTTGACCAAGGTGTAGCGCTGATCGCTCTGCTCAACGATACCGGTAACGATGTCGCCTTCGCGGTCGATGTACTCCTGGTACATGTTTTCGCGCTCCGCTTCGCGAATTCTTTGTAGAATAACCTGCTTAGCGGTTTGTGCGGCGATTCTGCCGAAGTTATCCGGCGTTATTTCCTCTTCTATGAGCTCAGGCTCGGCGCCTTCCTTCTCGACCCACTCCTGCGAAAAAACGCTTATCTGCCCGGTTTCGGGGTGGATATCGACCCTTATCTCCTGCGTGCCGAAGTTGCGATTGTATGCAGCCGCAAGAGAAGTCTTAAGCGCTTCCAGGACCGTTTCCGGAGCTATCTGTTTTTCGCGTTCAAGTTGTTTGAGAGCTTCAATCAACTCACCGTTCACGTTATATGGCTCCTTTCACAAGCTTAAAACTCTATATCGACCTGGAGGCGTGCCCTTGCCACATTGTCGTAGTTTATCTCAAATCTCGCCTCGTCTACCTCGACCACGAAACCGGTATCGCCGGCTTCTACGAGGCGACCTTTGAAGTTTTTCCTGCTCTCTATCGCTTTATCAGTTTTGACCAGCACGTTCGAGCCTGCAAACCTCTTAAAGTGCTCAGGTTTGGTAAGCGGCCGCTCAATGCCGGGAGACGAGACTTCGAGCGTGAATTTCTGCTCTATCAAACCAGTCTCGTCGAGTAGCTTGCCGATATCCTTACTCGCTTTCGCGAGAGCATCGATACCGACTGCGGCGGCTGTGCCGTCCAGCAAGATCCTAAGTACGAGCCCGATGGCTTCGCGCTTTAATTCGATATCGACTAACTCAAGGTCACTTCTGTCCAAAATGGGCATAAGAAACTGTTCGACCTGGTCGATTTTCGCGTCGCGCTTCATCAGCCGGCACCCTCATAAGTAAAAAAGTGGGTATCTACCCACTCGCAAAATTACCCATACTCAGTTCTGCCATATCATATCATAAGGTAATATATTGCGCAATTCACACAAACTAGCCTCTTAATATATTCATTAAGAGGTAAAATGTCCCTTGCTTTATACCCTAAAGCGGGTCGAAGTTATTGAAGTCCGGCTTATGGGAGCTGATCTTTAAGGTCGAAATCGTAGATAGATTTCTTGAGAATGCCGATGTATGGCAGGTTGCGGTATTTCTGGCGGTAATCGAGTCCATAGCCGACTACGAACGCGTCCGGGACGTCGAATCCCTTATATCTAATGGGCAGATTATCTAGTATGCGACGCGCCGATTTGTCGAGCAGAACGCAGACGCTAAGGCTCGCGGGCTCGCGGGACGACAGGTTCTTCAAGAGGTAGCCGAGGGTCAGCCCGGTGTCGATGATATCCTCAACGACCAGGACGTGCCGGTCATGGATATTCTCCTCAAGGTCTTTGACGACCCTGACCACGCCCGACGATTCAGTCGATGGACCGTAGCTTGAAATGGCCATGAAATCGACGGTGACGGGTATCGACATTTTTCTGATGAGGTCGGAGACGAAAATCACGCCTCCTCGAAGCACGTTGACAATGACAAGGTCTTTGTCTGCATAGTCAACTGAGACCTCTTTGCCGAGCTCTATGACTTTGGCTGCTATCTCATCTTCGCTTATGAGTATCTTCTCGATATGGTCGTCGAGCATTTCGCCTCCCCTGTGCCATATATTTTTATCTATATTATATCGGAAACTTTAGCGCGCAATAAAGACCCTACTTACGGCGTCTCTTCGCGAGGCATTCCGTATTTTAGAAGAAGGTTCTTAAAGTCTTTTTGGTAGAATATCTTGATGTTGATTTCGGGGTGTAGCTCGCGCAAACGTCTGACCTTGCGGTTCTTCTTGGTAACGAGCTTCTGGCTCATTGTCGTAAGCTCTATGTACAGGTCGAGGTCGGACAGGTAAAAGTCAGGGGAAAAGCTTTGCGTGACATTTCCGTCCTTATCCCATTCTATTGGAAACATACGCGGCTCGTATTCCCACTTCACCCCGTAGAAATCGAGGATTCTCGCGCAGTGTTCCTCGCTGGGGTGAGCGAACTCGATTCCGTTGTATACGATTTTCTCGGGAGGGGTGCATGCATCATCCCCAGCCTCGTTGTTTTCTATTTCTTCTTCTTTGATATCGTCGCTCATGAAGTTCGCACACCAATAGCTTTTTCATTATGATACCGGCGCACCCCTAGAATGCGCCAGTCTATTCATTATATCAAAAATTCAGCTGTCGCACCTTTGCGACCGGCTCGAAGTATAACCTGTGAACAGGCGAAGGCCCATGCTTTTCGAGCGCCCTGCAATGGTCGTCGGTACCGTATCCCTTGTGTCTGTCAAAACCATACTGTGGATATAGACGGTGTTGCTCGACCATTATCCGGTCTCGCGTCACCTTAGCCAGGACCGACGCCGCCGCTATGGTCAGCGATAAGTTGTCGCCCTTGGTAATAGCTAGCTGCGGAGTCTCCAGTGATGGAAGGGCGAAGGCATCTGAAAGAACGTAGTCTGCCCGCGGGGTCAGACCGAGAACCGCTTGTTCGAGCGCATGAAGGTTCGCCCATTGAATTCCGTTCGCATCGATGAGACCGGCGTCGATTGCTACGATATGCCATGCGCGGGCAGTCTCCTTTATCGGCTCGAATAGTTTATCGCGCTGTTCAGGTGTTAGGCGCTTGCTGTCGCGCAAGCCGTGGAGCCCGGTGTTTTCGGGAAGTATGACGGCGGCGGCTACCAGCGGCCCGGCCAGGGCTCCGCGCCCTGCTTCGTCCACACCGGCGACGAACCCGAAGCCTTGTGCCCCGAGATTGCGCTCATACTTGGTAAGTTCGTGCAGGCGACACTCCTCTCGCGCTAAGCGCTCTTTCCTGCGGCTCCAGGATAAGGCAAGAGACCGAAGGCCGGTCCTACCGTCGCGCTCGATAAGCCGCAGAAGCTCCTCGGCGTTGGAATCGTCAACCGAAGCGAGGTACGTTTTGATTTCCGCGATAGTCATCTTTGAAAGACTCATAGTGTTTTTGGCTTGGTCGACTTATTCGAAAAGGCTTATCCGGTCCAGGGGCCAATATATCATAAACGCCTTGCCGAGTATGGCATCTTCGCGCAACTGGCCGAATACGCGCCCGTCCGCGGAGTTGGGTCGGTTGTCGCCCATGACCATGACATGGTCTTTTCTGATTACTTCCGGACCCCAGTTGCTATAGTCGCCCGGCATCGTCTCGTAATCTTGGGGAGCCGGTTTATCGTTGACGATCAAGTCGCCTTCCCGCACCTCGACCTCGTCACCCTCGACCGCAACGATTCGTTTGATGTAGTCGCGGTTTTGTCCTGTCGGGGCTACGAACACGATTATGTCGCCCGGTTTCGGTTCGCCAAACCGGTATATGAATTTGGCTACAAGAACGCGGTCGTCCGGGATGAGAGTCGGCTCCATAGATGGCGATGGAATATAAAAAGGCTGTAATATAAGCCATTTAATAACGTAGGCTATCACCACAGCCGTGATTATAAGAACCGGCAATTCCTTGAGGAAAGAAATGAAAGATTCGACCTCGTTGTTGCGCGCCGGTAACTCGCTTTTATGAGCGCCTGAAATCTTATCGCCGGTATTTTCTCGGCCACCAACAGTATTATCCGAGCGTTCTTCTCCGTTATTCGCTGTGTTTTCGCTCTCATCCGGCATATGATCAGACATCCATATCAGATTCTTCTCTAAAATCTCTTTTCCTTTATGCGGGCCTTCTTGCCGATCTTCTCTCTAATGTAGTAGAGTTTCGCGCGCCTTACTTTTCCTCTGGATAGAACCTCTATCTTAGCGACTTTCGGCGAGTGCATGGGGAACGTGCGCTCAACCCCGACCCCGAAAGACATCTTGCGGACCGTAAAGGTCTCGCGGATGCCGCCATTTTGCTTCTTGATTACCGCTCCCTGAAAGACCTGGATTCTCTCGCGGCCTGCTTCAACAACCTTATAGTGAACCTTGACCGTGTCACCGGCTCTAAAGCTAGGGATGTCATCTCGAAGCTGCGCCCTTTCAATGCTTTCAATAATATCCATGATACCCTCCTTTTTGGCACAACATTAGAATTATAGCTAAAGAATATATATATATCAATAGACTTATGCTTAATCGCTCGCGTCTTTCATAGCCGCGAGCAGCTTCTTGTCGGCATCGCTTAAGTCGGCATGCGCCAACAGGTCCGGCCGCTTTGATAAGGTGGCGCTCAACCGTTTTTGGCGGCGCCA
>JAUXNY010000089.1 GCA_030682615.1 Candidatus Aquicultor sp. | reverse complement strand
GACAAGCTCGGTATCGCTATCGGGGACGTTGCAGGCAAAAGCCTGCCGGCGGCGTTACTGGTTTCGATGCATAAGTATATCTTGCGTTCGGCGGCGGCCAACACGGATTCGGTCATTTCGCCGCTTCGCGCCGTAAACCAGATATTGTGGGAGGATACCTCGCCCGAGGTCTTTGTCACGACCATCTATGGTGTCTACAATTCGAAGACGTCGACATTTGTATATGCTAACGCCGGCCACTTACCGCCTCTTTTAGCCTCAAAAGGGGTGGTCGAATATCTCTGGGACCCGCAGACTCCGCTAGGAATACGCGAGAACCTCTTTATCGACCAGAAGCAAGTAGTGCTGGGGACCGATGATATTCTGGTGCTTCTGAGCGACGGCGTCACCGATATTCGCGACAAGCGCGGCGGGTGTTTCGGTTTAGATCGATTAAAACGGCTTGTCAAGAAAAACGTGACGTTAAGTGCCCAGCAGCTTACAGATTTGATTTACAGGCGAACTATAGCTTTCTCAGCGGGAGAGCTCAATGATGACTTCACGATTGTCGTTTTGAAGTCCACCAAGAAAGCGGAAGAAGTGGCTTCGAGTGAACTTGTCGTGGCCAACAAGCCGGTCGCCGTCAACGATGTCAGGCGTTTCGTGGCGGAAGAGCTGAATAAAGCGGGCATGCCGCGAATCGACACATCGGATGTGCTGGTCGCGGTCTGCGAGGCTGTGACCAACTCGGTCATGCATGGACAGTCCCCGGACGGCGAGAATAACAATATTCGCGTTACATGCGCTTTAGGGGATGATTGCTTCAAGATACGCATCACCGATAATGGAATAGGCTACAATCCCAACCTTGCCGAGTGGCGGCCGCCGGACCTAATCAGGGATAGGGGTAGAGGAATTTTTCTTATGCAAGAACTCGTCGACGCAATCGACTATATAACTACCGACCGCGGGACGGCTGTCCAGCTGAGCAAGAAAATTGAGCTTAATGGTGAATAAACAGTTACGCGAGCTTGCTCTTGATGAGCTGGATTATCTCACTTCTCATCTGCGGGCTTAACTCATCGAGCGACAGTTCGACATTGACGTTTATCTTCATGCCCTTGCTGTCCGCAACCTGTTCGAGGACTGTCGAAGCCGGTATCGTCGGCATTGGTACCGGTACGCTTTCAGGAAGAAGCGGTGTTTCGTTTAAGATAAAGCGCTCGCTCGAGTTCTTCTCGATAAAATCGGCCGTGAGCAGCCAGTCTATCAGGACGGCTGCCTTTTCTTTATTAAGGTCGACATCGGGAAGTTTTGCTTCGACGAGCATTCTTTGAATCAGCGAATCCTTGTCGATCGAGCCTACCAGGTGTAATAGCTCGTGTATGAATGAGCCGAACCATGTCTCGGCGACGAGCGCCCTCAGTCGTTCCTGGGCGGAGTAGTTCTCCCCGTCCGCGAAGTAGTTGATGATTCGTACCGCTTCTTTTGTGGGCCGGTATTTATGGCCCTCTTTGATGAGCAGGCCGATGTCGACTAAGAAGCGGTGGCATTTTGAAATTCGGTCGCTTTTAACCGGAGAGAGCGCCTTTATCTCTTCGATTCTAACAGGATTCGCGCCGTTACCGCTTTTCTGAACATATATCTTAATGAGCGAAAGCTGGTTTTGCGCCGAGACCTCGTTGGTCGGAAGCGAATACCTCATAATGACACCCGTCTTAGAATAGCGTGCGCTAAATTAATATTAGCGTGTTTCAAATTTCTTACCCGCTATTATATCAAAAATAAACCGCAAAACGTCAATAATGGTTTCTCTTTCTTGGCGTGTTATGCATAAGCCCCATCGTTGTTGTCTCTGAATTTAATGTGCGTAGAATAATATAGCGCGCTTGGACGCCAAAATGAATTCTAGCAGCGCAATTTTACCGAAAACTGCGGTCGTCGATTGCAGCTTCTATTGTGATGTTTATCGAACGAGTATCCAACGGTAGCTTGCCGGCGGAATAAAAGTGAGCGCCGTGGTTTAATGCTCAACCTAGATTTGCTATAATGTTTCTGCATTACATATACGGGGCGTAGCGCAGTTTGGTAGCGCACACGGCTGGGGGCCGTGTGGTCGCAGGTTCAAATCCTGTCGCCCCGACAAAGTTCAAGGATAATGGCTCTACGGAGCCATTTACGCTTTGCGCGTCTAGTATGCATAATGGTGGATTAACTTGCAAACCTCCTGTGATATACTGGTAATATTTGAGCGATCACTAAACGCGGACTCAGCGTTTTATCTAAATGGAGGCAATATAAGTGAGAGCGGTTGTTCTGTTGTCTGGCGGACTTGACTCCATGGTCTGCGCGCTTCTCGCCGCCCGTAATTATCAAGCCGACCAAGTGGACGCGCTCAATATCCTCTACGGACAAAAACACTCAAAAGAATCCCAGGCCGCAAGAGAAATCGCTGATTATCTTGGCCTGGGAAGCTATGAAACGGTCAAGCTCGCCGCGGAGCTATTTGAAGGAGCCGGCTCAACACTTGTCGACGAGGATAAAGAGATTCCTCCGGGGCCATATCCGGAAGAGAGTGGGCCGGTTTCGACGTATGTGCCATTTAGAAATGGAATGTTGATTTCCGTCGCAACAGCTTATGCGCTGAAGGTAAATGCTCAGGCCGTTTATTTTGGCGCTCATGCTGAAGATGCGCTGAACTGGGCTTACCCAGATTGTACGCCCGAGTTTCTCGGCGCAATGAAAAACGCGGTCTGGGTCGGGACGTATCATAAGGTGCGCTTGATTACTCCGCTCGAATGGCTTACCAAAGCTGAGATAGTAAAGCTTGGGCATGAGCTAGGTGCACCGTTTGAACTTACGTGGTCGTGCTACCAGGGCGGGGAAGAGGCGTGCGGCAAGTGTGCGACCTGTATATCCCGGCTTGAGGCATTTAAGGCTAATAGACTGGTCGACCCTATTACTTACCGGACGGTGGATGAGAGTTAATATGTTTGAGATTCATGTTCGTGAAGAGTTTGCCGCAGCCCATTTCTTACCGGGACATTCCGGCCTCTGTGCCAATCTGCATGGTCATACATGGGTCGTAGAGGTCACGATACGATCAGGGGAGTTAAGGGATGGTATGGTAATCGATTTTATTGACGTCAAAGCCATATTGAGAGAACTTCTGCCCGACCATTCGCTCTTGAACGATATCATCCAGAATCCGACCGCCGAGAATATGGCGCACTATTTTTACAGTGGGTTGAAGCCAAAAATACCGGGTGTGTACAGGGTAACCGTCTGGGAATCGAATCGCTCAGGAGCTACTTATTTTGAAGATTAGCGAGATATTCTACTCGATTCAAGGGGAAGGTAGAAACACCGGGATAGCGATGGTTTTCGTGCGCTTGGCTGGCTGCAATCTGCGTTGTGAGTTTTGCGATACGAGCTACGCGTTCGATTCGGGGTATGAATTGAGTGCACCCGAGGTCGTTGTTGAGGCGAAGAAGTATGCCTCGAAATGGGTCTGCATAACCGGTGGCGAACCGTTTATGCAGGATCTACAGGTCTTGACCGAGCTACTCAAGCTCGAAGGCCTCAATATACAGATTGAGACCAATGGCACGATTTACAAGCCTGTCGCCTGCGATTGGCTGGTGGTGAGCCCTAAGAGTGAAACGGAGCCGGACAGCCTCATGTTGAAGCAGGCTAACGAGATAAAAATGGTCATCGACTCTGAGGAGGCTCTTGAGAGAGCTAAGGCATTTGAAAAATGGGGAGAGTATTATTCGTTGCAGCCGGCAAGCAATAGAGAAGACATGATGGCGCTCTGTGTGGATTTCGTAAAGGCGAACCCTAGCTGGAGATTGAGCGTGCAACTTCATAAGCTTATAGGCATCGACTAAGAGAAATGCAGGAGGTTATATGGACTTCAATATCCTGGGCAAAACTACAAGCGAGCCGATAAAGGCTCTTGAAACCTTTGAAAAGCCGTCGAGCGTGCGCACGGTTATCTTGAAAAGCGATGAAGTAACGAGCCTTTGCCCGGTGACAGGCCAGCCCGACTGGGAAACGGTCACAATCGAGTACGCGCCGGACAAGCTATGCGTGGAAAGCAAAAGCCTCAAGCTCTACCTCTGGAGCTTCAGAGACGAAGGCTGTTTCTGTGAATCTCTGGCTGACAAAATAGCGAATGATTTTTATGATGCGTGTAATCCATTCTGGTGTAAGGTAATCGTAGTACAAAAGCCACGCGGCG
This sequence comes from Candidatus Aquicultor sp., assembly GCA_030682615.1. Taxonomy (GTDB): domain Bacteria; phylum Actinomycetota; class Aquicultoria; order Aquicultorales; family Aquicultoraceae; genus Aquicultor. The sequence goes on along the minus strand of JAUXNY010000089.1, from coordinate 4,332 downwards.
GAATCGAAATCACATCGGTCGCGGAAGCGAGAAGAGAATAATGCGGGAATTATAGGGTTAAGCTTGAGGTTGCCCTATCACCGATGTTCGGCTTTATTCGGCCGGTTATATCAAGGGTTCTTTCGCTATCCCATACTGGGTTGTTCTCATCTCGTATACGACTATGGGCGTCGGAACTCTCATGGGCGGCTTTAGGATCGTCAAGACAATGGGTTCTAAGCTTACCAAATTGAAGCCGGTCGGAGGTTTCATCGCCGAAACCTCGGGCGCCATCACGCTAGCCTCGCGCATCGTATGGGCATGGGTCTTTACCATACCGGCGTCGGCGTCTATTGCGGCCATAACGATAGTTGTCATGCGCTTGTTTTAGGATTTATTCAAAGCAACCCAAGGGATGTGTTCATGGCTCGATAGCGGGAGCGAAAGCTAGACTATAGAAATTGCCGGTCGTCGCGCAACTCCCGGCCTACCCGAAATATCCGCTAAGAAGTGATGCTCGTTGTCTTTTCGCCAGTTCGTTTGTTTCCTTGTAGAACTCACACCTTGTGCAGTCGCCGAGCTTCTGGGCAAAAGTACCTTGAACTTGGCCGCCGCAGAGTGTTCCGGCAATACGCCAGCAGCTCTGCCCATGAAATGGGTAAGCGGGGCAATCTTTGGTTTTATCACGGCCGCATTCCTTGTATTCCCAACAATTCATCGTAGGCTCCCAGTTATAAGTATTAAGAGTGTGTTTTATATTTGAAATTATCGGCGAACGACTGCAAACCTTGAGTGATGACAGGCGGAGCATCTAGCGAGAACCTGAGAATCATCGGAATAATAACTAACCACGAAGACTCGTAGCTGCCAAGAGATAGCGTCTACTTCCTGAGGTTGCAAAAACTTCGCTTGCTTGCTTAACTAGAGATGTCGGGAGCGCTGCGCGAGCGTAGTTTCGCGCAGGAGAGCAAGCAAAGCGAAAACACCACCGTTAACGTTTTTGGGATAATATAGTAATATAGTATGATAACATATAGTATTTTAGCCTGCGCCCGGGCAGCTATGGGCTATGGTAGTATGGGTATAATTGGCAGTAGAGCGGTTTAGCCCTGTATGAGCTATTGACACGATACCCTACGGGGTATATCATGGGTATAGTTTTTGCATATTCGAATTACCGGCCGGATAGACGGCCGAGTCTTGGCGACATCGTAGATTTAATCATTAGGAAGGAGCGAATTCTATGAAGTTTGGTGTGATGGTTCAGGAAGGCCCGTATCAACACGAATCTTCCGACAGTGCCTATCAGTTTGTGAAAGCCGCTATGGAAAAAGGGCACGAAATCGTGGGCGTCTTCTTTTATCACGACGGAGTTATCAATTCCACGAAACTGACCGACACGCAGCAGGATGACCGCAATATTGTGAAGAGATGGTCTGAGATAGGTGAAAAAGGCGTCGACCTGGTAGTCTGTATTGCCGCTGCGAAGCGCAGAGGTATCAACGACGACGTATTGGCCCCGGGCTTTAGGATATCGGGTCTCGGTCAGTTGACGGAGATGGCTATCAATGCGGACAGGTTTGTCACATTTGGAGCCTCTTAGATAGAAAGGATGGATAACCTCGTGAGCGATATAAGTAAGATAATGATTATGATGCGTAAAGCACCATACGGGACGATATATTCATTTGAAGGCCTCGAGTCGGTATTGATTATGGGCGCGTACGAGCAGGATATCACGATGATATTCGCCGATGACGGCGTGTATTCGATAAAGAAGGGCATGGATACCTCAGCGGTAGGTATCAAAGATTTTTCGCCGACCTTTAGAGTGCTTGAAATGTATGATATCGAGAAGTTGTATGTGGACAAGGAGTCAATGGAGGCCAGAGGCTTGACTGCGGATGATTTGATTGTCGAGGCCGAAGTGGTCGACACAGAGACCATAACCAAGCTTATGGAAGAGCAAGACGTGGTATTGCCGTTTTAGTGATAGTCTTTAGTGTTAATTTTAGTCGGAGATGAGGAGGCACGATGCTTCATTTAGTAAACAGGTCGCCATATGTTTCAACCAGCCTAGACAGCTGCGTGAAATTCGCCAAGAAAGGCTCGCCGATTCTGCTCATAGAGGACGCGGTCTACGGCGCAATGGCGGGAACCGCGCTTGAGAAGAAGATGGAGTCCATCATGAAGGACTTTACCGTTTATGTTTTGAAGGAAGACCTTTTGGCTCGCGGTGTGGCTAATGTCATCGACGGTATCAAAGAGGTGGATTACACCGGGTTTGTTGAGCTTGTCGAAGAGCATAAGCCGACGACCTGGACCTAGGCCTTATCGGCCTCGAAGAAGCGCGAGCACCAACGCATCTATTTTGTCGAGGATGTCTTTAAAGGAACCACCGAAGCTCTTCGTGTTTGAAAAAAGCTTTTCCCTTAAGGCCTGTATTTCGGGGTCGTCGCTTTTTAGCGGTGTGATATATCCTTGCCCAATCGCTCTTTCTTCAAGTTCGAGCAGCTTCTTGGCGTCGCCTGTGAAGGATAAGACTTGCGGGTAGGTCTCTTCGAGCGCGCTCCCAAGATCTATATCATCGTCGGTCTGTTCCGCCACCAACTCGGAGAGCTTTCGCAGCATAATATAGAGTGTGCAGTATTCGATGCCCCTGACACCGCGCTGCCACTGGATAATCCAAGGTTTTCTCCAAAACCATAGACCAAGCTTCTCACCGAAACCTATGAGGTCGAGTGCGGCAGCTTCTAGGGCTCGAGCCGCAGTGACGGCTTTTGCGCTATCACCGGTGACAGGGGAGGGTGCGGCTTTGGCTTGGCTGTCCAGCGTGTGCTTTTTCGAAAGGCGGTTTTTGCCCGCCCCGAGATATGAGAGCATGTTAAGAAGGACTGTGTGTCCCAAGCTATCCTCGGGCGTCTCGAAGTGGAGGTAGGATAAGAGCACTCTGCCGGCACCGTAGGTCGTCTCGATAACCGCCGGTTCACCTTGGATACGCGCCGGGTTCAAGTTGGTGCGGTACTCTTTTTCATGCTTTTCCCAGTCGACTGAAGGCCCGACCACCAGGTCGGCCACGTATGAGCCCTCTTCGGGCTCTCCATAGCGCGCGAGAGTTTTGATACCATCAATTTCTTGAACCGAGAACATCCCCGGCCACCAGGCGTAAAAAGAGCTTCCTTCGGCTATGCCATCCCACATCGGGTGTTTCGACGCAAGCTCTCTAAGCTTGATTTTGCCGCTAAAGCTCGGTACGCGCATGTTCGTCGGTTTTCTACCGATGGGCGCGAGCGCCAGCCCGTTTTCATGCGCGAGCGCCAGCCCGGCACCACCGCAAAAACCGAGATAGGAACCACCATTTTTAACAAAACTGCGAACGCGCTCGACACCGTCTGGTCGAAGGGCTTTGATTTTGTTGCTCGCCCAACCACCGGGAACGAATAGTATTTCATATGAGTCGAGCGCGCCGTCCCTGATGTCGGCGGCAGTCACAAGGTCGAAATCGGCGCCGACCGCGCTCAACGTCTTATAAGCGATAAGTCCCCAGAGAAACGATTCATCCCAGAAGAGTGCTGTTTTCGCGCTCATCTTCGGGTTTATCTCCGCAGCGCCACTCGCTGTTGTCCTTGCTTTGTTGCTTTGTGAAGAATCTGTCAACGGTGTCCTCCAGGTCCACGGTTACCGGTGTTAACGCCCACCATCATCAGCTTGCCCTCTGATTATATGCGAAATCGATGCGCATGAAAAAGACAGGAGAAAGGGAAAAGATAAAGGCCGCTCTCGCGACCTTTATCCTAATTTAATCATAACCTACGCGAACGCGGCATTATGTTCGCCGCAATCGAATTACTATTCGTGGTCGACGTCTTTGCCGCAGAACGGCATCGATGACTCGCCCAGGTGACGTCCTGGGAGAAGGGCGGTCCAATAGAGATAGCTAAACGCCTTCTTGCCATACCAGTTTGCCCTGGTGTCTTTGAGTAGCTGCAGCGGACCCCATGCGTATGGGAATTTGCCATGCTGCGGCTCGACTTTGTAGTTGAAGTCGATCAGTACGGAGCTTCCAGCCCCGGTAACTATAAATCAGGTCGCATGACCGTCGAACATCGGCATCGCCTCACCCCCGCATATCTCGCTGAGGATATTGTAAAGGACGACGTCGACCTCGTAGTGGACGACCGAGCCGGCTTTTGAGGTCGGAACATTTGTCGCGTCACCCAGAACATAGACGTTGTCGTGCTTTTTCGCTTTCAGGGTATTGTGGTCTGTCGGGACATAACCCATGCCGTCGTCGATACCCGAGGCGCTGATGGCTTTATCGCCGATGGTGGTCGGTATGGAGACGAGCAGGTC
>JAUXNY010000073.1 GCA_030682615.1 Candidatus Aquicultor sp. | reverse complement strand
AATTCCAAAATAATTGAATACAACCTACCAGTCATCAATCCCAGAACGTATGATATGAATTCCAAACACAAGAAGGAACACATACGCAATAACTTGCGCTAAAAATATTTCATAATCATCTACGGACGGGTCGAGTTGGTTTAATCCATAAACACCATATTTGTAAAGCATAAAGCCGGCGTATAGAGCTAGAATGCCCCCAAGCAGCTGTGCAAAGCCGACCCAAATGTTTCTCGATAGGACCCGGTTTTTCTTCGCGCTTTTTCTGGGTACTCTCGTTCGTAAATACGCCCGCTGGGTTGTTTGCCCAGTACCGGTTGCCGGCATGAGTGTTTGTGACTGCCCCTGCCCCGGCGGTACTTCCTGTGGCGATTCGGGCACGTATTTTGCCGCGATAAGCTCTATTTGTTGACCGGCATAAAAAGGCTTCGGAAAGTAATCTTTGCCGAGACTGATTAAAGTATTACACCACGGGCAGTCACTAAGGTGATTACCATACCAGTGGTATTCATTCTTAGAACATTGTTTTAGCTTTACACCCTCGGCTTTTAATGCTTCAAACCATTCAATTGCCGCAGGCCGCCTCAAAGGGTCTGTATGGCCATCAACAAAACACCGGTTGAACAAAACCCTTATAGACGGCGGAATTATGTCGTATGGGAGCGCGTAGCTAGGCGGTTCGATGCCTTTAATGTGTGCGGCATATGGGAAATACCCCTTCTTTATCTTTTCCTCAGGGGATGGAGCGTCATCGACGAGAGGGCCTCTTGCCTGATAGGGATGGACACCATTCGACAAGAACTTGAAGACTACGATAGCTAGGGCAAACAAATCCGAGTGGTATCGGTCATAATCGTTTGTCTTGAAATCCGCACCCATCAATTCAGGAGGCAGAAACTCACCGCTTCCGACTCGAGTGTAATATGTAATACCCGATGCGCTATCTTTTACCTGGAACGAGTCACAGTCGATTATCGACACCAGGGCACTTGGAGATACGAGAATATTGGTTTCCCTTAAGTCTCCGATCCGATGCCCTTTCTCATGTAACGCCGCAACCGCACTCGCCATATTAAACGCCGCGGTAAACAAGTGCTGCCAGGTAAAGCTTCCACCGAACGCTTTTAACCTATCAGAAGGGTCAAAATATTTATGGGTTTCCTGGAATGTCTTTGTGTCTATCAAAGGCATTATATAGCCAACAAACCAACTTCTGCCTGAGTCGCTATAGAGAACGTCTTCCGGCCAGCCGATTGACCGATGTCTCGCATCGGGAGAAGGGTCGTCTGGTGGGTTTTCCACCATGCTCAATACTTTCTGGTGGAGTTCCGCGGTGACTTTTCGCGAATGATAAATCTTGGCGCAACTACTATCATTGCCGACAATTTCGTAGATAGACCCCTCGCCGCCGCTCTTACTAGTGCTTTTTAATCGAATTTTCTTGCCCTTCAGGTCATAAACCGTATGAATTGGCATTAGTTACGTTCCTTTAGGTAGAATGCCAAGAACTAAGGTTTTATCATCCTCTGAATGCTCGCTAAGCTTATCGGATGCGAGTAAATCATGGATATCCTGGTTGGCCTGCTCAAAATCATCAATCCGCGCGGCATATTTAAAAAGCGGTCTAAAAAAGCCTTCGAATGGTGTGTAGCTATTATCAGCTTTCTTTAAGCCAGCTCGTTGGCAGCCATCCGTAAACAACGCAATACCGTTTACGCCAGAGATGATTGATGTGCTTCTAATCGACCGCTCCCAATCCTGGCTTGTCAGCGGTGTGACCTCATTTGTGTATTCGGATTCTCCCGGTCCCGTAATGAGATGGAGACCATTATCCGAGTCGACAACGAGCGCACCATCTCCTATATGAACGGCTGCAACCGAATCCTTAAGGGTAATAACGACGAGAAGTGTGCACGCCAGATCACGGAGGCTACATTCTTCGGTTTTGGCTTTATTCTCCAGCGCTCTCCTGGCCGCGGTTACTGCGTCTTTCGCCAGGGTTTCGATATCCACACCTTCAGGTGCTGCTTTTATAGCTGTTTCTACACTTTCTACAGCACTTTTGACTGCTACTTCAGCTCCCATATCAGCTTTCGATGCGCTGCCAAGCCCGTCCGCAATAGCGGCAACCGCAAAATCTTCATCAATAGTCTTAAAGGCAAATGAATCTTGACACGGCATAGTCAACTGGACATGAAGTGGACCTACGACCGATGCGCCAAAAAAATATGGCGTCGCTAATGGCCGCGTTGAATCTGTTTTCAACCATATCCTCCTGTGCCCTATATTGTTGAGATCTCTGCCCATCCAGCCGGGCTATCCAGCTGAACATTTTCGCCGACTTTAGATGCCGATACTTTGCCTTGGCTTTTTGACAACCACTCGAACATAGCTTTAAACTTGCCGGGCGTTAACCTTACAGGCGCTCGATTTGAGGGCGAGAGCTGCTTTAGCGTGTCCATATCCGCAGGCTCGACTCCGACCGTGAAAAATAAGAAGTTTTTGTTATTCTCTCCGTCATTAATACTTGCAATTACCTTATTCCAGGTTTCATCGCCTGGTTGCATATCGGAAGGTTCTCCATCCGTGATCAAAAATATCCATGGGCGGTAGTAATCAATACCTCTGCTCTTGTATTCGAGTTTACGTTCTTCGATTAAATCAATCGCTCTAAGGATGGCTTCACCCATAGGCGTTAAGCCTCCGGCTTGTAATGTAGGCGGGTCGAACTGCTCGACCGATGAGAAGTCGTGGGCAACAGTCACACCTTGTCCAAAGGTTATAATCGCTAAATCCACTCTCTTGCTGGCTAGCTCATCAGAGATGACATCCTCTTTGAAGAAGCGCAAGCCCTCATTGAGCTGATTCAACTTGCCGTTGGATATCATCGATCCCGATGTGTCGAGCAAAAGGACTGTGGCACAATGCGGATGCTGGGGATTAGCAATTTCGATACTCTCTTCAAGCCTTGACATAAATCCTCCTGGGTGGTCGCTTCCTACGTGCGATTCTAGCACTAATATACTAGACAACCTGCTGAGCTGCAGCGGCATGTTGTGTGTTTAGTTGTTGAGCTGCAATTGTTTGTTTTGCCCTTGTCCGTGTCCCCCTGTATTCTACCATGAATTTCGGGTTTTGATGACCAAATTGAGACCATATTCCCAGTAATTAACATATTCATACACACTTACGATTGACGATGTTTTCATTATACTTACTAGCTGCAACCATCGACATCAAAGGTGAGTTGTATCGCCTAAAATACTGTGCAATACGCCGGCAATATACTATTATATGCTTATAAGGCTTGCCTTTGATCGTTATGCCAGCCAGGGAGTCGGTGATTACTTTGATTGATTACATACCATCCATAGCCGTAGGGTCTGTTACTATTGGCATAACATATCTTTACATCTACAGGCCTTCCAAGCTCCTAGTCAAAGGCGATTTTGATGGAGCTATGCGTATCTTTGAGAAAATGCAGAAGAAACGCTGGTTAGGCAGAACCGTACAGCAAACGACGATTTTCAATATTTCAGAAATTCACCACCGCACCGGTAGGTTTGAGAAATCCATAGCAACCTTGGATAGAATGCCTCAAAAGAGGTTGAGTAAGAATCTACGCGGTGTCCGCAGTCTACTTTATGGCGCAAACCTATTGATGCTCGGGCGAAATCTTGATACGGCAGAAGTTCACTTGCAAGTCGGAGAATCATTAGTACAGCATCCCTCGTTCTCGCTGTTTTATGCTTATCTCGACATATTGCGTGACGACTTAGAAAGCGCAAAACGCAACGTTAATCAATATCTAAAATCTAGTCCAGGAAACAGATATAAATTTGGGCAAGCCGTGCTAGTGTTTGACCGCGAATTCTTCTCTGCAACCGATAACTTCTTTCTAGGTTGTTACTATCAAGCGCTTGATGATTCCCATAAAGCTAAAGAGCATTTCGAAAACGCTGCCTCATGTTCGTATGAGAACTATTTTAGCAGCAAGGCAAGTGAGCTGCTTGCTTCGCTGGATTAAGCACAGACTCCCTATCTTACAGTGATGACTATGGGGTCGGTCTCGAGTTCTATGCTGTCATTCGGCCAGCCCTTGACAGGCAACTCGGCATCTTTCAGGCGACAGCTAACTCTGTAGATGCCAGGCTCGGTAAATCTGATAGATTTCGAAACATTGTATGCCCGAACCCCGGAACCATATGTTGTAGTAGTTTCTACGGTAGCAGCTTCTAAAATGATGATTCTATCGCTATTATCGCGCGTTAAAATCTCAAATAAGTCTGCGCTTTCGCCTGCTTTGCTCACAACAGGCCTCGAGTTATCGCTTTTCAGAATCACCCTGGCGACATACGGCTTGCCGGCGACATAATCTACATTCGGAAGCTCTAGGGATAATTCAATGGGCTTCATACCAAGCTTTGAGGTGCGCAGAGCATCCGGTGGAGGTGCTTCAGTGCAGCCCACCATCAGCACCATGACCAAAAGAAGCAGGAAGAATTTGATATACCGCAGATTGGCTCGGTTTGACAAGTGCTTCATAAGCTTTGACTCCCGCAAATGCTTGAGTTCATTCTGCTGTTCTACGAATACCTCATCGTATCGCTTGACATCTAAGCCCCACGCCGTAAAACGTAGTGCTTAGTAATCTTCTTGAGCCTGCGCAAGCATATCAGCTTTACTGAGGGCTTCCTTGGCAGCCAGGGATTCTCCGGCGTCTTCTAATATTTTAGCCTTAAGCAGGCAAAAGTCTGATAACTCTAATGTTGAAATAGCGCCATCTATGCACTCCAGTGCTCGTTCATAATCCTTCTTTAAGCGATAACAAGCCGCCGCATGATAGTAATCGAAAGCAACGTGCAAAAGATAGTCTTCATCGCCAGAGCCGTACTCCTTGTGAAGTTTAGCCGACCTTAAGAACATCTCGGCCGCTTCAGAATACTGTCCCGCTTTCATCATAAAGCCCGCCATATTCCAGACCGTATTGTAATCTCTCGGGCATAAAACCATGTAATGTTGCCATGCGTCTCTCATCTCATTGATTAGTTCATTCTGTTGGTCTAGATGTCGCTCGTTATCTATGGCCTCAGATAGATTTAATCCAATATTCCAGTAGAGCGCATGCCAAGCATCATCTGACTGCGGGAACCTTCGGGTCAGCTCACGAGCAATCTCAATAGCTTCACCGTGACTATTTACTTTATCTAATTGATCAAGGAGTTCGTTCAGATTCATATTTCTCTCGTTGTCGTAAGCCCGCAAATGAAACCCCGTCAATCATGCCAGGGATTAGCTTTTTGGGTGTTCCCTACGTCTCGCTAAATTGTACGAATAGCTTTCACCAGCGCTTACGCCGAAAGCCCGGCAAATAGACTATAAAAAAATAGGCCAGAACTCCAATAAGAGGAACAAAGATGAGAACAAGCGTCCATACGACCCTAGTGCCATTGCTTTCACCACCAGGAAAAGACCATGCGGGACGTACCAAACAGTTAATAAGCATCCATAGCCAGAACCCAAAAGAAGTGATGCCGATAAGCAATAAAGTGCTAAGTACCTGTGCGGCTTGGTCCATGCTTTGCTCTGGTGTCATTTTAGCTCCTATTATAGATAGCACTGATCATACGTATCTTAGAATCATTCTACTTAAACTAGTGCTTTCTTGCAAAAAAAGCTTAGAATTATGGTGTTTGTGCTTCGCATAGATGTAACCACGAAGCTTATCAGGATATCTCCACCCAACATCAATCAAGCCCCTGTTCTTATGACCAGGGGCTCTGTCTTGTAGCTGTCGCCTTGCATGACTCTCTGCGATTGTAGACCGGTGCCGATTAGCGGTATTTAGCTAACCTTGCGCATTCTTTCCGGTGGGGCTTGCTCATCTTGTTTTGCCCTTTGGAGGGCCTTGCCTATCCAATACGTCGCGAGCACGGCTACGGCCGTTACGACTACCGCGTAGGTTAATAGCTGCGCGACACCGGTCGCGGTGCCGAAAACCTGTTCGAAGATAGCGAGAATGGCGTTGTTCCAAGCCAAAGCTGCAACGAAAGCAAATGCCGCAGTTATAAATCCAGCCATGGCCTCAAGAAGTGGCGATCTCATCTTAACACCCCCAGTCTGGCGGAAGCTCTGATCTATGTGTCCTATATGTACCCATTAATTCGTAATTCATACTTGCAGGTGGATTTAGGATAAACTCTTTGAGGGTTTTTCGCGCCAGAATATTGTGGACGACTGACCACCGATGTATAAGGCGTCGGCGTTATGGCTATATATTACTTAGAGAGTCAATAAATGGACCGTGTTCGAAATCTGTGTCGAATTGAATTGGATGTGGCGAAATGAACGACGAGCGCGCAACGACCGAAAACGAGAACCTGGAGAAGGCTACGTTTGCGGGCGGGTGCTTTTGGTGTATGGAAGCCGCGTTTAAGCTGCAGCAAGGGGTAGTGTCGGCCGTATCGGGCTATTCCGGAGGGCACACGGAAAACCCCACATACGACGCTGTATCAACCGGGACGACCGGTCATTACGAAGCTGTCCAGGTGACCTATGACCCGTCGAAGATTTCCTACGAGCGGCTGCTCGAAGTATTTTGGCACAACATCGACCCAACCGACGCATACGGCCAGTTCGCCGATAAAGGCACTCAGTACAAGACCGCCATCTTCTATCACGACGAAACTCAAAAGCAGATGGCGGAGCAATCCAAAAGAAGCCTTGGTGATTCAGGTAAGTTCGACAAGCCCATCGCGACGGCCATACTCCCCGCCGGCGCATTCTATGCGGCCGAGGAATATCATCAAGATTATTACGTTAAGAACGCCGTACACTACCAGCTCTACAAGAAGGGCTCCGGCAGAGAAAAGAGGTTGGAAGAGATGTGGAGCAAACCAAAGCAAGACGAATTGCACGAGAAGCTCACTCCCCTGCAATTTAAGGTCACGCAAGAAGATGGTACCGAACCGGCTTTTAGCAACGAGTATTGGGACAACAAGAAAGAAGGCATCTACGTCGATATAGTCTCGGGCGAGCCGCTCTTCAGCTCGAAGGACAAGTATGATTCGGGCACCGGCTGGCCGAGCTTTACCAGACCCATCGAGCCGGGTCACACGCTCGAGAAGAAGGAGCACGGCGTTTTTGGTCGAACGGAAGTCAGAAGCCAAGACGCCGATTCCCATTTAGGTCACGTTTTCAACGACGGTCCCTCACCGACCGGCTCGAGATACTGCATGAATTCCGCCGCATTGCGCTTCATCCCTAAAGAAGATCTCGAAAAAGAAGGTTACGGCAGCTACAAAGAGCTCTTTGAGGATTAGCGGATTTTACGTGCGCTCTATCATCGCCGCGCTATCCCCGCTATTATTGAACCTGGGTGAAAAATATTGAGCGATAAACAAGACAACACTGATTCAAGCTACATAACTAAAGAAGAGATCTGGGCATTCGAGGAGCACGCTGAGAAGCTGTGCGAGGAGTTGTCCGGCAAGTATAGGCCACTCTTCGTCGAGCATGACTACGATTTGATGCTAGAGGTCTTCAGGATTGATTTTAACCTCTCCACCAAGAAAGGCATAATCAGACATATGTCTAAAGATGATGTTCTCCAGCTCGGTTATTACTCGGCAATCGATGTATCGATTTTAGACTCGAACGGCGTTTTGGTCGATGTCGACCGGCGGGAATTGAAGAGAAACATCACGCTGTGGGGCTGCTATAAAAGATTTTTTAAGGTAAGACACATCATGAACACCTCGACGAAGGAAGAACTCCAGGCGCTTATGGAAAGCACCATCAACGGCTATGCCGCAACGCTCGAGTTGGAGCTAGACGTCTAGGGTCATCGCCCTGGTCTCAATAAATAAAACAGTCAAGCCCCGGCGTTGCTGCCAGGGCTTCCGTTTTTCTTATTATGTTCTCTGTCGAGCACCCTCGCGCCTGTTAGCGGCGCTTTGTCCTGCGTTTGATACTGCGCTTTGCTCCTCCGTCATAAGCGAGCTTTGAGGCTACCTTAGCGGCCGCAGCGTTTGCAGGCCGGTTCATCCCGGGTAACTGCTGGCTCGTATACTCGAAGCCTTTGAGTTTATCGCGGTTGAGCGAAATGCCCATCATTCTTTCGATTTCGCGCAAGTCCCCTACCTCTTCGTGTGAGAGAAGGCTAATGGCTGTGCCTGTCGCACTCGCGCGGCCGGTTCTGCCGATACGGTGTACATAATCTTCAGGTGTCGACGGTATGTCGTAATTTACTACATGCGATATCCCTTCGACATCGATGCCGCGCGCGATGATATCGGTCGCGACGAGTACCTGAAAGCGATTGGCCTTGAAGCCCGCGAGCGCGGCGTTTCTTTGCGCCTGGCTCCGGTCGGAGTGCATTATTGTCGACTGTATGCCTTTACGAATAAGCACCCGGCTTAAGAAATCCGCGCGTCGCTTCGTGCGAGTAAACACGACGACCTTGTTATAATCGCGCTGCTTCAGAAGCTCGATGAGCAAATCTGATTTCTGCATCGCGCTAACCGGATATACGGTCTGCTTGATTGACTCGACCGGTACCTTCTGGTGGCTTATCTCAATCAAGAGCGGGTTTGTAAGCGCGTCCTCTATGACGTCCATTACGTCGCGCGTAACCGTGGCGGAAAACAACATGTTCTGTCGTTTTGCCGGGACTTCCTTGAGGATTCGCTTAATATCCGGCAAGAACCCCATGTCCAGCATGCGGTCTGCCTCATCGAGAACGAGGATCTCTACTTTTGAGAGGTTCACATCGCCACGGCGCATCATATCGAGCAGGCGGCCCGGCGTTGCGATGAGCAAATCGATTCCCCGGCTCACCTTGCGGCCCTGCGGAGCGTACGGAACACCTCCGTAGACCGCCATGGCCCTATGTTTGGTATGGCGCGAGCAGCTTTGAGCTACCGCCTCTATCTGTGTAGCAAGCTCTCTGGTCGGCGTTACGACAAGCGCTTTAATCACGCCGTCGCTGTTGATACGCTGCAGGATAGGCAGGACAAAAGCCGCTGTCTTTCCTGTGCCCGTCTGGGCACAACCGATGATGTCGCGGCCATTGAGTGCTTGCGGAATGGCCTGTTTTTGAATCGGGGTGGGCTCGCTAAAGCCCATCGCCTCTGTCCACTCGACAAGTGGCAGAGCGACTCCTAAGCGTTTAAATGACATGTAATCTCCTTAACGTGCGTCTGTAATGAATCGCACAACTATATTATTAGACGCAGTTAGTCCGAAGGGTCCTCGGGTTTTCGCGAGGGACAGCTAGCAGTAATAAATGCGGCCTTGCTAATTATACCTGTATTTTGTATTTAAATCCAGTTAACGGAAATGCACGATTAATTTGAGGGCTGATGAGCGACTTTTTGCATACGATTGTTAGATGGCTAGAATATACGCAGGCTCAGCGTTGAGCGCTAATAAAACGAGCCCCGACTGGTATGTCAGGGCTCGTTTTTAATCTTTTATGCGTGTTTCAGGTTTACCACCTGCGGTTGCCGCCGCCGCCACCGCCAGCGCCGCCGCCCCTGAAGCCGCCGCCACCGCCGCCACGACCGCCACCGCCGCCACCTGGACGACGCTCTTGCGGACGCGACTCGCTAACTTTTAGCGTACGATCGTCGACTTGGCTGCCGTTTAACGCTTCGATAGCCGCTTTAGCCTGGTCATCGTTGGGCATCTCCACAAAAGCGAAACCTTTGCTGCGACCGGTCTCCCTGTCTGTGATGACGTTAACGGACTCGACTTCACCATGCGCCTCAAAAGCCTCTTTCAAGGTATCCTCTTCGGTGCTGTACGCCAGATTTCCTACATAAATTTTCATTGCCTGTTAGGCTCCTTCCTCGTTCCACTCGGTATGGCTCAACAAATTATCTACTATGTACCCAGAATATATCGCTTATACAACTTTTGAATTGAATTCGCAATTGAGTTCGCAATACAGTCTTTACTACCTGCGCTTAAGCCTATTAGCCAAATCTTGCTGGTTCTCTTTGCTGGATTTTCTAAGTGCTTTCAACTGGTCTTCGATGCTGCGGTTAAAAGGCTTGTTGCCATTCGATTGGCCTCTGCTGGTGTGTTCTGTATTCCGTGGGCGCGGTTTTTCACTGCTCGGCTCTGCGCTGCGGGAAATAACTGTGACGTCAGTAGCGGTATCACCTTTGGGTCCTTTAATGACCTCGAATTCAACGACGTCATTCTCCGCCAAGTTTTTAAACCCATCGCCTTTTACGGCGCTATAATGCACGAATAGATCCGGGCCGCTTTCTTGTTCAATAAATCCAAAACCCTTTTGACTATTGAACCATTTTACTTTGCCTTGAACCATGTTCACCTCCAGACGACCGACACAATTATAGTGCGCCTGATTTCATTCCTTCTAATGCAGGCGGGCATGCAATGCCTTTGGACGAGTCGCGATCATCTATGGCTGGCCCGATTACAGGAACATAAATATTATCCACGATAGTGGACACTTTGTACAGCATAAGCGCTTCTAAGTAAAATGTCGAGGAAGTAAAATAACCTTAGGTAGCCAAGGGAGAAGGGTAAGGGTGCGGACACGCTTTTGCGAGAGCGGGCGCTCAACTATATAGCGCTCTGCCAATGAGCTTAACTAGCATTTTTCATGCCGCCGATTAGCCTGCCATCGTTTGCCGTAGAAAGATGGAACTTGAAACTACAGCACTCCTGACATGCTTGCACTTTTACCGCTAGTTCCGGCGGATATATAACTTTCCAGGTCTTGCCGCATTTTTCGCACATATGTTCTTTAGCCATGGCGAGCCACTCCTTTGAAATATTATACCATCCTGGCTGCAGTTTTGTATATTCCTCGGCAAGATTAATCAATATTGCGCTTGAATGTCAAGCGACAGGAAATACGCGCTAAAGTGCTGGTAATAAGCGCGTCATGATTGTGAATCCTAACTTACTCGCGACCCCACGAGGGGCCGACTCACTTTGTTTAAGTACGGGTCAACCCATAATCGACAAAAACAGGTTATAATAAGGGAAGGTGCGAGATCGTATCCAAGATTATAAGGGTGATAAATATAGAATTGCATCAATTTCGCGTCATGGTTGTCTACTCTACTCTTCCCAGTGGATGAAGTTCATCGGGCGCGGCGGGCGGCTGTGGGCTAGATAAGAAGACAATGCTCGAGATAAACGATTTCCAGGAACATCTTGAAAGCGAATTTGGCGACCGGGTAAAGGTCGCCTCATATAATATCTATTACGATGACACCGAAGAGGTCGCGCTCCTTGTCGAAAGGATCTGGAGGGAGCGGTTGAGGCTGCCGGCAACTTTTATCGACGGAGAACTGGCCCTCGAAGGATTAATCGACAAAGCCTCGATTAGCAGCATAGTGACAAACCGCTCAAGGTAGCATCCATCTAAATTAGTCGACCACTACGGTATTCGCACCACAAACACCGAGCATGGACAATATCTTACGACTTCGGTGGCAACGCTACCCAGCGGGAACCTGCCGTATTCGCGCAGACCGCGGCTTCCGACTACGACCAAATCGATATTTTCCTTCTCGGCAAAATCGAGAATCTCTTCGGCTACCGAGTTGGCGGTTACTTTCAAAATACACTGGGGCGAGACATTCTGTGTCTCCATATATGCTCTTGTCTCTTCGAGGAGCGCTTCGCTTCCCTTCAGTAAGCCCGCTGATATCTCATCTTTTTGAGTATCGGTAAGGGCTATATCCATGTCGACCGTTGATGGCGCGACAGACAAGAGAAAGACCTCTATTGCTTTAGACTTCGCATAATCAATCGCGATATCGACCGCTTCGGCCGAGTGCCTCGAACCATCTATAGGTACCAGTACTCTCAAGTGAACCTCCTAAAAAACTTTCCCGCCGCGCGTGTTCACGGGAAATAATCCTATAATGCCTGGTAATAAGTTGATTTATTCTAGCAAAGTATCCTCGGGCTGTCTATCGATGAACCGACGCTTCGCTGGTCATGAAGAAGTTTTAGTCAAACCAAAAAGCCTACTCCAGTAAGCCGGGAATAGGCTCGATTAGCATCTTATTATCTTCGAGCGAAATCTCTTTGACGACATCTGCGATGGCGGGAATCAGATACTCTCTCCCGTTTTGGACCACATAGACATCGTTGCTGCCCGTTCGCAGCACATCCCTTACCAAACCCAGAAACTCGCCGTCTACAGTATGGACCTCTAGACCTATGATATCGTGAACCCAGATGTCGCCCTCGGGCAACGGTGAGGCTTCCTCGGCCGGAACGACTAGACTGCGCTTTCCGATGGCTTCAGCGTCCTCTCGCGAGCTTATCCCCGCAAATTTGACAAGATACCCGCGTGGAGTCTCTGTTATCCTCTCGATGACCATTTTCTCAATCTCAGGAATCGGCGGGTTCAAGTATAGGACCGCGCCTTCCTTAAAACGGTCTGGAAAATCTGTCAAGCTGGATACCGCTATCTCGCCTGCCAAACCATGAGGGCGGTGTGTCTCACCCACGATTAAAAATTTCGGTTGCATGCGCAAGCCAGGCCTCTCTTAACCGATGATCTCAACAATCGCGCGCTTACCGTCTTTGACTGCGGACGCCTTTACGATTGTCCGTATCGCTTTAGCGATTCGGCCTTGCTTGCCTATGACTTTTCCAATATCGTCCGGCGCCACATGGAGCTGCAGGATAACAGATACTTCGCCCTCGACAACGGTCACATTGACCTCATCGGGTTCATCAACGACCGCTTTCGCGAGCATCTCAAGCAGTTCTTTCACTAGAACACCTCCTGCGACATTTTATTCGATAACGCCGGCTATTTTCAGCAAATTTCTCGCTTGGTCTGTGGGCTGAGCACCCTTTTTTAACCATTCAGAGGCCTTCTCATTATTGATTTCAATAAAAGATGGCTCAGTCTGAGGATTATACCGACCGATAATCTCGATGAACCGACCGTCGCGCGGAGACCTTGAGTCTGCTACTACTACTCTATAATGCGGATTCTTCTTTCCGCCTACTCGCGATAAACGTATTTTAACTGCCAAACCGTCACCTCCTCCACTATTCCACGATTGAACATATTTAAAACTAACAGAAGTCTTGGCTGTTTACTAGTGGTATGAGCCTTAATTTGCGTTACCGCCCGCCCGATTCGCCACCCTGCAACCCGACTAGCTAATAAGTTTTTACCCCATAAACGGGAACGACCCTTTCGGCATGCGCCCCTTACCCTGCATGCTCCCGAGCTGTTTAAGCATCTTCTTGGTTTGAGCAAACTGCTTGAGCAGCTGGTTTATTTGATGGGTGTCCGTCCCGCTCCCTTTTGCTATGCGCTCGCGACGGCGTCCGTTTATTATGTTCGGCGTAAGCCGTTCTTCGCGCGTCATCGATTGTATGATAGCGCGGATACGCGCCAAGTCTTGGTCGCTGACCGCAATATCTTTAGGTAGTTTACTCATCCCGGGAATCATCTTGATAAGTTGGTTTATCGGCCCCATCTTCTGCATTTGCTCCATCTGGTCGAGAAAATCCTCGAAGGTGAAATCCGCTCTGCGCAGCTTCTCTTCCATCTCTCGCGCTTGCTTTTCGTCTATATTGGCCTGCGCCTTTTCAATCAGCGTCAGGATATCGCCCATGCCCAGAATCCTGGAAGCCATGCGGTCGGGATGGAACGGCTCCAGGCTGTCCATCTTCTCGCCGACGCTTACCAGCTTTATCGGCCGCCCGGTCACGGCTTTTATGGAGAGTGCGGCACCCCCTCGGGCGTCACCGTCGAGCTTTGTCATCACGACCCCGTCGAAGTCGAGCCGCTCGCGGAACGATTGTGCGACATTTACAGCGTCCTGGCCGGTCATCGCATCGACTACGAGCAAAATCTGATGGGGCTTAACTTCCTTTTTGATTTGCTCCAACTCGAGCATCATATCGTCGTCGATATGGAGGCGGCCCGCCGTATCCACGATGATGACGTCCGAGCCGTTCTGGTTGGCGGCCCTGATGCCGTCTTTGACTATCGTCAGCGGCGCGGTCGACGGGTCGTCACTATAGAAGGATATATTATTTTCTTCGGCAAGGGTCCTCAGCTGGTCGATGGCCGCCGGCCTGTAGACATCGGCGCCGACCAGGAACGGTCGCTTGCCGCTCGACCTCAGGTGGTGTGCGAGCTTAGCCGAGGTCGTCGTCTTACCAGACCCTTGCAGTCCCACCAGCATGATGATGCTAGGCGGTCGCGGGGCAAAACTCAGTTTGCTCTCGGTCGAGCCCATCAACTCGGTCAAACCCTCGTTGACTATCTTTACGACTTGCTGGCCGGGGGTCAGGCTATCGAGAACTTCTCCTCCGATAGCGCGCTCTTTTACTTTGGAGACGAAGTCTTTGACGACCTTATAGTTGACGTCGGCTTCGAGCAGCGCAAGGCGAACCTCGCGCATGGCCGCATCGACATCCTTCTCGGAGAGCTTTCCGCGCGATTTTAGTTTGCCAAATATGTCCTGGAGCTTTGTAGACAGGTTATCAAACACTAAAACCCCTACTTTTATGTCAAGTAAATAAAATTCAGCTGGGAATACTATTTCCAGCCTTGTCCATATTATACCAGGTAGTAAACACTTTGACATCCTCCCCCGCCTAAAGTCGGGGGATTCCTACGGCGTTCAGGCGGAAGCCTGAATCGCTTCGATGGGTTCCTGCTTCAGCGAGCGGCCTGACTGCACCGGCTCTCCACAGGCTAAAACGGCATGCCCTGCCGCTAAGATGTTGTGCGCCGCGTTCAGGTCGGCGTTCTCGCTGTAGGCGCACTCGACACACTTAAATTGCGCTTGGGTCTTGCGGTTTTCCTTTGCCACGTGCCCACAAGCCGAACATGTCCGGCTTGTGTTCTGTGGCGCAACCGCGATGACCCGACCTCCGCGCCATTGCTGCTTGTATTCCAGTTGCCGCCGGAACTCGAACCATCCTTGATCAAGGATGGATTTATTCAGGCCGGACTTGGAGGAAACGTTGTGCCCCGGACTGTCGGCGGTTCCCGCTGCCGACTTCGACATGTTCCTGATTGGCAAGTCCTCAATAACGACAATCGCGTGGTTTTGGCTGATTTCGTGCGAGGTCTTGTGTAGGGAGTCGCAGCGAATGTTGGCGATCTTGGTGTGCAGCTTCTGCAGACGGGCTTTCGCCTTTTTCCAGTTGTTGCTGAACTTGCTTTTGCGGCTCATTTGACGTTGCAGGAACACGAGGCGTCTTTCGTGCTTGCGGTAGCTACTAACCGGCGCATACACCGTGCCGTCTGACAGGGTGGCGAACCTGGCAACACCTACATCCAGTCCAACCATCGACGAAGACGGATGCACGGGCGCGGGAACTTCACGCTCGGTTTGAATTGATACGAACCATTTACCGCCCCTGCCGGATACCGTGACTTGTTTCACAGCACCAGGAACGTCCCGGCTGTTGCGATAGCGCAACCAGCCGAGCTTCTTCTCGCCTGCCTCAAAACGCTCTTTCTGCAGAGCCAATGCTTTGTTGAATACGAACCGGCACGAACCGGCAAAACGGCGCATATCGCGCTGCTGCCCGCCGTCTGGCATGAGTTCGTATTTGAAGGCTTGAAGTAGTTGCATAACTCAATTATATTTTAGTCTATGAGTAATGCAAACGATATTCGACACGGTCGGCACTGCATTTTTATGATGCATGTTCACTTGGTCTTTGTGACCAAGTGTCGCCGTGAGGTGTTCACCAAAGAGGTGCTGGACGATCTACGCAGCATCTTCGCCAGCGTCTGCACCGACTTCGAGGCTGAACTGGTCGAGTTCGACGGGGAGGACGACCACGTTCACTTGCTGGTGAACTATCCGCCCAAGGTCTCCGTTTCTACGCTGGTGAACAGCCTGAAAGGCGTGTCCAGCCGCCTGCTACGCAAGAAGAATTACCCGAGCATCCGCAAGAAGCTCCTGCGCGGTGCGCTGTGGTCGCCCAGCTACTTTGCCGGTAGCTGTGGTGGTGCGCCCAACGAGATCATCCGCCAGTACATCAAACAACAGCAGACGTCGCATTAGCCACCCAAAGGACGGCGTAGCCGTGGGCGCTATCTTTGCCCGGCCTAAAGGCCGAGGCTTGCCGCACCTCTGGTCAAGGATGTGGATGGGGGCACAAAAACATGGATTAAACCGCATCGCAGGTCACGCGGACCATCCCATAAGGTTAGACGTTTTCGTCGTTTGAGGCCTGTGCGGCATGCCTCTTGGCAAGGAGTTCGGCCGCGTGGGCGGCTCTCAGGTGATGGTAGGCGAAAGTGATGAACAATCCGTCTAGTATCGAGGTGCTGACATTGACGAAGGTTAGCACGGGCCAGAAGAGTGACGTCTCTTCCCCGATACCAGCCATCGCGAACGTCGGCGTGACCACTACAAACATCAGAAAAAGAACTTGCATGAAGTGGCCGCTCACTAGCGAGCGGCTTCTCTTGAGTCGCGGCAGTATCCCCTCGGCGCTATCGAAGACGGCGACGGGAGTTATTAGCGAGAACCATACTGAAAATAGGATGGCCGGCATGAGAAAGATAGCGCCGAGCGCATTTACCGACATGATGAGCAATCCGATTGCGGCTATGATGTAGGTTATGATAATGGCGACAAGATTCAAGGCTAGCAAACGCGCGTAAAGCTTAGCCGCCGCTTTGAACGCGTTGGATAGGCTCAGGGTGGTTGCGCCGGCATCGCCTCCTACCAGCACCGCTATATAGCCGCGAAACCAAATGCCGGCAAGGAAAACGGCTCCGGCTTCAACAAGAACGTAGTTTTCGATCTTGATATCGCTGCCGGTGGCGGCTTGGAGGTCGACAGCGCCCATCGGAACGAAGACGCTCAAGAGATAGCTCACGATATCGGCGAGCCCGACCGATAGAAGGGCTCCCGCGACTATGGCAATCCAATGCTTATCGAAGAAGTAAAAAGCATCCTGGAAAATGTTAAACAGAATAGGCCGTTTCTTGCTCATGCAGATAATGTACCATAGCTATGCAACATGCTCACCACTTACCGTCGGTAACGGTTCGAAAAAAAACGGCGGTACTGCGCCGTCTGGCCGCAGACCGCCGCGAATGCAAGAACGTTAGATCAAATCTTTGAGCGCTTCAGCCGCTCCCTCGTAACCGCGCTCCAGCGACCTGGCAAAAGCTTGCCCCGCGCGCTTTCTATCATCGAGCTGGATATACGAATACCCGATCCAATAATATGCGTAGGCATTGTTGGTATCGAGGCCCGCCGATATCTCGTGCTCCCGAATAGCTTCACGATAGAGTTCTTTTTCAAGATAGCACGAGCCAAGGTTGTAGTGTGCGTTGGCATTCATCGGGTCGACCTCGATAATCCTCGCATAGTGGTGTGACGCCTTGTCGATTAGGCCACGCTCGAATAATATGGAGGCGAGGCCGAAACGCGCTTTTATCATCGCAGGTTCTATTTCGATGGCTTTTTCAAAATACTTTGAAGCCTTGTCGAAATCGTATTTTTCGTAATAGATTCGCCCTATCAGGAACCACGCGTCTGCGTTGTTTCGTTCTATGAAGACGGCTTGCTTGAGGTTCTTTTGAGCTTTGCCGAATTGCTTTAAGTTGTAGTGGATAACACCGAGCGCGTAGTAGTTGAGCGCGTCGTTCGGATTGGCGGCGATTGCTTGCTCGATCTCCTCTTTAGCCATGGCAAAATTACCCTGGCTGACGTATCGTTGAGCTTTGATTTGCGACTCGTTGATGATTTCTTTGCTCGAAGCTGCGATTGAATATATGACAGCTCCCGCCGCTAAAAATACCGGAACCGCTACAATATCACTTGCCCTATGGATTAATGCCGGCAGACCCAGGGAGAAGATATCCGCTATGGTGCTGCCTAGAATGACCAAAAACATCGCTGCAAAGACCGCTGCTCCTATCAGGTACTTCCGTTCGGTTTTCCTGCGGTACTCGTGGATGAGAATCACGATGGACGCAATGATTGAGACGTTGACTGCCACTGCAAACGCGAGTTTCATATAGTATGGCCTCCAAAATTTTTTGTATGCTACGGGCTATCTACAGCATCAATATATATTGCCTGTGAGCTGCATATATGTTTTATCGGATTAAATTCTGGAATCTTTAGAGACAAAGTCTGCTGTGGGGTGATGCGGCATTGATCTATTTCAAGGGGTGCCTAAGAGCCGATGAGAGCCTCTATAAACTCGTCTGCGTTGAAGTCTTTGAGGTCGTCCATACCTTCACCGACACCGACATACCGGATTGGTATCGCCAGTTCATCGTGGATGGCTAGAATGATTCCGCCCTTGGCGGTGCCGTCGAGCTTTGTCAGCACTATTCCATCGACGTCAAGCGCTTCGTTGAAGAGCCGTGCTTGAGCGATACCGTTCTGGCCCGTAGTCGCATCGATTACAAGCAATGTCTGAAGGTCGGCATCGCCTTTTTCGCGCTCGGCAATGCGCTTTATCTTCTTGAGTTCCTCCATGAGGTTGACGTAAGTATGGAGCCTGCCTGCGGTATCGATTAGAAGGACATCGATTCGCCGCGCGCTGGCGGCGTGGATGGCATCGTAGACGACAGCCGCGGGGTCGGCCCCGCGCTCGTGTTTGACGATATCGACACCCATCCGCTTGGCCCAGACATCGAGCTGCTCTACGGCTGCCGCCCTAAACGTATCCGCCGCGCCGAGCAGAACCGATTGTCCCTCTTTGGCAAAACTTCGCGCCAATTTCGCAATCGTGGTCGTCTTTCCGGCACCGTTGACGCCGACAATCAGGTAGATGCGACGCTCGGCGGTATGGTCGAGGGTTTGCGGGGCTTCCGTCTTCAGGATGCGGGTGAGTTCGCTTTTGAGCAGGCCCATGACCTCTTCTGCATCACTGATTCGCTCGCGCTCCACACTGTCGCGCACACTGTCGATGACCCGCGTCGTTGAATGGATTCCGAGGTCGGCCTGGATGAGAATGGCTTCAATCTCATCCCAGAGTTCATCGTCTATCTTGCCGTGCATCGTCAAGAGCGTGCTGATTTTTCCGACGATATTCTCGCGGCTCTTCGTCAGGCCTTTTTTAAGGCGCGCAAACCAGGATGCCGTCTCTTGATCGCCCTCTTCCTCGAACGCCTCTTCGGGCTCGACATCGGCTTCTTCGAGCACTTCCGGCTCTACTTCGGCCGCTTCATCAGTCGCCTCTTCCGCGGCCCGCGCAGCCTCGTCGACTTCTATGGCTTCAAGCTCTTCCGCTTCATCATGTTTTTCTTGACGCCTAAACCATTTCACTCGATCAGCACCTCAATCGTTTATGTCACTCAATGCGGCTTTTAACTAGCTCATGAAAATCCTATCAGGAAATTAATATCATAACATACGGCATTTTGCCGGCACGAATTAGCGTCGCCGGCGACGCCGGCTTTGGAATTACGCAGTGCCCACGGTGACTTCGCTGAATTTCTGCGAAATCAGACGGGAGACGCCGTCGGCCTGCATGGAGACGCCGTAGAGCGAATCAGCAACTTCCATTGTCCGGCGCTGGTGTGTCACGATAAGGATTTGGCTATCCCGTCTGATTTTGTGGACTAAAGATATAAATCG
This sequence comes from Candidatus Aquicultor sp., assembly GCA_030682615.1. Lineage (GTDB taxonomy): Bacteria > Actinomycetota > Aquicultoria > Aquicultorales > Aquicultoraceae > Aquicultor. The sequence continues at coordinate 2,372 of JAUXNY010000073.1, read as the reverse complement.
TTGCAGGTTGATATCGTCGAGCGCCGCTTCGACCTCATCGAGTATATAGAACGGGCTCGGTTTAATCTGATATATCGCGAACGAAAAGGCCAATGCGACGAGCGATTTCTCGCCGCCGGAAAGGAGAGAGAGCCGTTGCAGCTTCTTGCCGCCCGGCTGAGCTATGATGTCGACTCCGCTGTTGGCGATGTCATCGGGTTCGCTAAGGATAAGTTCGGCCTGGCCGCCCGGAAAGAGCGATTCAAAGACCTTCTGGAAGCTCTCATTGACCAGCTCAAAGGTGTCGACGAACTTCGTCTTCATCTTCTGTTCGATAGCGCTTATGACCTTCATCAATGCGCGCTTGCTCCTCTGCAAATCCTGAATCTGGTCGGTGAAGAACGCATACCTCTCCTGGAGCTGCTCGTACTCCTCGACCGCGATAGGGTTGACGGGCCCGAGCGTCGCTATTTTCCTGCGGACCTCGGACGATTCGGTCTCGGCTTCTTCGCGTGAAATTCCAAGTTCGTGCTCTAGCGCTTTTTCGAGGGGCACATCGAATTCGTCGACTACTTTTTGAACGGCGGTCGTCACCTTAAGCTCTAGCTGTGCCTTACTGACCTCCAGTTCGTGTATGCTTTTAACCGTTGACTCGATGCGGTCACTTAGCCTGTTGATGTGGAGTTGGCTCTGGCGCAGGTCTTGGCGCAGGTCCTCGAGTGTGCCCTCTTCAAAGGTCATCATCTCCGATATCTGATCATGCCTGAACGACACCGACTCAACGAGCATCTCATAGGCGGTTTTGAGCGGTAATACTTTTGCCTTAAGTGCTTCGATAAAGCCTAAGAATTGGCGCTCCTGCTCCGTTTGCTCGTCGAAGGAGTGCAATTCCTTGCTAATATTGTTAAGCCTGCGCGCATGATTTGTGTCCTTATCCTTTATGGATTCTATGTCTACCTTAAGCTTTCCGAGGTCCAGTCGCAGCTTTGTTTCGTCCTCAAGCCATGCGTCGCGCGTCTTCACCGAGTCATCCAGCTTGAACTGCGTCGAAAAGAGCTTATCCCGATGGAGTTTTAATTCTTGTTTGATTTTGAGTATGTCCTCACGGTCTTGCTTCAGGTTCGTCTCCAGGCCATCGATCTTGGAGTGCATATCTTTTTCGCGCCAAGCCATGCGCTCGATCTCCGGCTCCATGTCGGAGAGGGACTGCTTCAATTTAGATTGCTCAACGCGTTTGGCCTGAATAACCGACCATATATCCGCCTTTTTCGACTCCTGGCTTTTCAGCATATCGACGAGTTCCCGGCGTCTGTCGCGAATGCGCACAATCTTTTTCTCTACCGCATTTAGCGTATCTTCCAGCTCCTTAAGCTCTCTCTGGTAGCTGAGTATTCCTACCGCCTCACTTGCGGCGCCTATAATGACCTTGCCGTTTGGAAGAACAACCTCGCCGTCGGTCGTAACGATTATCTCGTGGTCGAGCTTGTCCTGTAGTCGCAGGGCCGAATCGATGCCCGAGACGATGTAGACGTGACTTAATAGCGCGCTGATGGCGAATTTGAACTCATCCGGGTACGAGACGACTTCGAGCGCCCATGTCGCTAACGGCAAGGTGTCGATCGGAAGCTTAAACCGTGCCCGGTCACTGGCGATGAATGATGTGAGGCCCGCGGATTCGCGGTGTTTTGCGCGTACGATATCTTCGATGCCCTCGGCATCTTCAAGGATGACGCAGAATATATCGCCCCCGAGCACCGCCTCGATAGCGCGCTCATACTCCGGTTTTACTGTAATAACGTCTTTGACGAGACCAAGGAGGCTCGGTATCTCTATCGAGCCGAGGGATTGCGCTATATCATCACTGGTCGGGAAAGAATCGATGATATCGGTTAGCGCTTGTATTCGCGCTTTTACGCCGGCTTGTTCCTCGCGCAGTGCGCTCTCCGATTCGCGCACGTCGTCGAGCTCTGCGGACAGCTGCTCCAAGTGCATGGTTTTTTCGTTGAGCTGAAATTCAAGCCTGGAGAGTTCGATGCCTATCAGCTCGATTTCGCGCTTTTTATCCTCGACACTCTGATACAATTTCGCCTTGTTCTTTTTGGTGTACGAGAACTCCTCCTTCAAGAACTCAAGCTGGTTCTCGGCCGTCTGAATCGCGAGCTGCAAATCACCGATGGAGCGCTGGTAGTCTTCGGCTGCGCGCGTCTCGGTTTGCGATTTGACTTTGAGGTTGCTAATGTCGGCCTCCAGGTCGCCGCGCTTTTTTTCCAAAGCTTTGACCTTGTCTTCGAGGTCCACAACGGAGGTTTCATTGGCTTCGAGCGCCGCGGCAAGGCCGGCCCGCTCCTTGTTTAACCATCTCTGCTGGTCGTTAAGGCTATGTTTTCGCTGTT
>JAUXNY010000064.1 GCA_030682615.1 Candidatus Aquicultor sp. | reverse complement strand
TCCCCTCGACCTCCATCGGCGAGAACATGCTCTCGCGATAAAAATCCCAGTGACCGCTGGTGCGCCATAGGTCGACCTTGGCTATATGCGGCGTGGCAATCAACTCATAACCGCGTTTGATGTGCTCATTCTTCCAGAAATCCTCGATAACTTTGCGAAGAATCGCGCCCTTGGGATGCCAGAGCGGCAGCCCCGCGCCAAACTCGTCGTCGATGGTGAAAAGGTCGAGTTCCCGGCCGAGCTTTCGGTGGTCGCGCTTTTCGGCTTCTTCGAGCCGCACCAGATGCGCCTTGAGTTCCTTCTCGTTAAAGTAGGCCGTCCCGTAGATGCGCTGGAGCATGGGGCGCTTTTCGTCGCCTCTCCAATATGCCCCGGCAACACTGAGCAGTTTAAACGCCTTTAGCCGTCCGGTAGACATCACATGAGGCCCCCGGCAGAGGTCGAGAAACTCGCCGTCTTTATAGAGGCCGAGCGCTTCGTCTTCTATCTCGTCGATAAGCTCCAGCTTATATGGCTGCCCGCTAAATTCGCGCCGGGCGTCGCCTTTACTCATCTCCCGGCGCTCGAAACCCAAATCCTCGGAGATTATCTTGGCCATCTCCGCCTCTATCGCGGGGAGGTCATCTACCGAGATGCGCTTTTCGAGATCCAAGTCGTAGTAGAAGCCGTCTTGGATGGTCGGGCCGATGCCGAGCTTTACGTTCGGATAGAGGCGCATGACCGCCTGGGCCATCACATGCGACATGCTGTGCCTCATTATGTCGATGCCCTCGGCGCTGCTCTCGGTGATTATAGATACCCGGTCGCCGTCCGCGAGCCCGGTGCCCAGGTCGACCGTCACATCATTGACTATCGCGGCAACCGCCGCCTTCTGGAGGCGCGCGCCTATCTTTCCGGCGAGGTCATAAACGTTCGCGCCCGTATCCAGCTCGATTTTCGCACCATCCGGCAAGACCACATTCATTTTTTCCATCGAAACCCTCCAAGACGTAATACGCGTATCGACGCGGGCAGAAATCAAACAAGCGCCCAGAAATATCCGGGCCTGCCTGAAGCTTTGCGGCTCCATATCCAAGCATACAGAAATAGCTCTTTATAATCCAGAATATGCAAAGGAGCGACGCCAATATATTATCAAACATTTGCGCCATCACATAATCTCCGGGACGGCGGCTGCGTCGACGCACACGCGTCCGCCGGCACCTCTTGGCCCTAAGGCTAATTATCGTGTATTTTATAGATATATTCTAAAGAGATGATTTGCCTCGAATAGAAATCAGGTTATGGCAAAATCCGTTGTATCGATAGCTCACTGCAATAATTACGAAGCCGATACCATCACGCACTCGCTCCAAGACGTACTGGGGCCGCTGGGCGGAATCGAATCATTTGTCAAGCCGAGCGATTCCGTCCTGCTCAAGGTAAACCTGTTAAGAAGCGCGACGCCGGACAAGGCTGTGACCACACATCCCGCACTGGTGGAGGCGACAATCAAAGCCGTTCGAGCCGCCGGCGGGATCCCGATAGTCGGCGATAGCCCCGGCGGGCCCAATTCGGCGAGCATGGTCAAGAAAATCATCGAAACCACCGAGCTGGGCGAGGTCTGCGCGCGAACTGGCACCGAATTGGTCATCTTCGACGCAGACACCGTGCGGATTAAGAGCACCGCCGGCAAGCTCTATACCTCATTCAATGTCGGCAGGGTCGTCCGCGACGCCGATGTGATAATCGGCATGCCGAAGCTAAAGACGCACGGCTTTCAGAGGTTTACCGGCGCGGTAAAAGTCTTCTTCGGCGTGATACCCGGTCTTGAAAAAGCCCAGTATCACCTGAAAGTTCCCGGGCGGATGGACTTCGCCGAGATGCTCCTCGACGTCTACCTCGCGGTCAAACCGCACCTCTCCATCATGGATGCGGTAGTGGCCATGGAGGGTGATGGACCGGCTGGCGGCACTCCGCGCTACGTCGGCGCCCTCATGGCCAGCACAGACGCCGTGGCTATGGATTTCGTCGCGTCGGCCGCTATTGGTATCGAGCCGCTCGACGTCTACACCAACCTCGCCGCGCGCGACCGGGGCTTGCTGGGCGGGATGGACGATATCGAGATAATCGGCGCCCAGCTCGCGGATATCCGCATTGGCGATTTCAAGTTCGCGACCGGTGACATGGCAGACAGGATTCCGGGGAGGTTCCTGGAGTTCTTTAAAGACCTGGCCACTTCAAAGCCCTATCTCGCCGCCGTCGAAACATGTACCGGCTGCGCAACCTGCGAGCAGAGCTGTCCGAGTGACGCGATAGATTTTAGTGCCGGAAAACCGCGCTTCGATTACTCCGCGTGCATCCGGTGCTACTGCTGCGAAGAGCTCTGCCCGGAGCTTGCGGTTAAGAGAAAGAACCACTGGATAGTAAGACCTTTTCTTCGGGGACGGCGCTAAAACACGGCGCTCAACTACGCCTGCTCGAAACTCGAACCCAACACGCCCTCAACGCCCATTGCCAGCGCCTAGAAAAACCTCATGTAACCCCTCTTACCTGCCGATGTCTTTCAAAGGACGCGCCTTAAGCGGTCGATAGACCTTTAAGGGCTTCGGAAAGGAAACTATGCGATTTCGTGCATTCATTCTTTTCGTAGTTATGCTTGCAGCTCTCATCATTCCAGGTACGGCACCCTCTATAGCATCATCAATTGAACAGCAACAATTAGTCGGGTCACAACAGACCGGGACTACGACCTCGGGCTGGACCACAGTCCCCGGAGAAATCCTGGTCAAAGTGAAGCCGTCCTACTGCGCGCAGGCGCTTTCCGCCATCAACAAATCCTTCCGGGCACAATCACTGATAACGCACAACTATAACGGTGTCCACCAAATAATTCTACCGGCAGGCACAGACGTTGAGCGTGTCGCTCAAGAATACGCCGAGCTGCCTTATGTCGAATA
>JAUXNY010000056.1 GCA_030682615.1 Candidatus Aquicultor sp. | reverse complement strand
GACGACTACTTTGCCGGACGCCATCGCGGCGGCGACAAAAGCGTCGAACTCCTTGTCGGACATCCAGTCGAAGAGCTGCGACCTCACGAGCTGCTTGCTCATCCACGGATTGAGCGGGTTTTTCTTAAAATTATCGTTCAGGAAACCCTCGAACGCTTTGATGTGGGCATCGAACTTGTCCTTGAGGATGTAGTTGTCGCTCTTGTCGATGGTCAAAACGGAGACTTCCCCGCTCCCTTTAAGCGCGCCGAGGCCTTCTCTAACGCTCTCCTCATCGAGTTCGGAACGTACCCAGAGCTGTTTCTCCGTCATGAAACCGGCTGCTTCGGCAAGGTAGAGGCGAATCACGTCGACGCTCTCCCCTATCAAGAATATCTCGCAACGGTGCGTGAAATCGTCTTTTTGCGCCAGCCTGAATTTGACGGGGTGGCTGTCGAGAATCCTTCCGCCGCCGATTGTCTGGACGGGCGAGTAGCTGCGGATGACAAAGTTATCGTTATATTTCGGGATGACCGGCTGCTCCAGCCGCAACTGGACAAAGGCCGTTTCCCCGGGTTTTAGGACCTCGCGGTCGGTCAGTACGATTCTGCCGAGCACCTCGCTGGTGCCGTGGTGGACCCTGACGCGCGTCCGGTTCTTCAGCTCTTTGGGAGCGCTCTCTAGGAGCTTGAACTGCCCATCGAGCATAAACGACGGCGTGAGAAAGCCCGGCGCCAGCACGACGTCACCGCGTTCGATATCGTCTTTTTCCAAACCGACCAGGTTGAGCGCGACGCGCTGCCCGGCGATAGCGGTGCCTTCTTTGCTCCCGTGTACCTGCACATTTCGTACCCGCGCTTCTTTGTCGGCGGGATAGACGTGCACCTTGTCGTCGGGGTGTATCTCCCCCGACCACAGCGTCCCGGTAACGACGGTCCCCGCGCCCGACATCGTAAAAACCCGGTCGACGGGCAAGCGAAACGGGGCTTTGTCTTTGCGCGGCAATATGTTCCGGGCAATCCCGTCGATTACCTCTTTAAGCCGCTCCAAACCCATGCCGGTCTTGCCCGAGACCGGAACGATAGGCGCGTCTTTGAGGCTGGTCTTTGAGATAACGCCCCGGATTTCTTCTTCTACCAAGGGGAGCCAATCCTCATCGACGAGGTCGGCTTTGGTCAGCGCGATGACGCCTTCTTTGATGCCTAGAAGGTCGACGATGGCGAGGTGCTCCTCGGTCTGCGGCATCACCGAGTCGTCGGCCGCGACGACGAGAAGGACTATATCGATACCGGTCGCACCGGCCAGCATATTCTTGACGAAACGCTCATGGCCGGGAACGTCGACGATGGCGAGCTTCTGGCCGCTGGGCAGCTCGAACTGGGCAAACCCCAGCTCGATGGAGATACCGCGCTTCTTTTCTTCTTCGAGCCTGTCGGTATCGATGCCGGTTAGCGCCTTAACAAGCGTCGTCTTGCCGTGGTCGATATGGCCGGCGGTTCCTAGAATCAATGGTTTCATCTTGCCTCCACGCGCTTGAGCGCGTCGAGTATCTCACGCTCTTCACCCTCTTGGATGGTTCGCGGGTCGAGCAAGACCGCATCTTCTTTGATCCGCACGATAATGGGCGGCTCGTTCGCGCGTAACATCTCTTCTAGCCGGTGGGCACTGGTCGCACTGCTCGTAATCGAGACGACCGTGGTGGGAAGCTCGGCGAGCGGAAGTGAGCCGCCTCCAACTTTGGAAGTCTCCGGCTCCGTTGTGACGGTAAAGGCCTCGCCCAGGTTCGAGGCGAGAAGCCGCGCTATCTTCTTGGCCCGCGCTTTAAGCTCGTCAGCCGGGGAGGTTATCATGCGAAGCGTCGGGTTTATCGCGCAGACGTTGTCCATATCGAGGTACTCCATAAGCGTGGCCTCGATGCCCGCGAGCGTCATCTTGTCGACGCGAACCGCGCGGGCGAGCGGGTGTTTTTTCATCCGTTCGACGTACTCGGCCTTGCCGACGACAAGCCCGGCTTGCGGGCCGCCTAAAAGCTTGTCGCCGCTGAAAGTGATGATGTCGACGCCGGCGCGCACGCTCTCCTGGACGGTCGGCTCGTATTCCACGCCGTAGCGCGACAGGTCGACGAGGACACCGCTTCCCAGGTCCTCCATGACGGTCACGCCGACTTCGCGCCCGAGCTCGACCAGCTCTTCGAGCGACGGCTCGTGTGTAAACCCGACGATTCTGAAGTTGCTGGTATGGACTTTAAGAAGTAGCGCGGTCTCATCGGTGAGCGCCGCGCGATAGTCGCGGATATAGGTCTTGTTGGTGGTGCCGACCTCGCGCATTATCGCCCCGCTCTGACTCATCACATCGGGGATGCGAAACGAGCCGCCGATTTCGACGAGTTGGCCGCGCGAGACAATCGCCTCTTTGCCGGCGGCGAGCGCGGTCAGCGCCAAGAACACCGCCGAAGCGTTGTTGTTGACGACCATGCCGGCCTCCGCACCGGTAATCTTAACAAGAATTTTCTCTATATGGCTGTGACGGGAGCCACGCGCGCCTTTCTCCAGGTCGAACTCGAGATTCGAGTAGTTGGAAGCCGCGTTGACGACCGCCTCGATAGCCGATTTGCTCAATATGGAGCGGCCGAGGTTGGTGTGGATGACAACGCCCGTCGCGTTTATGAGCCGCTTGAGGCTGAGCGCGTATTGCTGTTTTAACCACATCTCGAGTTCGTCCAAGTATGACGTCACCGACAGGTCGAACTCTTCCAGGTCCTTTTCGGAGAGGGCCAGTATCGTGCCGCGCTTGTCGTCTATGACTTTGCGCACGCCCTCCACTACAAGCGGTCTCGGATACATCGCCGAGAACTCTTTCACCTCGGGAAAATCGAGAAACTCGTCGACCTTGGGCAACTGCCTTAAATATTTATTCTTAGACAAATAGGTTCACTCCACAGCGTCGAAATGATTTGGCATCGGTATACGGGTAACATCGGCGCAGGCTCGCGCCGGGTGAAACATTAATGTATCTAATACGATTAAATAGGTTTTTCGCGGAAATTTCAAATAAAGATGGGATTGGGCGTTTGCGCAGACGTCGAGTCTACACGACCTCGATGATGCCCGGTGCGCCCTCGTCAATCCTGCCGATGACCGCCCTCGTGCCGACCCCGCGCGTTTCGAGCGCCGCAAGCAGAGCTTGGAGCCTAGCCTCGGGAACACTTATGAGCAGGCCTCCGGAGGTCTGCGGGTCGAAGAGCATCTCTGGCGGGTAGGCGGTCTTGGTCTTGAAGACGACCGAGTCACCCAGGTACGCCTGGTTGTCCCGCGCACCGCCGGGGATAATCCCCTTTATCGCAATCTCTATCGCCAGCTCCCAGAGCGGAATCTTCTCCGCCTCAATCGTCGCTTTCAGCCCGTTTACGGCTATCATCTCTTTAAGGTGCCCGAGGAGCCCGAAGCCGGTGATATCGGTGCAAGCGTTGACGCCGACCTCCATCATCGCTTCCGCCGCCGCCCGGTTGAGCGTCGCGGCCGTCTCGATTGCGGGCATGATGTCGTCTTCGGTGACTATGCCGCGCTTCAGGGCGCTCGCGAGAATCCCCATGCCGAGCGGTTTCGTAAAGACGAGGACATCCCCCGCTTTGACGTTGCTGTTGGTGACGACCTCATCTAAGCGGACGATGCCGGTCACGGAAAGCCCGTATTTGGGCTCATTATCTTGTATCGTATGCCCGCCGACAACGACCGCACCCGACTCTTTGACCTTGTCATGCCCGCCTTTGAGTATCTCTCCAAGGTGGTCGAGGCCGAGGCTGCACGGAAACGCCGCGAGATTGAGCGCGGTCAGCGGCTTCCCGCCCATCGCATAGACGTCGCTCAACGCGTTCGCCGCGGATATCTGGCCAAAGAGATACGGCGTATCGACAACCGGCGGAAAAAAGTCGACCGTCTGCAGAAGCGCGTAGGTATCATCGAATTTATAAACTGCGGCGTCATCGGAGGTATCGAAGCCGACGAGCAACTCCTCGGCCTCCTCCGGCGGCAGCCAGCTTAGCGCCTGTTTCAGGTCCCCCGGACCCATCTTGGCGGCTCAGCCGCTCTTTGTCGCGTATTGTGTCAAGCGTATCCTATCGCTCACAAGTGTCCTTTCAAAAAAGCCCGGTATTACAGGATAAATAACATATTAACATACCAATTATAGCTTTTTTTTAAGAAAGCAGCAATAAGAGAATATCCGGCCGGCGACATCGCCATTGGCTGAGCATTAAAAGTCATGGGAGTCTGCGAGTGATTGCGCCACTCTAAGAAGGGCGGACAACCGCTTCGAGGCGCTCTTTTATCCAGCTGAGCCACTCGTCGAAACCGTCGCCGGTACGGCAGGAGAGCGGCACTATTTTAACATCGGGGTTGAGGCTTAAGACGACGTCTTCGAGGCGCTCCATGTCGAAGTCGGTCAGCTCCAGCATATCCACCTTGTTTACGATAAGAATATCGCTCCCCTTGAAGATGAACGGGTATTTGAGCGGCTTGTCATCACCCTCGGGGACCGAGAGAATTAAGACCCGCGCCGACTCGCCCAGGGTAAAATCGGCCGGACAGACCAGGTTCCCGACGTTTTCGATGATAAGGAGGTCTACTTCGTCGAGGTCGAGGTAGTCCACCGCCTGGCGTATCATGCTCGCCTCGAGGTGGCAGCCGCCGCCCGTATTTATCTGGATGCTCGGTATCCCCTGCGCTTTTATCTTTTCGGCGTCGACCTTGGAGGCGAGGTCTCCCTCGATGACCGCGATGCCGTATGCGTCGCGCAAAGCGGCTATCGTGCGCAAGATAAAGCTCGTCTTACCCGCGCCCGGCGAGGCCATAAGGTTTACAACCAATACGCGCTTATCCCTAAAAAGCTTGGCGTTCTCTTCCGCCGTGTTCTCGTTGGCGGCTAGAACGTCTTGCATGATCTTTATCTCCAAGACAGGTCCTTTCTCGTCTCCTATCCGCACCTATTCAATCTCAATCGAGTCGACGTAGAACTCGCGGCCCGAGAGTAGCTCGACAGTGAGCGCATCGCACTTGGGGCAGGCGAATACCTGTTCCGCAGCGACCCGGCTCTCGCCCCCGCACGCTGCGCATTTTATTATAGCCGGTGGGTGATCGATGGCCAGCTCCGCTCCCTCCGCGGCGGTGCCGCGCGCCAGGTAATCGAAGTAGAATCGGAGTGACTCGTCGATGGCGCCAGTTAGGTCGCCCGCCACGACTTTGACCTTAAGGACGCGGCTTGCCTCGTTTTTGGCGGCGTTGTCGAGCGCTATCTCGAGAATGCTTTGGGTCAACCCGAGTTCATGCACTACAACCACCGCGTAAACAGCATGCTCAACTCAAAGAGAAGTACCAGGACGACGCCGAGTATGCTCATGCTGACGATACTCCAGTCCGGGGTCGCCATCGCCGCGATGACGAAGCTCGCCACGTAGGCGATTCGCCAATTCTCACGGAGTTTGCGGCGGTCGACTATCCCGAGCTTTATCAAGAGCACAATGACGAGCGGGGTCTCAAAGACCACCCCGAAAGATATCAAAAAGAGCGAGACAAAACCGATATAATCGTCGGCCTTCATGAGAAATTCGAGTTGGCCTTGACCCTGGCCGTAGAGCCAGGTTATCGCGGCCGGCAGAACGACGTAGAAAGCGAAGGCCACACCGGTAAAGAAGAGCGCGACCATGACCGGCAATATAGTGAAGACATATTTTCGCTCTTTTTCGTGGAAAGCCGGCGCAAAGAACGCGAGTACCTGGTATATGATATATGGTGACGTAACGATGAAGCCGCCGATAATCGCCAGCTTAAAACGGACCATAAAGACTTGCATGAAACCGAAGACTGTAAACTGGAGGTCTCTTAACTCGTCCGGCAGAGGCAACTTGACGAAATCGAGTATCGGCTGAAAAAAGATATAGCAGGCCATCGTCGCAACTACCAAGACCAAAAAGGACGATATCAGCCTGCGCCGAAATTCATCCAGGTGTTCCAGAAAGGACATCTCAACGTCGCTCAAAAACGAAACCTCCAAACCGTGACAACAGTAAACGCATCGGGGATTATGCCGATTCGCTATCCCCGCCGTCTTCTTTGCCCAGCGTGCTGATGGGGTCGACCAGATCTTTCTGAACCGCGGTTTGAATCCCTTGAGATGCCTTCTTCAGCTCCTGCAGGGCTTTACCCAAAGACCTAGCCATCTCCGGCAACCTCTTCGGTCCAAAGACAATCAATGCAAGAGCTAATATGAATATTAATTCAGTGGGTCCTAAACCTAAAAACATATACTTCCTCTAAATAATATAGTAACAACCGCGCTCGTCGAAGTCTAGGACTCTCAAGGTGTTACGGGGTGATGCGTTATTCGGGGTGCTGGGCGGGGATATTCTTCGTAAGCCTTATGATGACGCCATCCGAGTTCGCCCTCGCAATCTCCACTTTATCCATCATGCTCACCAGTATACTCATCCCTAAATCGCGCTCCTGGAGTTGGCGGCTTGCGAACTCGGCATCCGCCTCTTCGCCGACAAAATAGATGATGTCGATTAGCATGTGCTCGTCTTTGGTATACGCGCTCATCGTCAGCACGTGTTTCTCGGGGGGCGCCTGTTTATGGAGCTGCAGGATGGCGTTGGTGCAAGCCTCGGAGACGGCGAGCTTGATATCTTCGACGGCATCACCGTCATAGTCAAGCAAGTCCGCGAACGCGGCCACGACAAGGCGCACCACACTAACATACTCCGGCTTGGCCGGTATTGTGATTAACGTAGGTTGGTCAAAATGAGCCACGTATTACGACCCTTGGATGCTTTTTATAGCTTCTTCTTCAGACGAGAAAATCGGGAATACCTTTACGAGCCCGGTAATCCTAAATATCTTCAGGATGTTCTCCTGCGTGCAGACCAATAGAATCGACCCTTGATGGGATTTGACGCGCTTGAGACCGCCCACCAGAACGCCCAAACCCGAGCTATCCATGAACTCCACCTTTTGGAGGTCGATGATGATATTGAATTTCCCTTCATCGACGATATCGATGAGCCTGCTCTTCAACTTTGGAGCGGTATATACGTCAACCTCTCCCTCGAGGACTATAACGCCTACACCTTCGACTTCCTTGCTCTCGATCTTTAAATCCACCCGCGCCACCTCCAAAATAGTAAGCCTAAACCGCTTCAACACGCTTATACCACACGGAAAGCCCAGCCAAACTCCGTTGCGATTCAGCGCTAAATCGCTATGCAAAACAAAACGCAAACTTGTGTTTCAGTTACGAAAGGTCATCGCAACAATTATTTCTTCCCAAACAAGCGCTGCCTTAAACCTTGCCGCTTATATAATTCTATGCAAAAAGCAAGCGCTTGACAATCAAACATTAGATTAACGATGCTCGCTTAGTATTTCGGTGACTTCCGCATCGGTCGTCTGTGTGAAGACCTCGTAGAACTGGCCGACGGCAAAGAACAGCTCGTGGACCTCGACGCAGACTATCTCGTCTACTTCTTTCTTGAGCAGCTCATAGGTGTCTCGCGGCGCGACCGGCACCGCGAGCACGAGCTTGCCGGGATTTTCTTGCTTGACGGCCCGGATAGCCGCGAGCGCCGTATAGCCGGTGGCCAGCCCGTCATCGACGAGCAGAACGACCTGGCCCTTAACTCCGTGGGGCGGGCGCCCTCCTATATAGAGCTGACGCCGGCGCTCTATCTCTTGGAGTTGATTGTCTATCTCTTGCTCGATATAGGAAGCGGGGATATTCAGTTGCGAAACGAGCGTCTGGTTTATCATCGGATGGTCGCGAGTGACTACCGCCCCGATGGCCAGCTCGGGGTTGCCGGGGGCGCCGATTTTTCTCGGGATAACTACATCGAGCTTGAGGTTGAGCGCCTGGGCGACCTCATAGCCGACGACAACACCGCCTCGCGGGATAGCGAACACAACCGCATCGGTGTCTTTGTATTCGAGAAGCCTCATGGCGAGGGTCTTGCCTGCGTCGACTCTGTCTTTAAACATGCGCTCACCTTACCGCAGTCACCTTATAGTGACCACCTTATAGTAGCTCAGGGCTTTAGCCCTACATAGCCTGCTTGCCCTTCTCTATCAAGCTCTTTACTTTTTGGCCGCCCTTGTGGCCTATCTCTTCGTAGAACTCATGGCCGTATTTCTCTTTTGTGGTCTGGCCGCCTTTCTTGCCGCCCTTGTGGCCTATCTCCTCGTAGAACTCGGAGCCGTATTTCTTCGAGGTCGTCTCGCCGCCTTTGCGCCCAGCCTCGCTCACCGTCATTTTACCTTTTTCATCAGGCATAGATGTCGCCCCCTTTCGCGCATTAAATACCCTGGCGAAGATGTCTCTAAACACGAAACAGATTAAATGCCTGCCCAGCGATACAAGGCAAGCACCCCATACCAGCAAGCGCCGGGCGCTTTGCACCCGAGTACTGCTGAAATAATTAGAAGTGGCAGCAAACTCGCTGCCACTTCTAACGTGTCATGCACGAGAGATAACAGGTATGCTTAGCGTGACGCTTGTTTGCCGCGCTCGATTAACTCCTTAACCTTCTGACCGCCTTTGTGGCCGATCTCTTCGTAGAACTCACGCCCATATTTTTTAGCGGTTGTCTTTCCGCCTTTGCGACCCGCTTCGCTTACCGTCATCTTGCCTTTTTCCTCTGCCATCTGCGTCACCTCCTTTAGGATAAGCCGTTGGCACTTATTTTGTACCCCGTGTACAAACCTCTTAAACTGCAACTGCTGCAAACCGCGAGGCTTAAAAGACGTAATCGCAGCTCAGAATCGTGCGCAAAATCGCCGCAAAGGAATTATTCCTCCGCTTTCTTTCCCTCCTCAATCAAGCGCTTCACCGCTTGTCCGCCCTTGTGGCCTATCTCCTCATAGAACCCGTGCCCATATTTCTCTTTAGTCGCTCTCCCGCCTTTGGGGCCCCCTATCTTTCCGCCCTTTTCGCCTATCTCCTCGTAGAATTGCCGCCCATATTTTTCGGATGTGGCCTTGCCGCCTTTGCGGCCGGCCTCGCTTACCGTCATCTTGCCCTTGTCGTCCCGCTCTTCCGTCTCTTCCTGGTCTGCCCCGTCTGCCTTATTTGCCATGTCTTCCGGCACCGTCCTCACCTCCCGCAGAGTGCTTGCTCTAGCACCGGATAGATTGCATCCGTTCTTCAAGGTTCTACCCAAGAGTTAAGCCCTTTAACCTACCCCGAAAGGAGCTCTGAGCGTCCGGCAACTAAAAAAAGGGCAGCAATTCGCTGCCCTTCTGAGCGGGTCGTGTCGGCTAGACTCTCTTCTTACCTTCTTCGATTAGTCTCTTTACTTTTTGGCCGCCCTTGTGGCCTATCTCTTCATAGAATTCCGGGCCATATTTCTTCGAGGTGGTCTCGCCACCCTTCTTGCCGATTTCTTCGTAGAATTCCGGGCCATATTTCTTGGATGTAGTCATCCCGCCTTTGCGGCCTGCCTCGCTCACCGTCATCTTACCTTTTTCCTTGGCCATACCCTTCACCTCCCGTTTGTGAACTTAAGTCCGTCTCGTATTCCCAGACTCAAGCTGCCACTATTCCTTACAGGTGCTATACGGCACATCAGCTGCTCTATATCTCACCACGTTCCTTTTACCCCTTTTTTCAACAGTCAATCGCCAAATCATCAAAATATTTAAAAATAACTTGGAGTACTGGAAAGCTTTGAGGTTATCACCATTGCCAAGGTAAGACATCGGGTCTCTATATAGCATTTGGCCGGTTGCACGCGGTATGCATGCCTTCAAGCCGGCGTAATATGTGTTCTACGATGTCTTTGGCGACGTCCCTTCCGGTCGCTTGCATAATCCCGCCCCAGGCCGGGGCGCCGTTCACCTCAAGCACACAGTCGCCGTCGGGGCCTTCAATAATGTCAACACCGGTGTAGTCGAGGCCGAGGACACTGCTTGCGCGGACCGCAAGCACCCGTTGCTCGTCGGTGAGCTCATAAACGACCGGCACAGCCCCGGCATGAAGGTTGGTCTTCCAGCGACCGGACGGCGCCAGCCGGTAAATAGAGGCAACGACTTCGCCGCCGACGACAAACGCACGGATGTCGCGTCCGGGGTTTGGTATGTATTCCTGGAGGTATATTACCTTGTGCTCATCGAGAATACGTTTGACCTGCGTCCTTGAGCTGCGGGCAGAGCTCTTCACCCGGATGACCCCGTAGCCTTGAAATCCGTATATCGGCTTCACAATGACATCATCGTGCGCGCTCATAAATCCCTCGGCATATTCCATCGTCTGAGCGATTATGCCGGTCGGCACCGGAAGGCCGTGCGCCTGGAGTATATAGCTGGTCAAGAACTTACTCTCGGCGATCTGCAGGGCCGCCGGCGAGTTGACGATGATGACTCCCGCCTTGTCGAGCTGCTCGAAGATCTCAAACTGGAAGTCGGTATCACCGCGAAAATCGAGCCCCCGCACGACCAGGGAATCGAAATAGGTGCCGTCGAGCGCACCGATTTTTATCGCGCGGCGCCCGTCAAGCTCTACCGAGAACTCGAGGGGGTCGACGACCTTCGCCTCGGCGACACGCGCGGCGGCTTCGAAGAGGTCCCTGGCCGTACCGTCGGTGTCGAACGTGCTCGTCACAATCCCTATCCGATACAAACTGCGCTCCCTAAATAGACAACCTCACCCGGCTCCTGCTTCTCCCACATCGATGCTTAAGATAAATCCCACATTCTGCTACTTAATACCCTTCTAACTGAGGGTTAAACTGCCGTCATGGTAACAGTGGCAAAAGAACATCGAGTCGCATAGCGCTACGACCTCGCAGACCTGCGGTTATACAACATCGCGAACTCCGCGATGATATCTGGGTAAGAACAATATGCGGGGAATACCGCGACAGCGGAGACTATAGTGCACGACGAGTACACGCGCAAGAAACTTCATATCGGAACATCCGGTTGGAGCTACCGCCACTGGCGGGGTTCCTTCTATCCGCGCGACGTTATGCAGCGCGATTGGCTGGCCTTTTATGCGGAGCACTTCTCGACAGTCGAGATAAACAATTCCTTCTACCGCCTACCCGAAAGAGAGACCTTCGCCAACTGGTCGGCGGCAACGCCGGACGATTTTATCTTCGCCGTTAAGGCAAGCCGTTACATAACACAATTCAGAAAACTTAGCGGCACCGAAGACGCGGTTCGCAAGGTGCTGGACAATGCTCGCGGGCTCGGGACTAAACTCGGGCCGATTCTCTTCCAGCTACCCGCCAACTGGCATCTAAACCTGGAGCGCTTAGGCGATTTTGCAGCATCGCTACCCCCCGGCTACCGGTACGCCTTCGAATTTCGCCACGACAGCTGGCTATGCGGGGATGTTTACCGGCTCCTTAGAGACAAGGGCCTTGCTTTCTGCATTTCGGACGCATCCGCCTGGTCGACCTCGCTAGAGACGACTGCGCCCTTCGCCTATATACGGCTACATGGCGGCAGAGTCCTCTACGGTTCAGAATACTCCGAGGGCGAGCTTAACAAGTGGGCTAGGCTCATCGAACAGTTTGCGGAGCAGCAGCTGGAGGTCTTCGTATACTTCAACAACGACGCGCAAGGTTATGCAGTCAAAAACGCGCTGCGGTTAAAGAATATGTTGGATGCCTAACATAAAAAAAGCCGGCGGATGCCGGCGTTTCGTTAAACTTTGCTGCCGTTTATTATCCTATCGTATCGACCGAAGAGAAGCTCGGCTCATGGAGCGGCAATATTATGTCGGCCAGGTCGCGCACGCGGATTACCTGCTCGTAGGCCTCATAAGCATTGACATGAACGCCCGGCGCCAAGACCTCCATCTCCATCGCCTTTACCGCCGGCGGCGGGTCGAAGTTCTCATTGATGACGCAGAACCCCGTAATTGCCGCAAGGCCTTTTTCGGTGTCGACCAGGACGGTCAGCGAGCCCGGGGTGTGCGAAGGCGTATGCAATACGCGCACGCCGTCGACAATCTCCATCCCGTCACCCTCGACGACGACTATTTTTCCCGCATTCTCGATTGCTTCGATGAAATCGAGCTCATAGCGGAAATCAAGGGGTTTGGGGTCGTGAATCTGCTCCATTTCGAGTTTGTGGATATAAAATTTCGCGTTGGTGCACTTGATATCGTTTTCGCAGTGGTCGTTGTGAAGATGCGTGTGAATGACGATATCTATGTCCTCGGGTTTGAGGCCCCACTTAGCCAGACCCTCTTCGAAGGTGTATATCTTCCCGCCGATGCGTTCTTCTCTCTCTTTCGACGGAAGAATGCCCATCAGCGCGGTATCGACCAGAATCTTCTTGTCGCCGCCTTCGAGATACCATACGTAAACCGGAATATGAAACTCGGTGCCGTAATTGTACTGGTAGGTCATGATACCTTTATCGATGACCTTGCTACCCACCACAATCGGGTGGATCTTATACTTTGCCATAGCCTACTTCACAGCCTTCTCTAAGACCGCGATTTGGGCCTTAGCCCGATCTGCGCCTTCACCTTTGGGCTCCAGCTTTAAGTAGGCCTTAAAAGACTCGATAGCCTCTTTGTTCTTCCCTTGAGCACTGTAGAATATGCCTAAATTGAATCGAGCGTTAGCGTGTTTAGGGTCGAGTTCGACTCCCTTTATCCCCTCCGCGGTCGCCGTGTCAACTTGGCCCGAATAGAAATAGTTGGTCGCCCTGTCAATGCGCACATCCACGTTTTTGGGGTCAAGCTCGAGCACCCTTGTGTAGGTATCTATCGCTTTATCGTGTATCTGCTGACCGTGGTAGGCGTTTCCCAGCAATATCAAATTGCCGAGGTCTTTAGGGTTTGCCTGAACGGCCTTCTCCAGGGCCGCAGTCTTCGCCACCATGTCCGCTTGACTCTGGTCCTGGGCCGCCGGAGTATTTGCGCCCTCGTCGGTGATGTTAAGAATTGTCGGGATGTACATCAAGATAAACGTTAACGCAATGAACACCGCTATAACTTTTGTGACCGTTCTGACTTTCTTCTTGTCTAGAAGCACTTTCGCCTTCTCCTTACATCATAATTGCCTAAGCAAGACGGCAGAAACAGCGCACGCTATTTCTGCCGGTTTTTGCTTTTAGCGTCCTGATTATGGACTCCCGTCTTTCTTGTCCGGCGGAACGTCTACCGACTGTCCACCGCCCGTTAAATCTCCGGTTGCCGGGACATCGCTCTTAAGATCGCCCATGCCGCCTCCAGTTCCCGCCGGCATGAAACCGTCCGATACGCCGCCTGACTGCGTCGTTTCGCCGCCGAGGCTCGGATGGCCTTGCGGGACGCCCTGCTGCGCCTGCTCTTCGGTTAACGCCGGAGCCGGAGCACTTTGCTCACCCTGCACGCTAGGCGCAGTGTTAAACGTGTCGCTCAAAGCCGGTGATGCAGTCGTCTCAGGCATGAAAATCCTACCGACAAAAAATCCCACTACAAAAGCGACCACGACAAACGCGACTGTCCACACCAAATCTACGGACTGAGGTATCCCAGCCTCGACAGCGGGTTTGTCCTGCGCGCCGCCACCCTTGCCGGTAGCTTTGCCCGGCTGCGCTTTTTTAGCAGAACCGCTTTTCTTTTGAGAAGTTTTCTTCGCGCTGGGAGCCTCGACTGGCTGTTCCTCAAAGAAATCGTCTCCCATCGAGTTACCCTCCTTTCTACTAGCTAAACAGCATCGGCGCTCAACAATCGGCGCCGAGCTATGGGCGGCAAGAAATTTGTGCCGCCAGTTTTTAATGATAACGCCTTGTCGTCAATCAAGCAACTATTTCGAGCCACTTGTGAAAAAAGTGTACAACATTTCCTTGCTGCACAATCGGCAGTTTTCGCAGGTATTCTTGGGCTTTTTAGCGCACGAGCCGTGTCCCCTGAAACGGGCGCCCGCATCCCCGGGCAAACCACCGCGAAGCAAAATTCGAGCGTAGCCCTCTTACTCAAGCTTCAACCGCTTGCGAATAGGTTCGGACTTCTTAAGTATCGCTTGCTCGTCGAGCGTCGCATAAACGCCATCCCGGTAGAGTGTCTTGCCGGCTACCATGGTCAACACCACGTTCTCCTGGTTGGCCGTATACACCAACGCCGAATAGGGTTCGCGCGCCGGTGTCTGGTGGCTATGCGACATGTCGACTACCGCTATATCCGCCTGCTTTCCGGGGTCGAGCGAGCCGACCTCGTGCTCCATATTGATAGCCTCGGCGCCGCCGAGTGTCGCCATGCGGACAAAATCCTCGGCGGTGAAGTCGAAGGAGCCCTTTATGCCGCGCTGCAGCAACACCCCTATCCTCATCTCGTCAAAGATATCCATTGTGTTGTTGCTGGCCGGGCTATCGGTGCCGAGGCCCACTTTGAGGTTGCGGTGAGCGAAACTCGGGAGAGGCGCAATCCCCATACCGAGCTTGGCGTTGCAGCGCGGGCAGTGCGCGACCGAGACATCGTATTTCTTCAGAATATCGATGTCGGCCTCGTTGACCTGAACGCAATGGACCGCCAGCACATCACCGCCGTCGAAGACGCCCCACTCCTCCAGGTACTTTACCGGGCTAACACCGGTAGGCTGCCACAAAATGTCACCCCAGCCCACCAAATCCCAGTATTCGTTTGGAAGAACGCCCGAGCCGAATTTTACAAAATCGTACTCCGCTTTGGAGCCGGCGAGGTGGGTGCACATCTTGAGCTTGTTCTGCCGCGCCCATTCGGCCGCCTTCTTATAGAGCGGGGGCGAGACGGTGTAGGGTGAATGCGGCGCGAGCCCTATGGTGAGGTTGGTCCCGGAGACCGTATCGTTCCACCGGGCGATAGTCTTTTCGGCATCAGCTATTATCCCGGGTACTTTGGTGTGGTCCATGTCGGCCACCTCATAATAGATGACCCCCCGCAGGCCGGCGTCTTTTGCCGCCTTCAAGCTGGCGCCGGAGCCGGTGATATCGGCAATGGTCGTAATGCCCGACTGGAGCGCTTCGAGCGCGCCTATGTGCGCCGAGAGCTCCCAGTCGCCCTTCTTTAAGCCTCCGCTCTTCTTGGTCAGCTGTATCTTCCAGTCCGCATAACTCAAGTCGTCCAAGAGCCCCCGGAAAATGCTATATTCCAGGTGGGTGTGGACGTCTACGAAGCCCGGCAGGATTATAGCCTTACCGAAATCGGCTACTTCCTCATCCGGAAATTTGCCCAATAACCGCTTGTATTTACCGACGGCTTTTATCTTGGAGCCCTCGACTACCACCGCGCCGTCTTCAATCGGTTTCTTGCTTATCGGTAATACCCATTGCGCTTTTAAAAGCATGCCTCACCTCTATAGTTGATTAATGATACCTGTCGACGACGAACTCGCCGATACCGGTAAAGACCGCTACCGCCTCGTCGTTAGATAACTCGCCGAGCGCGCGAATCGCCTCGTCCACGTAGGTGCGCGCCGTCTCTTTCGTCCTCGATATCGCGTCGCTTTGCCCGATGAGCGCAATCGCTTCGCGGACCTCTTCGTCGCTCGGGTTTTGCGTCGCGACGAGTTCGGCAAAGCGGCTGTCGCGGCCAAAATGCTCTAGAGCATAGAGCACCGGTACCGTCACCGTGCCGTCGCGTACGTCGACACCGAGCGCTTTTCCGGTTTCCGCTCCGCCCGCCACATCGAGCACATCATCGTATATCTGAAAAGCCACGCCAAGATTCTCGCCGTAGCGAGAGAGCGCGTCGATTTCGGCGGCGGGCGCCCCCGACAGGTAAGCGCCGGCCTGGCAGCACGCTGTAAAAAGCGCCGCGGTCTTCCGCTTCGCCTTCCGCAGGTAATCATCGAACGATTGCTCGATGACGTGCGCCGTCACCATTTGGTCGAACTCGCCGAGCGTCAAATCGAGCGCCGCTTTTACCATTATCTCAACCGAGCGCATGTCCGATCGCGCCAATATCTTAAACGCCGTCGCAAAGAGAAAATCCCCGGCCGCTACAGCCGTCCGTTCCCCCCACAGCGAATAGACCGTCGGAAAACCCCGTCTCGTCGCGGCGTCATCTAAGATGTCGTCATGGATGAGCGACGCCATATGGATTAGCTCCGAAGCGACCGCGGCCGGTAAAAACGCCTTAAGGTCGTATGCGCCGACCATCCCGGACATCAAAACGAGAGCCGGGCGGAGTCTCTTGCCGCCGGCTTTGAGGGTGGCTGTGGACGCCTCTGCCAGAACACCGTCGGCCGTCGAAACCGCCTTGTTGAGTTCGTTTTCGACCACTGCCAAATCTTGAAGAATATGCCGCGGAATCGGGTAGGTTTTACTCATGCCTCGACCACCAGCGACGAGGCCAGCTCATCGAGCAGGCGCGACTGGGGTAACGGAATAGCATCGAGACCTAGGAGTGCGCGCGCTCTAAGCTCCGCCAAGAACTCGCCGTCCGGTAGTGCGTGGTCGACCGGCGCGCCGTTGAGCACAATCTCATCGATTCTGCTCAACGCCTCGGCGTAAACGTTGAGCGGCGCCACTGCCGGGGCCGGGCAATCCGACAACAAGGCCCCTATGGCCACCGCAGCCTTAAAGAGGCTTGCGTGTTTACCGCCGGGGGCACCGTCGTCGACGTCCGGCTCGCGCTTACGAACGTTCTCGGTGGCCACATCCGCTATCGCTTGTACCATATACTCGATTACCCTGCCGTTGTCGAGCGCGCCGGCGACGATTATGGCGCGCGCGTAAAAATAGTCCGCGCTTATGAGAAGAAAATCCTTCCGGGAGTCTCTGTTGGTTTTCTCGTCGGGATAATGCGCCGTAACCGCCAAGCGCAACAACTCCAGCCCGGCGCCGACCGGAACCAGCTCATCAGAGCAATATCTCCCCATACTTGCGGTGATAAAGAGCAATGCCGCGAGCGGCGTATCGTCGACAACGTGCTTGCTTTCGGCCAGCAACCGGTGTTCTGAAAAAGCATAGACCGCAAGGCGCTCTTTCGCCTCAGCGAGGTCCGCACTTATCTTATTAGCCAAAGTCCGCGGTTCTTGTGTGTCCATATCTATTCAAGAATACAGGAGCATACAGCCATAATCCAGCAGATAATCGATGTAAATCGTGGGGTAAATAGTCCTCGGCGCGACTGCGCGCGCGGGGTATATTCTTGCGGCGGCTACCGCTTGACGCTATCTCTTCTGTAAATAATAGGAGAGTATCTGCAGCTCGACCGAGAGGTCGACCTGGCGCAAGACGACCCCGTCGGCTACGTCGATAGTGATTGGCGCGAAATTGATTATCGCGCGCACTCCGGCATCGGCCATCTTGTTGGCCACACCCTGGGCGGACGGAGCCTGGGTGGCGATTATGCCGATATCGACACCTCCGGCAAGGTTGTGCGCGAAATCATTGATTTCATTGATGTGTTGGACGAGAAGCCCGTCGACTTTTTTGCCGATTATGGCCGGGTCGCGGTCGAAAGCACCCACCACCTTAAAACCTTTTTGTGAAAAACCCTGGTATCCGACGAGCGCGCCGCCTAACCTGCCAAGCCCTACTATAATGACGGTCCGGTCGCGCAATAACCCGAGCCATTTTGAAACCTCGTTGACGAGCTGGTCTACTTCATAACCTACGCCACGCGTGCCGAATTCACCGAGATATGAGAGGTCTTTGCGAAGCTGGGCGGCATTGGTCCCGGCTATCTGGGCCAAGCCCTCCGAGGAGACTATCTGCTCGCCTTTGTTCGCCAGCATTACGAGGGAGCGCAAGTAAACGGGCAGACGTGCGATTGTCGTTTGAGGTAATTTATCTTTTTTCACGCTTCCCGGCTACTCCTATCGGTCTAAACGTTGGTTGACTCACAATACTTTGTGATTATGAGAACTTTCTCTTGAATTCTACCTAATAGACGCGCGTTTGTCTACGGCGGACGTAAATGATTGTTAAGGCCGTAGTCTGTCCTTAACAATATAAAGACGTCGGGGTTGTGCGAAATATGGTTACTTGGCCAGGTCTTTAAGCGCGGCTTTGGCTTCGGCATCGTCAGGCTTGACAACTAGGAGCCTCTCATATGCAGCCTTGGCCTTCTCGGTATCGCCCACTGCCTTCCGGCTCTGCCCCAGGAGGCGAAGACCAGCCTCGCTACCCGCGTCGACCAACAAAACAAAATCGAGAAGCTCGATAGCTTCTGTGTATTTTTCCTCGTAGGTATATATGTTGGCCAAAAGAAGGCGCGCCGAGAACGCATTCGGCCTGATAGCTATAGCCTTTTTAAGCTCTTGCTCCGCAAGCGCGATCGAGGGGTCATCCGGCCTCAACGCGCTTTTACTGTAAGCGCTCGCCAGAAATATATAATGGTCGGCTTCGAGCGGCTCCTGGCGTACAGCCTCTTCAAATGTCGCTATAGCCTTGTCGAGCGTGCTCTTATTGTTTTGAGAAATTCCCAGTTGCTCGAGGAACATGCCGTACCCATCGTAATACCGGCCGTTTTTGTAAAGGATAATCGCCTTTTCGTAGCGGCTTACCGCTTCATTGTATTGACCGGTGCCCGCCATCTTTAGCGCGGTCGCGTAATGGACATCGGCGACATACATCGTCACGCCGAAATATGCCGAGACGAGCGCGACAAGAACGAGCGCGGCCATAGCGAATTTCAAATAGATGTCGCTGTTTGACCGAGGTACGATTGCGGTGACCCTAACCTTGCCCACAGAAGCCATGAGCGCCCCCATGATGACCCAAAAAACACCGGTGCTGCCCGAAATACTGACACCGAAGATAAGATGGATGAAATAGCCGACCAGCGCCGCGGTCAAACCGGCGTAGACAAGGCGCTCTTCGCTGTCTTGCTTCCGTAAATACATCACAGCCAAAACGACGACCGCCGCGAGGAACCCGAGAAACAGCAAGGTCGCCGGTATGCCAACGCCCGCCGCCAGCTGCACGACATAATTATGGGCGTTGTCGGCGACGCTTCTCCCTTGGTTCATCTGCACATACTTGAGCGTCTCGTAACGCTCCGAGCCAAGCCTGAAGGTGTCGGGGCCGAGGCCGAAAACAGGGTCTTCCTCGACCATCTTTAAGCCGGCCTTCCAAATCTCGATACGCGAGCCCGCGCTCCCCTCCGTTATCTGCGTGATGGACTCGATTCGTTTGACCAGGTTCATGACTTCATGGCCGGTCGTCGCCGAATACACCGCTATGACAACAAAAATCCCGATAAATGCGGCCAGAACCGTGAGGAGCTTACGGGGATTCGAAAGAAACGCCTTGCCTGCGACTATAGCGAAGAAAACGATTGCAAAAGCAGCTCCAAGCCACGCGCCGCGCGTAAACGCCGTCAGCAGGCATAGCAGTATCAGAAAGAGGCTCCCGCCCATCAGCAGATTACTTTTCAGGTCTTTAGCCCTTAGGAACTCCGCCAGCGCAATCGGGGCCAGCATGACTAGAAAGCCGCCGAGTAAGTCCGGGTTGCCGAAAGTCGAGAAACTCCGCCTCTCCTCAAAGGGGAGCGTCGCCCAGCTGAACACATCCGCCCCCATGTATTGCATGACACCGTAGAGCGCGACGACCGCGCCCGTATAGGTAATAGCTTTGCTCAACGTAGAAAGCCGCTTGAAGCCGGTAAACGTCTGCATCGCAAGGAAATAGATTATTCCGTAATTTAAGAAGGTCAGGAGCCCCTCGTAGCGTTTGAACTTGCCGTGGAGCGCCGTGGGGAAATGAATCGACGTGAGAGTAGAGATAAAGACGAGCACCAGGAAACCGATGACCGCAAAATCGAACTTGCTCCAGCGAAGCTCCGCTTGGCGTGCGGTGAGCATTTTACCCACCCAAAACAGCAGCATAAACAATGTGATAAGCCGGAGCGAGAATATCTTGGCGATATCGAACTGGTCGAAGGTAATCCTCGACATCGCAAGCGGCAACGCTATGACTACCGCGATGAACCCGTAAAACATCCATTTGTCGAACTGTTCGGGGGTCGAGACCTGGTTGGTTTTCTTGCTCGTTTTACTCATGCTCTGTCCTGTGCTCCCATATGCTTCGATGGTCTTGTCCGTTATGGTTGTAGTCTAGAAAAACAATCTGTCGATAGAAATAAGATAGCATTAAGCAATAGCAGAATCCAGAGCTAGTATGGAGCAAGATGTAAGCGGTAAGCAGAAAAGACAGCGCCGTGCTGCCGCGCTCCTACCGCGCCCCGCGCCCCGTCAATAGCACCTTTATCGTCTCCAGGGCAATCTTCAAATCCAGAAATAACGACTGGTGATAGATGTAGATGAGGTCGTACTTGAGCTTGTTGCGCGGGTTCGTCGTATAGCCGCCGTTTATCTGAGCCAGGCCGGTCACGCCCGGCTTTACCTTGAAGCGCTCGCCGTAGCCTGAAATCTCCTGCTTGAACCGCTCAACAAAGAACGGGCGCTCGGGCCGCGGACCGACAAAGCTCATCTCCCCTTTTAAGATATTTATGAGCTGCGCGAACTCGTCGATTCGATATCTTCTCAGGAAACGGCCGACCGGTGTAATCCGGGGGTCGTCTTCGGTCGCGAACACCGGCCCGGACATAGCCTCGGCGTTCTCTACCATCGTGCGAAACTTGTAGACATCAAACGGCTTCTCTCGCTTGCCTACGCGAACCTGTTTATAGACAATCGGCCCGGGTGATGTCAGCTTCACCGCGATGGCCGCGACGAACATCACCGGTAAAGCGACGGCCAGCGCGGCAACCGCTCCGACGATATCTAAGAATCGTTTGAGGGCGTAGACCCAGTCCGGCGCCGGCTCTCTGGTCAGCTGGAC
>JAUXNY010000036.1 GCA_030682615.1 Candidatus Aquicultor sp. | reverse complement strand
CATTCGAAAAAGCGGTTGAGATTAAGCCGTCACTCACAGAATCCGATTTTATGCGCGGCCTTATATATTATGCGCGCTCGAATCCCGTTAAGGGAGCGCGCCTTATCAAGAAGGCCGCGTACGCGGATGTCGATTCACGATACGAAGAGGTCGCTAAAGCTCTGTTCAAGCATATCAGCGAGGCCAGGATACCCGAGACTCCCGAGGATGTTCTTAAGGGTTTGACAAGCTCATCGAGCGCTCAGCAATTGGACACGGCGCTTGCCGACAAGAGCAGGCCTGTATTATTGATGTTTTTCAGCGACGACTGCGCTGTATCGCAGGAAATCGCCGATGACATAAAAGCCATGAAAGACCGGTACGCGAGCGATGTCGAGTTTATCGCCGTCGACATAGATAGCGGCGGAGCCGACATCACTCAGCTCTTGGTGACCTATAAGTTTCAGGTCACTCCGGCGCTGTTTATGATGAGCGCGTCCGGCAAGAGGCTTCACGAGCACGATGGTTACATCGATACTAAAGTATTGGAGCAGTGGATTAAAAATGCTATTCCCAGGCAATAACAACGTGCACGTATCTAACAGTAACCAGTATCACGAAACAGTCATAGTGCGGCGAAATGCCGCGTCCAGGCAGTCGACGCTTGTGACAAACCGGGAAAAATGTATCATCTGCCCGGTAGACTACCGGCTTTGCGAATTCGGGCCGTGCCGGTATAGTTGGCCGTCAAGGTCGTTGAGTTGACGTTGTCGACTATGGCACACGGGTAATGACCGGCTGTGCGGACTACAAAGTCCACACAGCCGGTTTTGCTTTTATGTTATAAGTTCTATGGAAATGAAATGCCTGTATATGATAGAATTTCATTCAAAGGTGGTACACGCGTCGTGCGTTAACTCGGTGCCACTCGTCGATGCCGGGCCGACAATCGGCCATAAAAATCCAGGAAAAGCGTTAGATTATCAGGGCTGTGGATATAAACATTGAAGTAAGCCTGACAGCGCCCAGTCTTTAAGAGGGCGCTAAACCACCCGTACGAGCTTGGCTCGTCAGCAAGCCAATCAGACCTAAGCAGTTCGCGACGACTAAACGAATATATACGAAAGCCGCATGCCAAGGTTAGAGTGCGGTCTGGATTTTAATGAAAAGGGAATGTCGCTAAAGATCGGGGCGCATTCTATTATTTGAGGTGATAAGCGAAGATGACGATTATCGACAGGGTAGAGATGAATGTTCCGGCGCGCCGGGAATACGCGCGGCTCATCCGGTTGGCTGTAGCCGGAATCGCAAGCCGCATGGATTTCACGGTCGATTCGCTGGAGGACCTTAAGATGGCTATCGATGAAGCGTACGTTATTGCGTTGGACGACCCTGTACAAGAGGTCTTCAACGTCGCATTTATTATCCACCCGGACCGCTTGGAGATACTTGTACCCGGTCTGGGAAGTGCCGAATCTCTCGAGGATGAGTTGTTGCAGAAATTCGGATTTTCGATTCTCAACTCTGTCATGGACAAAGTCGAGTGGACGCGTGTAGACGAGGGGTCGAGAAATTTGCTCATGGTTAAGCACGTAGTTTAGGTGAAGGGTGCGAAGCGATGCAAGACGCCCTATACGTAGGGCTAAGGCTTGGCCTAGGCAACGCATATGTTTATTTTATTGAGGAGGCGCGGTAGTTTTGGCCAGCCCGCAAGAGAGAAAAACACGTAAAAATAGTAAGGCTTTAGCCTGGGATAAAGCACATACGTTAGAGCTGTTCATCGAGTATGGAAATAGTAAATCGCCCGAGATCAGGGATGAGCTCGTGTCGATGTATATAAACCTCGTCGAGTATCTCGCAAGGCGTTTCAAGAACCGGGGTGAGCCGGTAGAGGATTTGACACAGGTCGGGACTATCGGCTTGATAAAGGCGATTGACAGGTTCGATATCGAACGCGCGGTCGAGTTTACGACGTATGCGACACCGACTATCGTAGGCGAGATTAAGCGCTACTTTAGAGATAAGGGATGGGCGGTCAAGGTGCCTCGCCGCCTCCAAGAGCTAAACCTCCTGGTTACACATGCCGTAAACGCGTTGACCCAAGATTTGAGGAGGTCGCCGACGGTTGCCGAGATCGCGGCGCACCTCAACGTCACCTCGGAGCAGGTAATCGAAGCGATGGAAACCAGCGAGGTCTATAGTTTTGTCTCGCTAGACCGGGATTTGTCCTCTGATACTGATGATAGTTTCTCGCTTTTAGAGTATATTGGTGAAGACGATAAGGAACTCATCGGCATCGAGGATAGAACGTGCCTGGCTGACGCGCTCAAGGAATTGAGCAAGCAGGAGCAAAGGATACTGTACCTGCGTTTCTTTCGCGGCCTGACACAGACGGAGATAGCGCAGCAGCTCGGTATATCACAGATGCATGTTTCTAGGCTTCTCAGGCGTACGCTTGAGGTCTTAAGGGAGAAAATGCTGCGTGACCGGGAGGCGTAGTTGAAAACCGAAAACGGGCTTGAGCGCGTTAAAAGCGTTGGAATAGTTGCGTGGACATGCGTCGGTGTGATAGTCATGATAGGGGTCGCGCTCTACGTATTGAGCAGTCTGCGCGCGGTTATAATGCCGTTTCTATACGCTATGGCAATCGTCTATATCTTGCGCCCGGTCGTCAACTACTTCGACGATAAAGGTGTGCCGCGAATCCTCGCCCTTCTTCTCACATATCTGGGAATCGTCGTTGCGCTCACGCTTTCGAGCATGTATGTCGGACCGATTCTCTATAGGGAGAGCAATAGCCTTATCTCGAAAATCCCCGAGTATATAGCCAACGTCGGCCTGTATATAAACGATTTTATCGCCAGCCATCACTACCTGAAGGGTTCGGGTGTGACTCGCTTCATCGTCGGCATACAGAACTCTATAACATCGTTCGCGCAGCGTGCGGCGCTATATGTGCCGACGTTTACCGTCAGCCTCTTCGGCGGCGTGCTCAACCTTATTCTCGCTCCGATAATCGCGTTTTATGTTCTCAAAGACTTCAGCGCGTTGCGCACGACCATAAGCGAGATGATGCCCGAGAGGCACCGCGTCGAAGGGATGCAGATAATTAGAAAAATCGATTGTATCGTCGGCGGTTTTCTCAAAGGACAGGCCATGGTCGCGTTTACCGTCGGTGTCTTGTCCGGTGTCGGTCTATGGCTAATCGGCGTGGATTATGCGATATTGCTCGGGTTCATCATCGGTTTCTTCAATATTATCCCGTATTTAGGCCCGATTTTGGGGGGTGCCCCGGCGGTACTCATCGCCCTGGGAACCTCATGGCAGCTAGCGCTTATCACAGTGCTCGTGCTCATCGCCGTGCAGCAGTTCGACAGCATCGTCATATCTCCCAGGATAATGAGCCGGCAGGTAAACCTCCATCCGGTGGTCGTAATTTTCGCGATTTTGGCCGGCGGCACGCTCTTCGGGTTCATCGGGATGCTGGTGACCATACCGATTGCCGCTGTCGGCAAAGCGCTCTACCTCCATTTCCGGGAACGCAAAAACGGGCCGGACGTCGAGGACTTTGGCGTATGTCCGGTAGATTCTAAGACATAAGTTTGGCAAAATCGGCGCTAAATAGCCTATAATGATAGGGAGAAAAAATCCCGCGATCGATGCGTTGCCTTTGAAGGGTGATAATAGTTATGAAGTCAGACGAAATAAGAAAGAAGTTCTTAGCGTTTTTTGAGAGCAAGGGACACAAGGTCTTGCCGAGTTCGTCGTTGGTCCCCGATGACCCCACCCTGCTGCTTACGGCGGCGGGGATGGTTCAGTTCAAGCCGGTCTTTCTCGGCGAGAAGAAGGTCGACTATACTCGGGCCGCAACGGTTCAGAAATGTCTGCGCACGACGGATATCGAAAACGTCGGTAAAACGGCGCGCCACCTGACCTTCTTTGAGATGCTCGGCAACTTCTCGTTTGGCGATTATTTCAAGAAGGAAGCTATAAGCTGGGGATGGGAATTTGTCACCGAGCAATTGAAGCTCCCGGTGGAGAACTTGTACGTCACAGTCTACCAGGACGACGACGAGGCTTTCGCGATATGGCGCGACGACATGGGCCTCGCCGAGGACCGTATTTTCAGGATGGGCGATGAGGACAATTTCTGGTCGGCCGGGGCAACCGGCCCGTGCGGGCCTTGTTCCGAGATTATGTATGACCTCGGGCCGGATTGCGGATGCGCGGACGGGTGTTGTACCGTCGGTTGCGACTGCGACCGTTACCTGGAGATATGGAATCTCGTCTTCATGGAGTATAACCGGGATGATGAGGGGAACCTCCATCCGCTTCCGAAGAAGAATATCGATACCGGCGCCGGGCTCGAGCGCATCGCGCGAGTCCTCCAAAATACGCGGACCAATTTTGAGACCGATACGCTCAAAGCGATTGTCGACAAGGTCGTCAAGCTGACCGGCACTACATACGGGGCATCGCCGCAAACGGACATCTCGCTCAAGGTAATCGTCGACCACAGCAGGGCGTTGACCTTTATGGTAAACGACGGGGTGTTGCCGTCGAACGAGGGGCGCGGTTATGTCTTAAGGAGGCTTCTGAGGAGGGCTATCTTACATGCGCGCCTGCTCGGGCTGGAGACTCCCTTTATCGAGCAGGTAGTCGATACCGTGGTGGAGACGATGAAGAACGCCTATCCCGAGCTGGCGGATAACGCCGCTTTCATACGCCGCATCGCCGGCCATGAAGAAGTTCGGTTTATGGAGACGCTGAAGCAGGGGCTAAACATGCTCGAACAAGCTATTGAGCTGGCGCAACAAGAGAAACGCGATACGCTTAGCGGGGATTTTGTTTTCCGGCTATACGATACTTTCGGTTTCCCGCTCGAATTGACGGTGGAGATAGCGGAAGAGCACGACATATCGGTCGACAAGGAGACCTTTGTCCAGTTGATGAAAGAGCAGCGAGAGCGTGCCAGGGCTTCCTGGGCGGGAGAAAAAGAGGCAGTCGACCGCGAAGTCTATGAAGAGGTCAAAGAGGAGTTCGGCAAGACCGAGTTTCTCGGTTACGAGGTCGACGAGGCACAGGCTGCGATAAAGGCGATAATCAAGCATAACGTGGTCGCCACCGAGGCGTCCGAAGGTGACGAAGTAGAGATAGTCCTTGACCGAACGCCGTTCTATGCCGAGAAAGGCGGCCAGGTCGGCGACAAGGGATTTATAGGCACCAGCACGGCTGAGGTAACGATTACCGATGCGCGGGAACCCGTAGAGGGTGTCGTCGTCCACGTAGGGAAAGTGACCAGGGGAACGATAAGTATAGACGAGGCGGTCCGGATCGAGGTCGGACTCGAGCGGCGCCTATCGATAAAGAGAAACCATACCGCGACGCACCTGCTCCAATGGGCGCTCCGGCTCGTACTCGGGGAGCACGTCAAGCAAGCGGGTTCACTCGTCGAGCCGGAGCGGCTCCGCTTCGACCTGACGCATTTCTCCGCGATTACCAGGGAGCAGCTGCGCAAAGTAGAGGAACTGGTAAACGCCAAGATTTTTGAGAATCACCCGGTGCGGGCGTTTGTCACATCGTTCGAGTTCGCGCGCGAGAGCGGCGCAACGGCGCTCTTCGACGAGAAATACGGCGATTTTGTCCGCTTGCTGGAGGTCGGTAATTTCAGCCGCGAGCTTTGCGGCGGGACCCACGTCGGCAACACGAGCGAGATAGGATTGTTCAAGATAACGAGCGAGGGAAGCATCGGCGCCAACACGCGTCGTATCGAGGCGGTAACCAATGGCGCGGCCCTACGCTACCTATACAATGAAGAGAACGAGCTCTATGAGGTCGCGAGCATCCTCAAGACCGACACCGGCAACGTGGTGGAAAAGGTCGGCATGCTTGTCAAGACGATTAGAGAGCAAGCCCTGCAGTTGGAGTCGGCTTCGAGGCGCTCGGCCGGTGAGCAGATAAGTGAGATAATCTCGCGGGCCAGACTGGTCGCGGATACGAAGGTCATTGTCGAAAAGGTCGAGGCAGCGGATATGGATAGCCTTCGTATGTACGCCGACCTGGTTCGCGAAAAGGCCGGTTCGTCGGTGCTGCTTCTTGCCAGCGCCGCTGACGGCAAAGCACTGTTGCTCGCGGCGGCGACGCCCGACAAGGTCAAGGGCGGCTTTAGCGCCGGCAATCTGATAAAGACAGTAGCGCCGCTGGTGGGCGGAGGGGGCGGCGGAAGGCCGGACCTCGCTCAAGCCGGCGGCAAGAACCCGGAAGGCATCGAGAAGGCGCTTGCGGAAGGCCTTAAAGAGATAGAGGGAATGTTGTCGAAATAATGCGCGTCTTGGGCATAGATTTCGGAGAACGGCGAATTGGGCTGGCGATGTCCGACCCTACGGGGCGAACGGCGTTGCCGCTAGAGACTGTTGTGAGGGGGGCGGATGACGCCCATCTAGCGTACATCCGGGAGCTGTGCGAGAAGCATGGCGTCGGCGAGGTGGTAATAGGCCTGCCGCTTTCCTTGAGGGGAGAGGTCGGGCCACAGGCCGAGGCGACCCTGGTCTTTGTAGAGCAGCTCAAGGAGTTAGTGGGGGTGCCGGTGCGCACCTGGGACGAGCGGATGACGACGCTTTCGGCGTCACGGGCACTGGCTGAAGCTAATGTGAGCAGAAAGAAGAGAAAAGAAGTTGTAGACAAGGTCGCGGCCACACTCATACTTCAGGCATACTTAGACTCAAGAGAAACGGGGGCTCAAAGAAACTGGGAACAGGAAAACACGCAGCAAGAGCAGGAATAGGTAAGAAAATCATAGCAACAATATCGCTAATAGTCGTGATAGCAGTCGTCGCGTTTGCGGCAACGTATTCGTTGAACGCGGGAAATAAAAGCACGAATGCGGAGCAAAAAGCAGTCGACGTCGAGATACAAGAAGGTATGACGGCGACCGCGATAGCCGACCTTCTAGAGGATAAGAAAGTCGTCACGAACGCGCTCGTCTTCAGGCTTTTGGTGAGGCAGCGGGGCGTCGGCAGCGATTTCAAACCCGGCAAATACGAGTTTAAGACGGGCATGGACAACGAGGTCGTAATGGGCCGGCTCGTAAAGGGCCCGTCGATAAGGTATGTAAAGTTGACCATCCCCGAAGGTTGGACGGCCACTCAGATTGCCGAGCGCGTAGCGGCGCGCACCAAGATGATAAAAGAAGAGTACCTCTCGGCCGTGCATGAGCGGCTCATCCTCGTGGAGTATGAGTTCTTGAGAATGAGCGGGGCTCCTACAAACAGCCTGGAAGGCTATCTTTACCCCGATACCTTCAGCATCCAGGAAGACATTACGGCGCAAGAGCTTATCAACATGCAGCTGGGACGGTTCGAAGAGAAGACGTCTAGTCTCAACTGGGACAATGCGCAGGTATACGGCAGGACGCGATACGAGATTCTGGTCATCGCATCGATGATAGAGCGCGAGACGAGGGTCGACGATGAGCGGGCGCTCGTAGCGTCGGTAATATATAACCGCATCGCGCAGGGGATGCCGCTTCAAATCGATGCGACGGTCCAGTATGCGCTGCCGGTTTGGAAAGACCGGCTCACGCTGGACGATCTAAAGATAGACTCTCCCTACAACACTTATCAGAACAAAGGTCTGCCGCCCGGTCCTATCTGTAATCCGAGCGCCGCATCGATTGAGGCGGCTCTCAATTCCACCGGCGACCCATACCTGTATTACGTTCTTGCGTCGGACAACTCGGGAAGGCATGTCTTTACGAAGACCTACGACGAGTTCCTGAACGCGAAGAACCAGTATAAAGCAAGTCAGTAATACTCTGCTGTAGGGAGCGAGCATCGATTATTCGGGTTTGGTGTTAAGCTGGGAGATATCCGGTGCCCGCGCTTGCTGTCAGCTAAAGTGCCGGCGTCAAGGATTTAAAGAAACGTGCCCAATTCCTCGCCGATGGCGAAATATCGCCCGTGAAAGAGATAGAGCGGAGTTCCGGGGTTGAGGTCGTGATAGGCCGTGACCCGCGCGACATATAGCGTGTGCAATCCGATATCGGTCGCGCTCTCAATTTTGCATTCGAGCGCGGTCACCGCATCCTTGACCAGTGGGCAAGACGTGACTTCTCCCGGGATAGTCTCGATTGCAAACTCCTCGAACTTGTCCAGCTTGTTCCCGCTGCTCCGGCCTACCTTCTTGGCCAACTCCATCAAGCTTGCGGGAATGATATTTAGAGCAAACTCGCCGCCGGCGCCGGCGAGTTTGCTGGTCTGGGAGTGATTACTGAGCGACACGCTCACGAGCGGCGGCTTTAAAGATATGCCCGCAACCATATTAGCGGTCATTATGCCGCGCTCTCCCTCGTGCGCGGATGTAACGAGAAAGACGGGGCTTCCTATTGCGCCCATCGCTTTTCGACCGGAAAATGTTTGAGTCATAATACGCTCCATTTCGACTACTGTTCTTATCCCCATTATCCCTTGAAATTACGACGACTTGGAGAGCAATCGCTTAAATTATATATAAGATGTAATATTTGACCCGCTCCAGGCAGGAATATCGCAAGCAATCGCTAATTCATTCTAAAGAGGAAACCTCATAGCGATAGCTCGTTGATTTAACGATATTTTGACGAGATATAGTTATGCTTGGTTGCAACGGGTGTAAACATCCATAATTTAGGGCATATAAGGGGGGGTGTCGCTTAATAGTCGAAGGTTTGCCCTCAGTATCGACGCTCCCTATTTAAAGCATCATCGAAGCACGATTCAAGCGAAAGACGCGACCCTAACAAGAAAGGAGTATTTCATGAATTATTCGCAGGCATTTTCTTACGTCTTACAAGACCCGAACTGGTTGAAGAAAGTTCTCATCGGAGGCCTATTGTTGCTCTTCTCGTTCCTGCTCGTTCCGATTATCCCGCTTATGGGATATTATGTGCGCGTTCTGCAAAACGTGGCCAGAGGCGTGGATCCGGTTCTGCCGGAGTGGGATGATTGGAGCGGCTTCTTTACGACCGGCGTCAAGATGTTGATAGTGGGACTGGCCTATGGGCTGGCTGTGGCTATCATAGTCGGAATCGTCCGGAACATAAGTTTCGCGCTGGGCAGCATTTTCAATATTCTATATTACTTTGTCATCCCACTCGTAGCGATGCAGTTTTCCCGAAACGAGGAGATTGGCGACGCGTTCAAGTTTAACGAGATGATAGAGCTTGCCAAAGCAAACCCGAGTGACTATGTCGTCTCGGTCTTGCTCGCGTTCGTGGCATCGCTCCTAGCGATGGTTGGCCTGATAGGCCTGTTGATAGGTGCGGCGTTTACGCTCTTCTATGCGATGCTGGTCAATGCGGGTATCTTTGGGCAGTATCTGCGCCTCTATGGCGGGGAGGCTCCGTCCGAGAACCTATCGCCCGCGTCACCGTAGGCCTAGTCGAGCGTCGCGTGTGGGAAAGTATTGCTCGTCCGCGCGCTTTTAGTTATGATACTTGTTACATAATTGCATAATATGAGGCGGGAGCTGCTTATCGGCGGCTGAGAGGTGAAGGAAGACTTCACGACCGTTTGAACCTGAAAAACGGCCAAACGTTGAGGCAAGGTCGTTTCTGGATAATGCCAGCGAAGGGATAGCATGATAGGCTTGAAGCCGTACCCCTGTTGGTGCGGCTTCTATTTTGTCGTGTTTCTAACAATACGAGGTTTTAAAAATAGGAGGAAGATGATGGAGACATTCGTAAAAGAAATCGCGGACGACTTGGGCAAAATAAGGGAGCAAAAGCCGCTGGTGCATCATATCACGAATTTCGTCGTGATGAACGAGACGGCGAATATGACGCTGTGCCTCGGCGCATTGCCGGTGATGGCGCACGCGCGCGAGGAGGTCGAGGAGATGGTCGGGTT
>JAUXNY010000072.1 GCA_030682615.1 Candidatus Aquicultor sp. | reverse complement strand
CGGTCAGCCAATCTAATCACCCTATCCGTTCCGATTTATCTACGGCTGCCTGCCCATGCAGGCGCTTGCCGTCCCAACGATTTAACTGTCTATCTCTATATATAGCACGCTTGACTCGAATCCTTCCAGTTTTGCCAATTCCGCAAGCGTGATATCGACTATCCTCTCATCATCATACGAGAGATTGGTCCCGGCTACCACCCGGCCGGTTATTCCCTTATCTGCAAGATAGCGCGCAATCGCCGGCCCGCTGTGGACGTTATCCGTCAAGACGCAGGAGCGCTTGTGCCTTTTTATCACGTTATCGAGCTCTTCCAGAGAGCGCCCATGAACCGAGGCGAGCGCCACGCCCTGCCACTCCTCGCCGATTCGCCCGAAGAGCATTTGCATCGAGCTTACGCCCGGAATCGCATCGAGCGCGATTTCGGGGAGCCGGTTGCGAATGGTCTTGAGTATGCTGTAAAAGCCCGGGTCTCCACTGACCGCGACAACGGTGTTGCGCTCTTTGTTCTCGTCTATCGCCACCAAAGCCGCCGAAATATCGGCTGTGACCTCGATAACTTCCTTTTGCGCGACGTCGATGGCGTCGAGCACCCGTCTAGCCCCGACCACGACCTCGGCCGCGCTGATTCTTTTGACGGCGGCGGGCGTTATATAGTCTGGATGCCCCGGACCTATACCGACTACCGTTACCATGCCGCATCCTTTACTATCTTGCGCGACGCGCTGTCGGATGCGACAATCTCGCCCGATAGCACCGTTATCGCCGTTCCAATCTCCAGGTTGCCGTCGACATAATCACGCGCCTGCGCGCTGGCCGCCTCGGCAATTTTATCGAGCATACGGCTGTATCCCAACTTCGCAAGGCCCAACGCCGCGTCTTCGGCAGTGTTCACCTTTATCATATAGGTCATCGGCGCGATATCTTTCGTCTCGTTCCGGATTAGTTTTTTCATTAGCTCGACCGGGTCGTCGGTCTTTCCGCTATGCGTATCGAAATGGCCCGCCGCGACCTTGACCAGCTTGCCGATGTGCCCGAGCAGAACTACTTTTTCGACGCCCGCTT
Organism: Candidatus Aquicultor sp.; assembly: GCA_030682615.1. Taxonomy (GTDB): domain Bacteria; phylum Actinomycetota; class Aquicultoria; order Aquicultorales; family Aquicultoraceae; genus Aquicultor. Next base: position 9,326 of record JAUXNY010000072.1, on the reverse strand, counting down.
TGACGCAATAATCGAGCATATAGCCGACGAAATTGCTCATCTGCACTATCGCGTCGGGCGGGAACTTCAGCCTCGACTCCGCCGCTTTGGCGCCCATGTTCCCAGGTACCAGCGCTATCGTCTTGTACCCGAGCGCGAGTGCGATATCGACTTGCGGGATGAGCGAAGCCTTAAGGCTATCGAGCGACATCGGCCGCACGATCCCCGTCGTGCCTAAAATCGATATGCCGCCGATTATCCCGAGCCGCGCGTTAAAGGTTTTCTTGGCTCTTTCGGTTCCTTCGGGCGCAAAAATCGTTACCTCGACACCGGTTCCATCCGGGATGTTCTGCGACACGTTGTCGGTTATCATCGCTCTGGGGACCCGGTTTATCGCCGGCTCGCCGACCCCGACCGCGAGGCCGGGCTTGGTCGCCGTTCCGATGCCTTCGCCGCCGGTAATCGTTATCCCGGCTTGTGCGCGAGCGACCCGCGCGCAAATCTTCATCCCATGGGTGACATCCGGGTCGTCGCCGGCATCTTTGACGATGCAGCAGCCGACGCTCTCGACGGTCTTCTCGATATCGACGACATCGAACTCGACGCGGCTGCCTCCGGGCAACTCGACTTCGATGCGCCAGACATCCTCGCCGCCAAAGAGCATCTTTGCGGCCGCAGCCGAAGCCGCCGCCGCGCATGTGCCCGTCGTATAGCCCTTTTTCAACCTCTTGTTTATGACACTGACTCTACTTACTGTCCTCATTGCACGCAATCATCAATAAAGCGTTGATCGCGGAAGCAGCTAACGCACTTCCGCCCCGCGTTCCCCGCACGGTAATATAGTTAAGTCCGGCCCGCATCAAAGCCTCTTTCGACTCGGCGGCCCCTACGAATCCAACCGGCGTGCCGACGACTAGCGCCGGCCTCACTACGCCTTCTTTTGCGATATCGAGCAGCTCGAAGAGGGCCGTTGGCGCGTTTCCGATAGCGATGACCGCGCCGTCCGCGTGGTTCGAGAGCGAGCGCATTGCCATGGCGCTTCTGGTCATCCCGGCACGCCGTGCATCATCCTCGACAACCTTGTCGTCTATCCTGCAAAGCACGTTGTTGTCGTGTATGCAGGTCCGGCGGTCGCTGATGCCTACCGCGACCATGCGAACATCCGTTATTATCGGACAGCAGCTTCTCAGCGCATCGACCCCGGCCTTGACGGCACCGTCCGACATCGCCACGACACCCGAGAGCGAAAGGTCGCCGCTCGCGTGTATCATGCGTTTTACGACCGACTTCTCCATATCCGAAAAGCCGTTTAAGTCCGCCACGGCCTCGATTATACGAAAGCTCTCCTGCTCGATTTTTGCGGGGTCGCCTATTTTCATGCCGTTCCCGCCGGCGCCGTCCACACCGCTTGCCAGCAGCTCATTGGCGCGCTCTATCAAGATATCAGCGATTCTTACATCCGGCCCGATATGGGTGGCTACCTTTATCTTGAGCGAAGGATATTTCGCTTCCTCATCCCTTATAATCTCGGGAATATCCTGTCTTATGTGGTTGCCGTCGACCATAAAGAGCGGCATGATGATTAACTCGGTCACGCCTTCACCCGCCATCGCTTCTATTACTTCCGGCAGGTCGGGCTCGTTAAATTGGAGCGCCGCATACCGCACGAACTCCGATTGCAGCCTGCTCCTGAGTGTTGCCGCTATTCCTTCGAGAATTTCCCTGGTCTCCTCGACCTTGCTCCCGTGCCCCAGCACGATAAAGCCAGTGCTCATTCAATCACCCCTACTAAACTTGTCAGAACTCTATCCCATGCTCCCAAATTGCGAGTAACACTCAAGTAAACATTCAAGTAAAATCGCTCTAAATACTGCCTATACGTCTCGAGCTTGCCCGGCATGACGCCAGAAAACGCTCGACGACCCGCGGGTATCCCGCGAAATGAAGATGTATATAGGATGCTAATGTATTATTATATACGAAACCTTCGTGCTCTGTGCCGCCGACTTCGTACGCATGCTCCAAGACCTTTGCGCATTCTGTAATCTCCGAGTAGTGAAACTCGTGGCCCCGCAAGAGGGAGCCTTTTTCGGCGATTATGGAATCCGCTGCCGCTATGACCTCGCGATAGCCGAGTGTCGCGCGGCTTTTCATCTTGCAGGATACGGGGAGCGCGCCGCTCATGTGGTAGCGGTTCCCGTCAAAATCGATTACCTCATCCGCGAGATAAATCAGGCCGCCGCACTCCGCATAGACCGCCATACCGTCCTCGACCGCCTGCTTGATGTCGGCTGCCATAGAAAGATTCGCCGCGAGTTCAGCGGCATGGACCTCGGGATATCCGCCTCCGAGATAGAGACCGTCGACGCCTTCCGGTAAGCGCTTATCCTCTAGCGGGCTGAAAAAGACCAGCTCGGCCCCGGCCTCGCGCAGCATGTCGAAGTTGTCGTGGTAATAGAAACTGAACGCTTTATCTAAGGCTACGCCTATCCTCACGTCGGCTCTCATGTTGTCCGTGGTTTTTGCCATCGAGTTTGGCTTTGCCGTAGCTACCGGATAGGGTGCGGACCCGGCTATCTCTAACAGCAACTTCAAATCTATGTAGCTCTCCGCCAGCTCGACCAGGGCGTCTATGTAGTCGTCAGGGGGACCCATCTCGACCTGCGTTATCAGCCCGAGGTGCCGCTCTGGGAGCTTGACGCCCGCGTTTCGCCGGATGACGCCGACGACCGGCAACCCGGTAGCAGCCTCCACCGCGCTTTTGACCATTTTTTCATGGCGGTCACTGCCGACATTATTCAGAAGAAACCCCTGTATACCTGCGGCTTCATCGTAGACGCGAAAACCGAGCGCCATAGCGCCCGCGCTGCCGCCCATCTTGGCGCAGTCAATCGCCAGCAACACCGGTGCCTGTATCGTCTTGGCGACATCGGCGGTACTCCCTTCGACCAGCCCGTCCTTGCCGTCGTAAAAACCCATCACACCTTCGACTATCGATATGTCCGCCTGGATCGCCGCCTTCTCAAAGCAGTCTCGCACGGTCTCCCTGCCAGTCATCCAGATATCGAGATTGCGCCCGGGCCGACCGGTGACCATCTCGTAGTAGCCGGGGTCGATGAAGTCCGGGCCGACCTTGAAACCCTGCACGCCCAAGCCGCGCCTGGTCAGCGCCGCCATAATCGCGAGCGCCAGGGTCGTCTTCCCAACCCCGCTCGATGTCCCCGCTATGACTATTCTCGAAAATGCTTTCATTCCCATGATATTATTACTCTCGTTGTTCAGAGTTCTTCGCCCTGCTATTAAACAACATTCCGCTTGCTACTACTCAATCAGCCCTTAGTGGCTTAGCCACAGCAAGCGCATCCCTCAGCGCCGCAACCAACCTGTCGTTATCTTGGGGGCGTTTGACCGCGACCCTGAAATAGCGCTCATCTAAACCCGTGTATGAGCCGCAGTCTCGTATCGCTATCCCGCGTCGCAACATCTCTACCTGCAACTTGGCCGAGGTCATCGACCATGTCCTGTCTTCGATTTCGACCAGCATATAATTGGCCGACGACTCATAAGCCTTGAGTCCGGCGATACCCGAGATTTCTAGATACAGCCGCCGTGCTTCCGCTGCCAGCGACGCTGCGCTCGACGCTGCGAAATCACCCGCCCCAAGCGCGGCGATACCGGCTTCGAGGGCGATGTTGTTGACGCTCCAGGGATGCTTGTCGGCACGCACCTTCCGCGCCAAGCCGGATGACGCTATCATATAGCCAAGCCTTAAGCCCGCAATGCCGTACATCTTCGTCAGCGACCTCAAGACCACCACATTCTCGCGCGCTACAGCATCATTTGCGAGCGAAGCCTGCTCCCGCGCCTCGACAAAATCGACAAACGCCTCGTCGATTACCCAGAGACAGCTCGGCCGGTCGTCGATGAGCTCGAGTAAATCGCTTCTTCCTATCGCATACCCGCAAGGGTTGTTGGGGTTACCGATGATCGCCATATCCGCTTCGCGCGACGCATCTTCAAGCCGCTCCAGCGCGGTCGCGGCATCGAGAGCTTTCTCGTAGACTATCCCGGCGCCCGTTTTCTTAAGCGCAAGCTCGTATTCGGTAAAACTCGGCACCAGCAGCAGAGCTCGCTTCACATCCCACGCCTGCGGGATGAGATATATCAGCTCGATGCTCCCGTTGCTCGCTACAATGTTTGCTGGGTCTACCCGCAGGGCATCGGCCGCCGCCGCAACGAAGCTCTCCGCCTGTTGCTCGGGGTACTCGCTAATGGCCTCGACCGCGCGCCTTACGGCGGCTATGACACTCTCGGGCGGCCCGTAGGGATTGATGTTAGAGCTAAAATCGACCAACTCGCCGCCATCGATTCCCAGCCGCTCCGCCAACCGTCGTACGTTGCCCCCGTGTTCGCTTAATCTATCCGTCTCGTCGCTCCCCGTTATCGCGGCTGTCGAAAGCCGCGCCCCTGACTATCCTACGCGGTCACAATCAAGGCCCGGTCATCGGCATAGCGCACGCCGCCATCGATAAGCCTTACCAGATAAGCGTTCCATGCGCGCGGTATTAAATGCGAGACCCGCTCGAATAACCGCTGCCCGTAGCCCGCCTCCGCCAGCATCCCCATTACACTCCCGCTGTGCGCCACATTGACGCCGACGCCGCCCTTTCGCCTGCAAACGTCTATTACGTCGGGCAAAACCGGCTTCATCAGCAGCTTCTGATTGAGGAGCGCGCTCATAGAGGCCGCCTCGCCCAGAAGCCGAATATCCCACGATTTTATGGCTGTAACCGCCATATCCAATGCCTCGACTATTAGAAGCTCATCGACCGATTCCGACGAGAGTTTGTTCTTATTAAAAACGACCGTGTCCACCTCTTCGGGCGGCTCTAAAACGAGTATGTCGAGCGGAGGCGCGGCGCCTATCTGCTCAAGCCTTAAGCCCTTCCGGTGGTCATAAATGACGATGCCATCGAAGAAGATTCCGTCGGTGGGCTCGATTGAGAGCGCTATCTGCGCAAGCTCCTCGGTGGAGGCCGCTTGACCGAGGGCGAGACGAGTTGCCGTCACGGCCGCCGCGATATCGGCGGTGCTCGACGCCATGCCCTTGCTGTGCGGCAGCGCGCTATCGATATCGATGCTCATCCCGGCAGGGATACCGCTCCGCTCAATCGTCAGACGAACCGCCTCGGCTGTCTTATCCAGCCCATCCGCGACAATAATCCGGCCAGGGCGCTCAACTTTCGCCGTCGCCACCGAAAACCTGTCTATCGGGCATGTGACGTGAAAATCGACGCCGCCAATCGTCCCCTGGACCAGCTCGCCGCAGCTCCCCGGCACCATCACTTTTATAGCCATTTAATATTCTATCCCCCAGCGAGCGGAAATCCCTTTTTCGAAGGGATGTTTTAACATCTTAAACTCGGTAACGTAATCGGCGATATCCATCAAGTCGCGGGGAGCGTTGCGCCCCGTCATCACCAGCTCTATCTTGCCCTTGCAGAGCTGTGCCAGCCCTAGCACCTCTCCTAAGTCGGCAAGACCCGTGGAGACCGCGACATTTATCTCATCTAAAATGAGCAGCTCGCAAGACCCTCCCGCAACCGCGTCCCTGGCTTCTTGCAAGCCAGCCGCGATATCCGCCTTTAAAGTCTCGACCGGCGGGTGATCCTTTTGGAGCAAGTTCCCTCCGAAGCGCGAAACCGAGACCGAATCGAAGCCCTTAATCGTCGTTATCTCCCCCGACTCGTCGCTCTCGCCCTTCATAAACTGGATGATACAGACGCGAAAACCGCTCCCGAGAGCGCGCACCGCAAGCCCGACAGAAGCCGTCGTCTTGCCCTTCCCGTCACCGGTATATATATGGATTAAACCGAGTTCTTTCTTTTGGTCCATCGATGTCTCGCTTCTAATTCACGGTTAACAACCAATTAAATAATCTGTCTCTATCGTCCTCGTACTCGTAGCTCAGGGTTTTAGCCCTGACAATCAGCCCCCGCACCAGCTCAACAATTTATCAGCTAAACAACTTAACAAGCTGGCCAAAATCCGCACCAATGAAAAAATATACCGCCCGCCCAATCAGCACCGTTATCGCCGATGCTACAAAGACGAGCCAGGCGACCTCGTTGATGTTCTTCTGCGTGAGCGCACCTTTGGCATCACCCAAGAAACCGCTCTGTCTCGCGACACCATCATAACGGTTCGTCCCGCCAAGGCGCACGCCCATCGCGCCCGCGACCGCCGCCTCGGGGTAGCCGCTGTTTACGCTGGCGTGTTTGCGCCCATCCCGCACCGCTACCGTCAGAGCTTTTAGTCCGTCCCGGCGTATCAACAGCGCCGAAATCGACAATATCAAGACCGCTACGCGAGCCGGGATGTAGTTGACCACATCATCGAGGCGCGCGGCGGCCCATCCGAAATCCTTGTACCGCTCGTTCTTATACCCGAGCATCGAATCGAGCGTGTTGACCGCTTTATACGCCATCGCCAGCGGTGCTCCGCCTATCATGGCGAAGATGAGCGGCGCTATGACGCCGTCGACCGCGTTTTCGGAGACCGACTCTATCGTCGCGCGCACCACATCCTTGCGCTTCATCGTCTTAGTATCGCGCCCGACAATCTCGGAGACCTTCAGCTTCGCCTCGCGCAAATCACTACCGTCGAGCGCCCGTACCACGTCTTTCGCGCTATCGAGAAGACCGCGCGTCGCAATGGTCGTCGATATCAGCCATATCGATACGATAAACCCTAGTGTGAAGTCGACCTCGTACGTAAAATATACGATTCCCCAGGTTATGCCGGCGCTTAGCGCTACGACCACGGCGACAACCAGCGCGCCCGCAACCCGTTTCGCCGCCGCACTCAACTCGCGGGCCAGTATTAGGCCTTCGAGGTAAGCGATAAAGCGGCCTATCAGGACGACCGGGTGAGGTATCATCCTCGGGTCGCCGATGGCAAGGTCGACCACGTAAGCAATGGCCACTTGAACCCACAACATATTAAACTCCTATCAAACTAAAGATATAATCCATATCGAGGCTCGACTCGACGACGCTGGCCAGCCTATCAAGCTCTTTATCCCGGTAGACCCGGTAATCGATGCCCAAGCTATCCTTCGCCAGCCCCTTGCGCTCTTTCAAGTAGTCGAGCACTGACTTCCTGAAGAGCCCGTTATCGAAGAGGCCGTGTATGTATGTGCCGATGACCAGCCCGTCATCCGAGACGCAACCGTCGCTGATATCTTCAGCTCCCGCGCCCCTTTTTACTATCCTGAAGGCGTCGGCGGCTCCGTTGAGCCTCTCCGTGACGCCCATATGTATCTCATAACCTGTTATTTTACCACCTGTCGCGCCGTTAAGCATCTTGCCGCCCGCGCTAACCTCGGCTTCGACCTGCACGGTGACCTTCTCGCGCGACATCCTGGTGCCGCAACTCAAGAGCCCGATGCCCTCGATAGCCTTGCGGTCGCTCTCGATTCCGAACTCGTCCTCGATGAACTCGCCGAGCATCTGGTAGCCGCCGCAAATGCCGATGACCGGTGTCCCGGCGAGCCTGCTCTCCCGGATGCGGGCGACCATGCCGGTCTTGTGGAGCGCCGCCATGTCCTCGACGGTATTCTTCGACCCCGGTATGATGATGAGGTCGGTCTCGCCAATCGGCTCCCCCGGAAAGACATAGCGCAGGTTGACGCCCGGCTCGTGCTCGAAGGTGTCGAGGTCGGTAAAGTTCGCGATGCGCGGCAGTCGAATGACCGCGATATCGACGGCGGCCCCGTTTGCGGATTCGCGATTGGGCTTATCGAGCGCGAGCGAATCCTCGCTGTCTATCTTGAGGTCGAGCATATACGGGACGGTGCCGAGCACCCTGACTCCCGTTCTTTCTTCTATGAAATCGATTCCCGGCGTCAGCAAGGTCACGTCGCCGCGAAACTTATTGATTATCAGGCCCTTTACCAGCTCGCGTTCGTCTTCGTCGAGTAATTCGAGGGTGCCGACGAGCGAGGCGAAAACCCCGCCTCGGTCGATATCTCCGACCAGCATAACCGGAGCGCCCGCCATCTTCGCTATTCTCATGTTCGAGATGTCCTCTTTTTTCAGGTTTATCTCCGCCGGGCTGCCCGCGCCTTCGATTACCACGACATCGTTCTGCGCGCGCAATATCCCTAAGGATTCCTCGACCAGCCCCAGGAGCCCCGCCTTTTCTTCATGATATTCACGCGCCGAAAGGTTTTTATAGACTTTGCCCCGGACTATGACTTGAGCGCGCTGGTTGTCCGTCGGTTTTAGGAGGATGGGATTCATGTGGACGGATGGCTCGATTCGCGCCGCCATCGCCTGCAACGCCTGCGCCCGCCCGATTTCGTAGCCATCTACGGTGGGATATGAGTTTAGAGCCATGTTCTGGCTTTTGAACGGCGCGACTTTGACGCCTTTATTAACAAGTATGCGACATAGTGCCGCTACCAGCAGACTTTTTCCCGCGTCAGAGGAGGTCCCCTGAAACATTATCGTCTTTGCGTTCATGCTCGCCCTGTGTATTCGCCGCCCGCTATCCCGAGCGCTTTGATGTCGACCGGGATGCCGGCAATCGTCAAAATCACCTTATCCGAGAGCGCCGCAATGCGCTGGTTGATAATCCCCAGCAGGTCACGGTATCTCCGCCCCACCGGATACTCGGGCACCACACCCATACCCACCTCGTTCGAGACGATAAGGACCGTCTTGCCCGAACTGCTCGCCGCCTTTATGACCTCGACTATCTCCTCGACAATCTCGTGGTCGTTCGCTATCTTGTGCATCCGTCGCCCGATATATACGGTCATGCAGTCGATAATTACCACGTCGGCACCGTCGGCCGCCTTCTCGAAGGTCTCGGATAGCCCCCCGTCGACCTCGTAGGTGGCCCAGTTGCTGGGTCGGACGCTCCGGTGTTGTTCGATACGCTCGATCATCTCGTCGTCTATGCCCTCGGCTGTGGCGATATATGCCACCTTGTCAAACCCCGATGCGATATTCTCGGCAAGCGCGCTCTTGCCGCTACGCGCCCCGCCTAAAAACAAGATTACCGACCCGTTGTCTTTTTCCATAGCTCCCTGCGCCGGATTCTCACCGGCTTCCCTATTCTCCGCTTAAAGCGGCGCCTGGATATCTATATGCTCTTCGATTATATGCATAAACACCTGACCATACAACCAATAGTGCGGCTCACTGCCGGTACGCCTCTAAAGCGCGCCGCTTTCATATTCGCGAACAATAGCGGTAAGTCCCATCCATTTATCACGCGTACGCGGGTTTCTTTGCTATAATCAGTATTGGTTCGAAACTTACAAAAGCGGTGGAACAGAT
>JAUXNY010000025.1 GCA_030682615.1 Candidatus Aquicultor sp. | reverse complement strand
AAAACTCAAGGCATATTGCGCGGCCAGGTTGTTATTGGACGTATCTTTGACCGCGCTCACCGGAATCGTAATCGTGTAGACGGTATTGCCGGCAAGGTCGCTTGCCGGGTCAAAGCTTAACGTCGCCCCTGAAACTGTCTTAGTCGTATCTACTGAAACGCCGGCAGCCGTCTTGAACGTAATGTTAGCATAGGCGCTGCCGGCTTGGATGTTCTCATTAAAAGTGATGACAACGGTTTTGTCTCTCGTAACGCTCGTGGCGCTATTGGCAGGGTCGGCGGAGCTTACTGTCGGCGCTGTCGTATCCGGCGCCGCCACGGTGGTGAAGCTGAGGGTGTACTGCGCACCGAACGAGTTGTTTGCGGTGTCCTTTACCGCGCTCACCGGAATTATCGTTGTATAGGTTGTGCCATAAGCGAGGTCGGCGGTCGGGTCGAGTGTGAGCACGCGCCCGCTAATAGTCTTGGTCATCGCAACCTGGTTGTTGGCGGCATCTTTAAGGGTTATTAAATTGTAAGCGATGCCCGATTGCACGTTCTCATTTAAAGTAATTGCTATGGTCTTGTCTCTGGCTATCGCGGTTGCCCCATTTGCGGGGTCGACGGAATTGATTACCGGTGGAAGGCTGTCGGATGTCGTGCAGCTATAGACACCGCCGCCCCATGTGCCGGCAAATATCGTATAGTCCGAGCCATACGCCGGGGAAAACCTGATAGAGGGGATGTTTGTCTGTGTGAGTCCGTTGTTTATCTGCGTCCAGCTAGTGCCGCCGTTCGTCGATATATATGCACCGTTCTCATAGGTGCCGACGACGATAGAGCCGTCGGCGGCGTAGTTGGGTGATGTGGCGAGCGAGAATATATTGACGCTTACGAGACCGCTCTGCACCCAGCTCGTCCCGCCGTCGGTCGACTTAAATACGCCCCCACCGGCGCTCGTACCGGCAAAGACGGTGCTGTCGGCAGCGTAGTTCGGGGACAAACCCAGCGAGCTTACGTTCGTGTTGCCAAGACCGGTGTTTATCTGTGTCCAGCTAGTGCCGCCATTCGTAGACCTGTAGACGCCCCCGCCATCGCTTGTGCCCGCAAAGACGGTGCTGTCGGCCGCGTAGTTGGGGGATGTTTGAATCGCGCTAATATAGCTGTGCGCAAACCCGGTGTTCATAGCGGTCCAGCTCGCTCCGGCATCCATAGATTTATATATGCCGCTGTTTGTTCCGGCAAAGATCGTCCGGTCGGTCACATAGTTATTTGATATAGCAAGAGCGCTGACACCTGTGCTTGCGAGTCCCACTTGCGTCCAGCTCGTCCCACTGTTGGTCGACCTATAGACACCAGCACTGTTGGTGCCCGAAAAGACAGTGCTGTCGCTGTCATAACCGGGGGACACGGCGAGCGATTGCATGTGGTTGCCGGTCAATCCGCTCTGTGTCCAGCTCGTCCCACCGTTGGTCGATTTGTATATACCGTTATCCGTGCCGGCAAAAACAGTCTTCGATGTGGCGTAATTGGGCGATATTCCAAGAGAGTAGACGATGGCGCCGGAAGGCCCATTCGTCACCCATTCGTTGACACCCGCATATCCTATTACCGCGGAGGCCAGTAACAACGCGGCTGCGATAAACACAAGCGCGGCTGTTCTATTTAAGGTGGGCATTTTACTCGACCTGGTCGCCATAGTTGTTTGCATACGCTCTCTCCACTTCGTACAAAGAATTCAACGTTAATTAGATAAGCTCTCATGATACTTGAGTGTATATATTAGGAGTTATCGGACAGCGTGGTTGTTATTTAAACCTTTTATAGACAAAAAGCCTGGTGGGTAAGGCATGAGCAAATCCGTACCAACTACGGTTTTTCCAGGCACATCCATTTAAGTTAAAAATTCTCAAATATATTGTTTAGTGGTCGCTATGGCTATGCTAATATTGGGTCAAAGCAATAAAAAAACCGAATATTTGTTCTTGCCCTTGCCTAAAAATTGCATCATTCAAATTATCGTCACAGAAAGGGAGGCCGCAGTCTAGATGGAACCATACAATCGACAACATCTCGTGTATTGCCTTTCCATCCAAATGTCAGAGCCTGCAACACCCGAAAGAGAAACCAGTGAAGCAACGCTGGCGAGACAGGATCGTCTCAACGTAATCCTCGCCGAGCACCTCAAGCCCCACATTTACAACCTTCAACTCTCGGATATCTTTGTAAAATTCACCGGCAACGGGTTCCTGCTCATGACCGACAGGTTTGACAGCGTACCAGCGCTCAGTTGTCTAGGCGTGATTCTAGCCAATAATTTTAACGATGAGGTAGCGCAGGCTTTTGGAATCGCGCAAAATCGGCTCCCGGCGCTGCGTATCAGTCTCTTCTCCGGTCACGATCGTCGCATCGAAATGCCGGATGGTAAGCGAGAATGGGTCGGCGATAGTCTTCGCAAAGCAGCCCATCTGGCGATGTTCCCACACACAAACAGAGTGCTCGTTGATGACTCGATACGCGGCCTGGTTGGGGGCGAATTCAAGATTGAAAGATTTGACGCCGCGCCGGCCATAGATACAGATTCAGATACTGAAGCTGCGGGGCAAGGGTGGGTTCTGGGCCAACTCGACCTGGATTCCAGCGTCGATAGCGGCGCACCCGAGCTCTATATATACACGCTTAGCGCGCTTGGCAGGATGGAGGAGGCAGGCTATGTCGCCCAGACGGTCGCGAGTCGCCTTATCGGTGATGCCGGCGGTGAAGAAGCGGCGGTAGAAGAATCCGGACGAGGCTTGGCGCTGAAAGATACTCAGGGTTGGGGTAGGTTGCTTTCAAACCTGACGGACTATCCGACCGCCAATGCGTTTTTTATCAAAGCAAAGGCCGCCGGCGCACATCTGACGGCGGATATGTATAATACACTTGTTGCGTTAGCGCCCGATTTCAATACCGCCAAATCTCTCGTTGAGGAGATGGAGCGCGAGGGGATAAAACCCGATATCGCCACTTACAATGCGCTCGTCGCTAAAGCGCCGGACCATGAGACCGGTGCCGCATTATTCTCGTCGATGCGGGAAGCGGGGCTCGTTCCCGGCGCCCCCATATATGATGCGATGATCGCCAAATCCGATTACTCAAGGGCCAAATCTCTCGTTGAGGAGATGGAGCGCGAGGGGATAAAACCCGATATCGCCACTTACAATGCGCTCGTCGCTAAAGCGCCGGACTATGAGACGGCTAGATATTGGCTCAGAAATCTCATTGAGGACGGGGGTCAGCCTAGCGCTCATATCTACGGAGCGCTCATCGCTAAAGCGCCGGATTTTGAAACAGGCAAGAGCTGGCTGGAGACGATGGCGCGAGACGGTTTGCAGCCGAATCTCGCTGTGTTCAATAAGCTGATACCAAAGGCCCCGGGCTACGACATTGTCTGCGCCCTGCTCGACTCAGTACAGGCCGAGGGCATAAAGCTCAATATTGTCACATATAATATGCTGATATCTAAAGCCATCGATTTCGATACCGCGAAATCTTGGCTGGACGCGATGGCAAGCGATAGCGTCAGCCCGAATCTCGACACATATAACCGCCTGCTCAGTAAGAACATATCGTCTCAGCCGGCAGAGGAATTGCTGAAATGGTACTTATCGCAAGAGAATCACTCGGAGGAACCTATCCAGACAGCGATGGCCACATACCGGAAGTACGGGCGCGTCGACCAGTCGTTGCGCTTAGCTGTTGAATATCCGCATCTTCCGGTGGCCAAAAGGCTCATCCGGGAGATCATGGACGAGGTTTTCGCGTACCTCAATATCATCCGGGAAGAATCCGTACAGCCCAACGTTGCTAGCTATAACGCTATCATCTCGAAGGCGCCGTATTTCGATACCGCAAAATCATGGCTGGATTCAATGCGCAAGAAGGGAATACAGCCCGACATAGTCACGTATAATATCCTGCTTTCGAAGGCTGCCGGTTTTGACAGAGCGCAATCGCTTGTCGAGATGATGCGGGCTGACGGCGTCGAGCCGACTATCGATACCTTTGAAAAGCTGTTTGAAAAAGACCTCTCCACGGTCTCGGCTGATGAATTGATTCTATGGTACCGGGCGCAAGAGAGCCATGCGGAAGAGCCGATAGAGACGGCTATAGTCTCTTTCAAGCGGATTGGCCGCGTCGACCAAGCCTTGCGTCTGGCGCTGGATTACCCGCGTCTGGCGGGGGCTAAGAGGCTTATTCGTGAGTACATGGTTGAGGTGTTGTCGTATCTGGAGACGATTCGCCATGAAGGCGTCAAACCCAACGTCGTGACTTACAGCTCGCTCATCTCGAAAGCGCCGTATTACGATATCGCGGTGGCGTGGTTGGAGACGATGCGCGCCAAGGACGTCAAACCGAATGCCGTGACGTATAACACGCTCATCTTCAAGGCGCCTGATTTTGAGACGGCCCATGCTCTCCTCGACGAGATGCGTTCCGAGGCCATCGAGCCCAACGTTATAACGTATAGCACGCTCATCTCTAAAACGGAAGAATACGAATCGGCGACCACGCTCTTCGCGAGGATGGAGCAAGAAGACGTTCAACCCAATACAATTACTTTTAATGCGTTGATGCTCAAGTCACCCGATTATGAAGTCGCTTGCTCCTGGCTCGAAAAGATGAAGACAGAGCACTCGAAACCGGACGTGATTACATTCAATACGCTGATATATAAGGCGCCCGATTATGAGACGGCTGAAGCTAAGTTCAGGGAGATGGGAAAAGCGGGAATACAACCGAACATTGTCACTTATAACCGCTTGTTCAGCAAGGACCTCTCAGTGAAATCGGCTGAAGAAATCATCGCTTGGTACTTGGAGCAACCGTACCACCCGGACGAACCATTGCAAGCGGCGATATCCGCTTATCGAAAGATGGGAAGAGTCGATCAGGCTTTGCGCCTGACTCTCGACTATCCCCATCTTCAGGTTGCTCGCAAGTTGATGAGGGATCACGCCGTCGAAGCGATAGCCTATTTTGAAGACCTACTTGTACGGAACCCTGAGGACTCGGACGTCGCATATGCGCTGGGTTTAGTATTAATAGAGAGCGGCAACGCGCAAGCAGCTAAGCCGCATTTGTTGAAGGCTATCACTTGCACCAAGTCCGACCCTCAAAGGAAAGCCATAGAAGCGCTTGTCGGAGGGCTTTCCCGGGGATAATATCTGCTACATAAGAAAACTCGATAATCAGAAAAAGCCGGCGATCGAGCCGGCTTTTTCGTTCACGGCATCGAGCAGGAGCAGGCCTCTTAATCGCAATCAAAATTCCATTTCATGACCACGCTTTTTATCACCGTATAAAATTATCAACGTTATGGGTACGGGAACATAATGTTCAGCTTATAACCTACGAACACAGTGTACATACAATATTATATATTCTACTAATATATCCCGCCAACACGACGATACAATATCAGGAAAAGCAAATAGCTCATGAATCTAGCATATTTGTAGCCTTAGAGTTAGGCAAAATCTAGAGGAGAGGGCAGCGATAATCGATGAGAGGTAAGACTAATATGGAGGCAGCCAGCATATAGAGCAACGCGAAGAATGGGGAGCGTCCGGATTCGAAACCCAAGGTCTAAGGTCAGACGGATCAAGCGGCTGCTCCTTGAAACATCGAAAGAAAAGGCAGAAACGAACGACAGTAGGCGTTAGGAATTATTAACAAGAAAATGAAAGGGGTTATGAGGAGTGAAATCAAATCTAAGTATTTCTAAGAAACTGTATCTGGCTTTTGGGGCGATTATTGCGCTCATGGTCATAATGAGCGTTGTTATCAATATAACCAACTCTGGTCTGGTACGGGCAAATAAGGAGATTATCGGGCACGCTGATTTTGAAAGCCAGGCGAAAACCTACCAGAAGCAACACGCGGATTGGATCAACGCTCTATCGAATCATCTTCTGGTCGGTAGTGAGTTTAAAAAAACACTCAATCCCCGGGAGTGCGATTTCGGCAAATGGTATTACAGCTTCACTGAATCAGCAGAGTTTAAGGCGAAATCGCCTGAAATACAGCGTATCCTGAAAGAACTCGAAGAACCGCACAGAAAACTTCACGAAGGGGGCGCCGGTGTTACCAATGAGCTTCAACAGGGTCACAAGGCAAACGCTTTAAAGAATTACCAAGAAAACACATTGCCGACGATTGCCCATCTTGACGGCATATATGATGACCTTGTAAAAACTGTGAGGCTAGAGATTGATGGGTACAAAGCGGGCGCACAAAATAGCGAACGCGCCGGCAACCTACTTATTATCGTCTTGACCGTAGTAGGAGCGTTCGCTGGAATCGCGGTCGCTTATTTATTGACGCGCAGCACTCTTTCAATGGTGGGAAAGGTGGTTGAGGCATCGGAAAACGTTGCGAATGCAACGAATCAGATCTCAGCCGGCAACCAGGAGCTTGCTGAGAGAACGCAAGAACAGGCTTCGGCTCTGGAAGAAACGGCGGCAACCATTGAAGAGATGTCCGCGACGGTTAAGACCAACGCCGAAAGCGCTCGTCGCGCAAGCACGTTGGCGGTCGACGCAGCCACGCTTGCGCAAAACGGCGGCGCTGTCGTCGAAGACACAATGGCATCCATGGGCGAGGTGACCGGAGCCAGCAAGAAGATCGCGGACATTATAAATGTGATAAACGAGATTGCGTTCCAGACCAACCTCCTAGCCTTGAATGCCGCAGTAGAAGCGGCGCGCGCAGGCCAGCAGGGCAAAGGCTTTGCCGTAGTCGCCGGTGAGGTGCGAAATCTGGCGCAGCGCAGTGCTGAAGCGGCAAAAGAGATCCAGGCGTTGATTCAGGATAGCTCTGAAAAAGTAGATAGAGGAAATAAGCTGGTAGAGAAATCCGGCGAGACCTTGTTGGAGATCATCTCTTCCATCAACGAAGTCGCCGAAACAGTAACGGAGATAGCTTCAGCGTCACAAGAACAGGCAACCGGCATCGACCAGGTAAACAAAGCCGTTTCCATGATGGACGATGTGGTTCAGAACAACAGCACGTTGGTCGAGGAGGCGGCCGCGGCATCGCAGTCGCTGGCGATGGAGGCCGAGGACCTCAAGAACCTAATGGCGTCGTTCAGCGGAATGGATTCGCTTGCGAAAGAGCACAAGAACAGGAATCTCGCGACGGTTACACATATTATCCCAAAGCGAACCGCACGCCTTAAAGCGAGAGCCGCCGGTGCCGAGGACTTAAGCGCGGCATCCAATGATTTTGACGAGTTTTAGGAGGGATGGTTAACATGAGCAGCATGCAAGAGCTTGAGCAAGCCACCTCAAAAACGACCGGCGATCAGTTTGTGACCTTTAAGCTTGAGGATGAGGAATACGGAATCGAAATCTTGAACGTCCATGAAATCATCGGTTATCAGGGTTTTGCGAAGGTGCCGAATGCACCCCGCTTCATAAAGGGTGTTCTGAATTTGCGGGGCGCTGTCGTTCCGGTAATAGATATGCGTTTGAAGTTTAACATGGCTGAAAAAGCTTACGACAATTCTACAGTGATTGTCATACTCGAAGTGCAGGAACGAATTATCGGGGCTATCGTCGATGCGGTCTCGGATGTTGTAACCCTTAGCCCTGAAGAACTACAAGACACCCCCGACTTCTCGTCGGGCGTGCGCACCGATTTCATAAAGGGCCTGGGGAGAAAAGACGAAAAACTTATCATCATGCTTGATATCGAGCGGATTCTAGGCGAGCAAGAATTCGATCTACATGACGCCGCATGATGTGGTTGGCAGCATACACGGGGATTTTGCAGTGCTAAATATCGGGCAAATTACGGACAGGTCCGACGGGACAGGAAGGTCCCGCCAAAATCGAATTGCGCATCCCTGATAGATTGTTTGCAAAATGTTTTAAGTCGCGAGAGTTTGCGAGCTATGTGCTTTGAGACCGATATGTTATTGCGAAGGGTGTAGTATGATTTCATGTAGTTTCAGAGCTTGTCCAAAGATAAGGATAGGTTGTGCAAAATGAGTGAGAGTTGCTTTGTTGAAGAACTGAAAACCACATTAAGTGGAGACCATAAAGACAATAAAGACGCCCCCGGCGACTACATGAACTCGTCAGCTTTAATTATAGAAGAGTACGAGGGGATGTTGGACAAGTATAAAGCGATTGTTTCTATGGCTGGTGGGAAGCTCGTTGGCCTGCAGGGCCTCACAGAGACGACGTTTTTGAAGATCGGTGTAAACCTGCCGGATATCAACACGGCGCTTCGTACTACAGGGGCTGAGGCGAACAACTTAAGCGAGTATTTCAACAGAGAAAGCGGTCTTCTAACGCAGGAGGGTTCTGAAAAGAACAGTGACCTGAGCAAATTACGCCATGCCGCGGATTATGTCATAAAGGTCGTAAGTGACCAGGGTGACGCGTTTCAAAAAATGAGCGAACTGATGAAGCGTATCGAAGATCTCAAAGGGTCAATCGAGAGCATACGCGATTTTGCGGCCGAGATAGAGATGCTGTCGCTCAATGCGGCAATTGTAGCCATTAAAGCAGGCGATGCAGGGCGCACGCTAAATCCAATAACGAATGAGCTAAAGAAGATGGCTAATGCAGCTATCGCTCTTGTTGATGATATTGTAGACACCTCAGACAAGCTCGTCGAAAAATACAACTTGTTTCAGGAGATAAGCGAGAAACAGGCCTCGCTCTGCAAGTCTGATGTTCAACATATAAGCGGCAACCTTACACAAAAACACGAAGGGCTCCAAAAGAGCATCGTAACGCTTGTCGCACGGCTTGATGGAATCAACGGAGCAGTAAACCAATCCCTGCAATCGATACGCGAAATCATGAACGCGTTGCAGGTGCAGGATATCCTCACGCAATGCACCGATCACGTGCGTAGGTCTCTTGAGGAAGCAACTAATGGTGGATTCGGACAGGTTGACGAAAACGCGGGCGCGGCAATTCCGGAATATCTGCTCGATATGATCTCGTTCCAGGAAAGCGCCCCCCTGCTCTGTATTCAACTCCTCGACGACATCGATGTGCGGCTCGACGCTACGGTGAGAGAGCTAGAGGATAAGTTCAACAAAATACAAAAGCTGCTACTCGATGCGGAAGTCGTGAATCATAACAGCGACGGCGATTCGAAGGATAAATATCTGGATGATGTCGATGAATCGTTCCAAGATGTTGAGGATGCCGTCATAAGTACGGCAACCATGATGCAAAATGCGGCAAATAGCTGGGAACAGCTGTGGTCTACGGCCGTGGGTCTTTCTGAAATGCTTGAAATACTTGAACAGCAGTTTAGACAATTAAAGAAGGTCACCAATTTTCATCAAATAAATATCCCCATTAAGATAGAGGTGGCGCGGAGCAGCGGCCTAGCAAAAGACGGGGAGTTGTCGGACCGTGTCGATGGCTTGGCCGACTACATCAGCAATGAAATGAAAGAATCCCATAAGGCGGTTTCTGAAGATTATCAATTCTTGAACCAGCTAGTCGACTCGATGGGGAAGCATAAGGTAAGCGTCGAGTCGAACCTTGAGTCAATCACCAGAGATATCGATGGTTTGCTCAGCAATTTTCTCAGCGCTAAGACGCAGGTGAAGTCCACATTCTCTCTCTTGTCAGGGCATGTTGTGATGCTTCAGGAGCTAATTCGATCATCGCTTCTCGATCTAAAAAGAGTTCATGCGCTGGCAGACCAGAACAAAGACTTGAAAAATGATTTCCAAAAGCTAGCTCTAATGGCGGGCAAGACAAAAGAGACGATGCTTTCAACAACAGAGTATGACGATTGGCGAGCACACGACTCTCGACTCCAAGACACCATCGAGAAGTTTACAGTATTAGCGCATAAGAAGATAGCAGGCGACATGTATGATGTTGATGTTGAGCATGGAGAACAAGAAGGCGAGTTCATTCTCTTTTAGCGCATGAAAGAACGAGCGACATCATCTATAGATTGGAGGAGACATATGTTTAAAATACAAGAGGACAATAAAGGCATAATCGTTATTACCGGCATCTTAACTATTACAAACGTTGAAGCTCTTTATTCTAAACTAAAGGAGCTTTACGACGAAGACGCTCGTGCAACGATTGATTGTTCAGGGGTAACCGAAATCGATATGGCGGCTCTACAATTGTTTATCGCACTTAAGAGGTCTTGCTCGGAGACGACCAGGCCTATTGTTTATATTACCAGCCCCGCAATCGATGAGGCGTTGGCGCTATCCGGGCTGAAAAAGCTGTTTTTATCAGCAGCTTGATTATTACTGAGATATTGAAGGGTGAGGCGAATGGATCGAAGTGTTTTGGTCGTTGACGACTCGGCGACGCTCAGAGCGTCGGTGAAGTTCACATTGAGTGAGGCCGGCTATGCTGTTGAAGAAGCTATTAATGGCAAGGATGCTTTGCAGAAATTACAACAGCTAAAGACAAGGGGAGTACAGATATCTCTGATTATAAGCGATATAAATATGCCGGAGATGGATGGGATTACCTTTGTGCAAGAAGTAAAAAAAGATAGCGCACACCGGTTTATCCCGGTTTTGATATTGACCACCGAGTCTCAGGAAACAAAAAAAATGGAAGGGAAGAACGCCGGTGCTGCCGGCTGGCTGGTAAAGCCTTTTAATAACGATCAACTGGTTGGTGTTGTGAGAAAGTTTGTTCGCTAGCCGCTACATATTGGATCCTGCTAAAGAATTAGAAAGCAGAGACGATAGCACAGATGACGGCTTATTGGAGGTATAACTATGGATCAGGAAACGTTGCTTGAAACCTTTATTACGGAGGCCACTGAGTTAATACAAGAACTTGAGATAGATGTTGTCGCGCTTGAGGATTCGAGCGACGATGTAGAACTCATCAATCGGATCTTTCGCGCAGCTCATACCATTAAGGGCAGTGGCGGATTAGTCGGTCTTACGGCGATATCCGATTTTACACATTCCATGGAAAGCGTGCTCGATCTCGTTCGCCAGCGTGAACTTGCGGTCACCGGCGAACTCGTGAGTGTCTTGTTGCGGGCCGTTGATTTACTGAAGGCGATGATCAAATCCGCCGCAACGGGCGAATCATGTTTTGAACAGCGCGAACTCGAGTTTGTCCTCGAATTGCTCGGGCAGTTTTTACCCGAGCGCGAAGAGCGCGTAGACACCGAAGAGATGCTCAGCACAAAAAACCGCAAAGAGACCTCGTATTTTGAAATCGAAATGAAGCTCTCCGAGAACCTGCTTGAAACGGGCACCGACCCGTTAATGCTATTTCGCGAGTTAGAAGATATCGGTGAAATCGTCGATATCGTTGTGGACGCTCGGAGTCTTCCCGATGTTTATAATGTCGATGCCCACAAGCTATATCTAAATTGGCGACTGGTTTTGCGCACATCCGAGCCGTTCTCAAGCATAGAGAACGTCTTCATTTTTGTTCAAGATGACAGCGAAATATCAATCACCGATGTTTCGTGCCATTACAAAGATGGCGTCGATCTTCGCGTGGCCGATATGAGGCTTGGCGAGATATTGGCTGAAAAAGGCCTTGTTGTATCCTGCGATATTGAAGAAGCGCTGTCTTCACAAACAAGGATCGGTGAACTGCTTGTTCAAAACGGTAAAGTTAAAGAGGAAGATGTAAAAAGCGCGCTCGATAAGCAATTAAAGAGTCGTGAGGTTCAAAAAGCGACCACTATCCGCGTCGATACCGATAAACTCGATAAACTCGTAAACCTTGTTGGCGAGATGGTCATCGCGGTTGCACGGACGGTCCAGCAAAACGTATATGAAAGTCATGAGGGAAAACGAACGACCCAAGACGCCTTGGATATGCTTCAGAGGATCAGCGGGGATCTGCAGGAACAGGTAATGCGGGTACGTATGATACCGGTCGAGGGACTCTTCTCCCGTTTTCACCGTGTTGTTAGAGACCTTGCGAACGCAGAAGGAAAGCATGTTCGGCTATTACTATCTGGAACAGAGACGGAGCTTGACAAAAACGTTGTCGAGCAGCTGAGCGATCCGTTGAAACACTTGATTCGCAACTCGGTCGATCATGGAGTGGAATCACCCGGCAACCGGCGCAAAGCGGGCAAGCCGGAGGAGGCGGTCGTCAAGCTTTCGGCGTATCAGCAGGAAGGCAATATCATAATCGAGGTGCTTGACGATGGGCATGGCATTGATTCTAATGCGATTGTAGATAAAGCGGCGGAGAAAGGTCTTATCAACCAGGGTGATGACCTCGACGAACGAGAGATTTACCAGCTCATGTTTATGCCGGGTTTCTCTACAGCGAAAGAAGTGACCGAAGTCTCCGGTCGGGGCGTCGGCCTCGATGTGGTCAAACGCAATATTGACGACCTTAAGGGTAGTATCGAAGTGATTTCCGAGATCGGTAAAGGGACGACGTTTAGGATAAAGCTTCCGCTGACACTCGCGATTATAGACGGCATGAACGTCAAGGTCGGGGATGAAGCGTTTATCATCCCGCTCATGGCGATAGTCGAGTCGATTCGCCCGAACAGGGAAGCTGTTAAAACAGTAGAGGGTACGGGCGAAGTCATTGATGCTCGTGGCGAATACCTACCACTCGTACGCCTGTATAATGTTTTCGATATTGAAACCGACAAAACAAATCCATCGGAGGCACTTGTAGTTATCGTCGAAAGCAGCCAGCGCAGATTCGGCATTCTGGTTGACGATGTCATCGGCCAGCAGCAGGCGGTCATTAAAAGCCTCGAGAAGAATTTTCGTCAAGTCGAAGGAACGGCGGGTGCGACCATCCTGGGCGACGGCTCGGTCTCATTGATTATTGACATACACGGCCTTGAGAGGATGGCCTTTAAGTCTTTTAAATCCATCCAGGTTTCAGGTTTGGAAGGAGAAGCCGCATAGACATATTCGAACGATGATAGACCATATGAATAGCTAAAATCTCATGTTAAGAATACAGACAACGGAGGTGTTTATATACGGGGGCGATTATTATTTCAGGCTTATTGCCAGAGGCATCAAAGCTTGGGCGTGGGATACAAAACGCTCAAGGGTTTACTGCAATATGTGTAATATGAAAATTCCAAGCAATGCCTGTACTTATGAGCGAATACCGTGATACGGGTCGTTTGCGCTCAGTAGAGAGATGACAGGCGCATCGGTCGGGGGACCGATTAAAAGGGGATAAGGTAAATGTTAAAAATGAATATTAGGAACAAGTTATATCTTGCATTTGGAGCAATGATCGCGCTCCTTGTTATCACAAGCGTTATTATTAACGTGACGAGTTCACGGCTTTCCGAAGCAAACAAGGTCGTAATCGAGCAAGCCGATTTTGAGAGCCAAATGAAAACTTTCCAAAAGCAGCATGCTGATTGGATTAACGCGCTTTCGAATCATATTTTCGTTGGTGCTGAGTTTAGCAAAACGCTCAACCCACGCGAGTGTGGGTTTGGAAAGTGGTATTACAGCTACATGGAATCAGAGGAATTCAAGAACGAAGAACCAGAGACAGCACGTCTCATGAAATCTCTTGAGGAGCCGCACAGGCATCTACATGAGGGCGGTGCTTCGGTCATTGAAGAGATGAATGCGGGCCACAAGGCAAACGCAATGAAGTTTTATCAAGCGAACACGATTCCAGTTATTACGAAACTCGATGGAATCTATTCCGAGCTTGTTGACAACGCGAGAGATGTGATTGAAAAACGCAAAGTAGAGGCCGCATCGAGCGAAAGCGCACAGAGAGCGCTCGTTCTCTTGACAACATTGTTTGGGATATTGTTGGGTACTGCTATAGCATTCTTCTTGTCGAGAAATATTGTCGCAGCTGTTCAGCAAATGGTAACCGCCATAAAGAACGTTGCCAAGGGCGACCTCTCTAAGAAAGTCGATCTCAACCGAAGCGATGAACTCGGCGAGATGGCTCACGAGCTGAACAACATGATAAACGACCTTTCTAAGCTGGTCGGAGACGTTGTGGTCTCGTCGGAAAGCGTTGCCAATGCCGCTGACCAGATATCGGCTGGAAACCAGGAACTCTCGCAAAGGACGCAGGAACAAGCCTCAGCGCTTGAGGAGACTGCCGCCACCATTGAGGAGATGGCCTCAACTATTAAGCAGAACGCCGAAAACGCGCGTAACGCGAACATGCTCGCGAAAGACGCATCAGACCTGGCGCAAAACGGTGGTCGGGTCGTGGAAGAGACGGTTGCCTCAATGGGCGAGGTAAGCGATGCAAGCAAGAAGATCGCAGATATAATCGATGTCGTAAACGAGATAGCGTTCCAAACCAACCTTCTTGCGCTAAACGCGGCGGTTGAAGCGGCACGGGCTGGAGAACAAGGAAAGGGCTTTGCGGTAGTCGCGGGCGAAGTGCGTAACCTGGCACAGCGAAGTGCCGAGGCCGCGAAAGAGATTCAAGGGCTCATCAAAGATAGCGTCGGCAAGGTCGACAAGGGCAATAAGCTAGTCGAAGAGTCCGGCAAGACCTTGAAATCAATCATTGACTCTATCCACAAGGTCGCCGAGACGGTTTCCGAGATATCGTCGGCTTCACAAGAGCAGGCTACCGGTATCGACCAGGTAAATAAGGCCGTTACCATGATGGACGATGTGGTGCAGCAAAATGCGGCATTGGTCGAAGAGTCCGCGTCGGCATCCCAATCGCTTGCCTTAGAAGCCGAGGAGCTAAAGAAGTCCATGTCGTTCTTTAATGTAACAAACGACGCCTCCCTCAAGAGAGAAGAGAGAACTTCTGGCGAGAGGAAGCCGAGATTGACACTTATAAATAAAGGATTACAAAGGGAGCCCGCAAAAGTACGGGCAAAAGCTGCGGGAGCAGAAGACCTGGATATTGAGACAGAAGAGGACTTCGAGGAATTTTAAGAGGGAGATGGTTAGAATGGATAAGCTCAAAGGTATAAACCAGGCCATCTCTAATGGAGCAGGCGACCAATTTGTGACCTTTACTCTCGGAGAAGAAGAGTATGGGGTAGAGGTACTCAAAGTTCAAGAGATAATCGGTTACCAGCGTTTTACGAAAGTTCCGAGTGTGCCTTCTTTTGTAAAAGGCGTACTTAACCTGAGAGGCTCTGTTGTCCCGGTGCTTGATCTGCGCCTTAAATTTAACATGGCCTATAGGGAGTATGATAACTTTACCGTCATTCTCATCCTTGAGGTCGAAGAGCGCGTAATAGGGGTTATTGTGGACGCCGTCTCCGATGTCGTCAACTTGGATCCCGATGATATACAGCAAACCCCCGATTTCTCCTCGGGAATAAGGGTTGATTTTATCAAAGGGATGGGCAGGATGGACGAGAAATTGATTATCATACTCGACATCGACAGGATTTTAAGCTCAAGTGAGCTTGCGCTGCTTGACGTAGCGTAAGTATGGTTACCCGGGGGTTAAAACCCCCGGGTCTTTAACCTTTTGAAGGCTTTCAGGAACCGTTTTTGCTATTACGCAGATGCGAGGGAAGATTCGTGCAAACCAAAAATTGTGGCCAATACAAAATAGCCGATAAGGAGTTTGGGCAGTTAAAAACCCTTATCAAAGAATTGACAGGCATAAACTTGACCGAGCAAAAGAAAATGCTTATAGTGGCTCGTTTGTCTAAGCGTTTACGAGTCCTCGGGCTATCAAGTTTTGCCCAATACTATGATTTGCTGACTGAAACCGGGAATTCTTCGGAGATTATACACCTGATCAATCGCATAACCACAAATAAGACCGATTTCTTTCGCGAAAGCCACCATTTTGACTTCTTAAAAGAGGTGGTTTTGCCGAGGTTTTATGAGGACGGCATAAAGAACGGCAGGCGTAAGCTAAGAATCTGGAGCGCCGGCTGCTCGTCCGGTGAAGAGCCATATACGATAGCGATGACGTTGCAAGAGTTCTTTCGCGATAAGATCGGCTGGGACGTGAAGATTCTCGCCACCGACCTTGATACCGAGATTCTTTCTAAGGCCAGGGCGGGCGTTTATTCGCAGGATGTCGTTGCGCCCATTTCTTCCGCATACTTGCGAGAGAATTTCAAAAAGGGTGTCGGTACTAACGACGGCCTGTTTATGGTGAAAGACAAGCTCAAGAGGATGACACTCTTCAAGAGACACAATCTAATAAGCGAACAATTCTTGTTTAATGGGCAGATTGACATTGTTTTTTGTCGTAATGTGATTATCTATTTCGATGAAGCGACAAAGACGAGGTTGATAAATTATTTCCATGATACTCTTAGGGATGACGGCATTCTATTCTTGGGCCACTCGGAGTCGGTTGTTGCTAAGGATGGCAGGTTTAAACTTATTGGAAACAGCACGTTTTGTAAAATCGCTCCATAGGCTGTTATTGTAGCCGTGGTTTAATCTGAGATGGTCATGGAGCCGGGGACATTTTAGAGATTTGGTTTTGGTCTGGCCGGTGAAAGCCGATTTAATTAATAGCAAAAACATCATTTTAAGGGTGAGCCGATGTCAAAGATAAGAGTACTTGTGGTCGATGATTCAGCCGTAATACGGCAATTAGTGAAGGAAATACTAGAGAGCGACTCCGAAATCGAGGTGGTCGCCGTCGCGAGCGATGCCCATTTTGCGGAAAGAAAGCTTAAAGTACACGCTCCAGACGTAATCACTCTCGATGTTGAGATGCCGGGAATGGATGGCATAACGTTCCTGGAAAAGATAATGCAGACAAACCCGATACCGGTTGTTATGCTAAGTTCTTACACCGATAGCCATGCCTCGGAAACGTTCAAAGCCCTTGAACTCGGCGCGGTCGACTTCGTCAAGAAGCCTAAAATAAGCAGCAGTGAAGCTATCGAAGCATTGGCGGAGGAACTTATCGCAAAAGTCAAAGCCGCCGCAAAAGCCAACATCAGAAAGAAGAAATCGACGCCGGCCTTAGTTGCGGCGAGCCCAGTTGATAGGGTGGCTGAGCGAAAGCACACCGCCCCGTCAAGGATCGGCGAGAGCATAATCGTACTCGGTGCGTCGACGGGCGGCACCGTAGCCATCAGCGACTTTCTCGCCCTATTGCCCAAAGACTCACCCGGTATAGCCATAGTTCAGCATATGCCGGAGCAATTCACAAAAGCGTATGCAGATAGAATCAACGGTTTGGTCGAGCTTGACGTTAGCGAGGCCCGGAATGGTGACAGGGTGCGAAGAGGTATTGTCCTGATAGCGCCCGGCGGGAAACATATGCTATTGCAGAAGGATTATCAAGGTTATTATGTGCAGGTTAAAGACGGGCCGCCCGTAAACAGGCATAAACCGTCTGTAGATGTTTTGTTCCGTTCCGCCGCGAGTTCCGCAGGGCACGAAGCTATCGGCATAATACTTACAGGGATGGGAAGCGATGGAGCAAAAGGAATGCGTGAACTAAAGGATGCCGGCGCTTTTAACATCGCCCAAAGCCAAGAGACGTGTGTGGTCTTCGGCATGCCGAAAGTGGCTATCGAGTTAGGCGGCGTCGACAAAATCGCTTCAATCGAACAGATCCCCCACTTACTGGTGCAACGTGATCGGAGAGCATCATAAAAACAGCGCGGTACCCTAAGAACAGTATTCACGCGATTACGCTTTAATGCTACGAACTACGCATATTTCGTCAAGCTCTGTTCCTGACTGCCGATAAAGAGATAATGCCCAAGTTATCGAGGTTCATTCATGTTGTTTAAAGACGAGGCTTCCGCGAGCAAATCAATATCGCTTAAGCATAGGCTGATATTGCTTCTAACGGTGATGATACTACCATTTGTCGCCTTTTTCTTTTTTAAAGCCGCAGACACTCGCAATCAGTTCGAGGCCGAATACCAACGGAGCAGCCTGACGCTTGCTTATGAGGTCGCCCATGACGTCAACGAATATATCAACTCTACCGGAGACTTGCTCATCCCGATTGCTAACAACAAGGAGGTTCGCAGCCAGAATTACCCGGCTGTACAGGAGTTTCTCAAGGGGATTTGGCCTAACTACCAATTCTATAGCAATATTATCTTTGTCGATGTCAACGGTGACATACAGGCCGCCGGCCGACCACAAGCGCCCAACGCGAACCCCGATACAGTCGGCAAAAAGGTCAATGTGAGCAACACTCCATACTATCAACGGGCTATGAATTCGGAGGGTATCTCGATTGGGGACTTCATGTTCGGCAAGCTCTCGGGAAACCCGGTTGTACATATAACTTATCCGGTTTTCGATTATACGGGTCAAAGGGTAGGCTTTGTCGCTGCGGCGTTCGACTTGACCCGAGTGCAAAACAGACTAGTTCGGGCAAGCCTCCCGAAGCATACAGTCGTTGCCGTACTTGACGAGAGCGGTATCATGCTTGCGCGAAGCATCGAACCGGCGAAGCGGGTAGGCAAGAACTATTACAAAGAGATGGGCTTTAAGAACATGCTAGGCAAGCCCGACGGCGTTGGTAAAGTAAATTCTCCGGATAGCACGACTCGGGTCTTCGCCTTCGCGGCTCTCGACAGGGTGCCCTGGTATGTAAGGGTCGGCGTCGATTACGATTTTATCGAAGCTCAAACCCGAAAGGCGTTGGTCGACCAGTTCGCCGTCTTTGTGCCGCTTCTGTTGGTTGCCGTTTTTGGCTGGTTATGGATTGGGCGGGATGTCGATAGGTTCCATAAGAAAACCGAGCTTTTGGGCTTGCTCGACCCGCTGACCGAACTCTGGAATTATCGCAAGCTAAATCAGGACCTGGATCTCGAGATCAGTCGTGCCAGGCGCAAGAAAGAGAAGCTCTCTTTTGCGATGATCGATATCGACAATTTCAAACACTACAATGATTCCAATGGACACCAGCTAGGCGACGAGGCGCTCAAACAGGTTGCTTGGATTATCTCCCAAGCAATAAGGGATACCGATTCGGTCTACAGGTGTGGTGGCGAGGAAATGTGTGTTCTTTTTAGAGACGCCGGTAAAGCAGGTGCTATGGCGGTTTCGGAGCGCATACGCAAGGATATTGAGGAAGCCCCGTTCGCGGGCGAGCAAGCGCAACCATTGGGCAAGTTGACTATATCCATAGGTGTCGCCACATATCCGAATGACACCGTCTCAAAAGACGGCTTGATAAAATGCGCCGATGTAGGTCTATACAGGGCAAAGGAGTTGGGCCGAAATCGACTTGAGGACTACAGCGCGCAAGGTCATACCGCCGAAGATAATGATTCCCACTATTTCAGCAATTGCAGCTAGCGCTTCTACGGGCCCTCCACGCTAATAATCTATGCTAGGGATGATTAATCCGCGAAAATATCGTTAAACCTTATGCCGCAAATCCATCCGATGGTGAAACATAGCACAAATCTTTGATTTTGTTCCACTAGCGGTTGCTATACAGAACCATGCGTATGATAATTTCTCTGAATAAAATATTTCTTCGAAGCGAGTTTTTTGGGAAGGTCTTTAGCGAAACGCCCTCAGCCCCGAATCCTTTCACCACGATGTTTAAGCAATTCTAAAAACTTGAAAGTTACATAAGCCGCGATTATGTCGCTGACTTAAGCATGCCTGAGGGCTGGACTTGCCGCTCTCCGTTGAGTATAACGAAGCACGTATCGCAAAAAACGAGCGGAAAGGGTGATTTGTCTGCGTAGAGCAATGCAGAGTCTCTTACTGGCAATGTTGATAACCATCGCACTCATGGGAAGTAGCGCATCTGCAGTAACCAGATCCGAGATCATGGATCGGGCCGAGTCATGGACAAAAAGCTCGGTGTCGTATAGCCAGTCTCGCACATTCAGGGGCTATCGAACCGACTGCAGCGGCTTTGTCTCATATGCTTTAGCACTAAATAAGCCGGGTCAGACGACGAATTCGCTGGCCAAAACCACAAGAGCCGTCAAGAAAAGAGACCTGGAACCGGGCGATATTATTGTCGCAAAGGGCGTTCACGTGGTTCTCTTCGGGGGCTGGGCAAACAAGGAACAAACAAAATACGTAGCATACGAACAAGCTTCGTCGACCGGCTCGATCGAGCGAGTTACGCCTTATCCTTACTGGAAGGGAGCGGGCAGCTATGCCGCCAAACGGCATCCGGGGGTTGGCGCAGGCGGGGAGATAACGGTATCACGCGGGGGCGAGCGAGCCTTGCCGCCGCTGCGCGATAAGTTGACGCGCAAGCAAAGTGACTACAATGGCGATGGCGTATCTGATGTATCGGTATTGTACGACGGGGCATCGAATAAGCGCTCTCTTTGGCGCCTCTATTCAAATAAAGGCAAATTCCGCGCCGTTAGCGTGTGGTCCGGTATCGAGGGTGCGTTCACGATGCAAAATTCAAAGAAGACTTCCGGTGATTTTAACGGGGACAATATTGCCGATACGGCGTTATTCTATCGGAACCACGATGATACTTCGTCTATCTGGGTGTTTTACTCCAGTAAAGGCCGGAACGTTAAGGTCACGATGCCATGGACGAGCCAACCAGGCCAGTTCGACTGGGAACGGGTGAGGTTGGCGTCCGGAGACTTCAACAAAGACGGTCGCAGCGACTTGGCCTTGTTTGACGGCACATCGGCTGAGAGCAGCGCATTGTGGGTTATGCTGGCGGACAAGTCCGGCGGCTTTGGCATGTCAAAATGGTGGCAGGGGGAACCGGGAGCATTCGATTGGGATAGCGCCAAGATGTTGTCTGGAGATTTCAACGGCGACGGCCGCTCTGATTTGGCATTTTTATACAACTATGCCCAAAGTCCCACGGCGATATGGATATTTGCGTCTAAAGGGAACGGTTTTTCACCCCGTATCTGGTGGAAATCCGCGCCAAACACCTTCTTGGCGGACAGGGTCAAGATGGTTTCCGGCTATTTCAACCGCGACGACCACGCGGACATCTCCGTCTTCTACGATGAGCCAAACGGAGGCACGTCCATTACAACGCTCTACACGAACAAAACCGGTTCGTTAACGGCCCGCAAGCGATGGTCGGGTGAGCCGGGGGGCTTTAGCTGGAAACAGGCGAAGATCATGGCCGGCGATTACAATGCGGATGGTCTGACCGACCTGAGCTTCCTTTACGGCTATCTTGACGGTCACGCCAGGGCATGGATGTTCGAGAACGATACCGGCAATCGGTTTCTGCCGAGGACATGGTGGACAGGTGTTTCGGGGACGTTCGACTGGTCTAATGCAATGATTACCGACCAGGGTCTTACTGAAGATTAGTGTTGGCGACGGAGGTCATGGCGACTGGTGTTGTTTTAACGTAAGGGCAGAGAAAAGCCGCGAGCCCTCCTTGGCTGGCGGCGGTTTATGGGAGCGGCCGGCAGACCGGCCGGGAACGCCTTACGGCGTAAGCTCACCATTGATCTTAAGCGAGACGGGAGAGCGGACGCCATCTGGCTGTTTATACTGTAACGTAAAGAATTTAAGGTGCTTCGATTGCATCCGTCTCATCGTCATCGCAAGATCCTGTGTTCTTAAAGATCAAAGCTCCGGAGTTCGTATTGTCTCCTGGTGTTAGGTATCGACAACATCAACAAGAATCTGCACATTATCAAAAAAATATTCTCTGGCTTTTAACAAAAATATATTGAGTAATTCGAAAACTATGAAATATAACACGACGTAAAACGGTATATTTTACCAGAGGAATGCTATACGATAAGCGTAGGTTCGCTATAAAAATAGTGCTTTACATGCGCATATGGCTGTTTGATAATATAGATGTGACATTGATGTTGCTCATGTAATCTGTATGCTAATGGGTAAGACCAAACTTGCAAATCGCAGGGCCTGACAGCCTTCTGTAAAACTGGGATAGTATGGAAACGAGCCTACAAACGCTTCAAATCAGCAAGAGCAAAGAGTGCCCGCTATCGTCAATCGACAGCGACATAGTAATGTGTTATGGCGCAGCATGTTTTGCATTCCTCCAGGATCTTGGAATATGCGCGTATATTAAAGGGGCCGAGGTCGGCCTGGACCTCATCAAGAAAGCATTGCGCGAAGCAACGACCAGCTTACCCGAGAACGATTTTAAATCCTTTTATCAAAAACACCAAGGTCGTATCTATAAAACCGCGTATAATCTCCTAAAAAGCCGAGACAGGGCTGAAGACGTGACCCAAGAGGTGTTCATCAAAGCATACATCGGTTTTGACACCCTTAATGCTGATACTCCATTAGCAGCTTGGCTGCAGAAGGTAACTATTAATCTCTGTCTCGATGAATTGAGACGGCAGAAAGTCTGCACTATTGAGACGTACGCCGACTTCGACAACGAGGAAGTCAACAAGAAGCTCCTCGAGTGTTGTCCGTTCAACCCTGAGCGGCATTACGATATTATGGAGATAAGAGCGCTTATCGATACGGTTTTCAGAACTTTACCGCCGCATTATTGCCAGGCATTGATACTTAAATGTGTCGACGGGCTTAACTACGAGGATATTGCCTATGTTATGGGAACGACTATCCCGAGCGTTAGATCGATGATCTATAGGGGTCGTAGGCAATTTATTGGCCTTTATGAGAATCTTAATGGCGATCTAGATGGCCCGGCGATGAATAAATAATTGACACTTGATGAAGCACATGGCGAACATAAGAGAGAATAAAATATATATTTACAATACATTGTAGGATATTATACAATACTAAGTAAAGCATAAGACTATTTATAAGTCGAGCGGTTCTCAGTCAATAAGCAGCCGTTTTTTGCAGAGCCGAGAAAAATGTTAAAATTTTTAGGGAATTTGCGCGATTTTTCACGAACTCGTTCGTTTACATTAATGAAGGTGTCGAATTTGATTTTTTGGTATCACAGGATGTACTCCAGCGGGGACGCAGAGTGCCCACAGCATCATCTTCGGGCCTATAATTGTGTTTTTGCAAACCCCAGTAGGGGAGATGTGTAGTATAGTACATACTATTAGTATAATCTCATAGTATGCATCTATAGTAGTGCTTCGATATCGCATAAATAAAGGAGGTTTACAGATGAAAAGCATTGCGAGGTTAGAAACTTCAAAAGGAGGTGAAATGATGAGAAAATTAGCAATATGCGCTTTAATGGCCATGCTTATTATGCTGGCAGTGACCGGCATAGCCTATGCCGGCAAACCGGCACCGGCCCCAACCGTCGGCGAGTATATCGTCGTTCCGGTAGCCGAAGGCGGCATGAAATGCATGCTTAAGAAAGACTACAGCGAGTTCTGCATTATGCCCCCGGGCTACAGCATGAGGGCTCAGGTCTTCAAGCGTGGTACAAACAATGGTACATACGCAGTGGTTACGAGCGGCGTTACCGTTACCTATCGTATTGAGAACAACACCTACAGTCAGAACGGCGCTGTGCCAAAAACCAATTTCTGGACATATGCCGCTGACTTAGGTTGGACTTTAACGATGGATAAGGGAACAACCGGTAACGGCCTTTCGGGCACCATGGTGCTGAATGCAGAGAGTAACGCCTTTGTCGCGACGAAGGTTCCGCAGACCGGATACCTTGACGGCACGGACACCAACCGTACCCCGTACCAAAACGGAGTCATTACCGTTAAGGATTCGGCAGGCACTTTGCTTTGCGAGCAGAAGTTCGTAATGCCGGCGTCCGATGAGTCGATGTGTAGTGACTGCCACGGCGGAACCGGCGGCGCCGATACCGACAGGGCTATCGTTCAAAAACACGATTCACTCCACGGTACGACGATGGCGACCGACGGTAAGGCTAACGCTTGTGCAAACGCAGACTGCCACAAGGACCCGTCAATAGGTAGGACAACCGGTCCTGCTTCGTATCTCTCGACGGCGATGCATAAGTTCCACGCAAGCAAGATGCCGAGCAGGCCTGCTTACAAGCCGGTATGCTACTATTGCCATCCCGGCCCGACGGCTAAGTGTAATCGCGGCGCGATGTTCGTTAAGAACAAAGCATGCGACAACAGCGGCTGCCACGGCTCGATGGCAACCGTCGGCTCGACGAGCCGTACACCATGGTCGGCCGCCGGCCTGCCAAGGTGTGACAATTGCCACAGCGCGATTTACGCAGAGAACGCAGGTAAGAAGTTTGCGGATTCGATGCTGACAAACTCGCCCGATCCGACGATGAACAACAAGATGTGGTGCCAGACCTGCCACGGTGCTCAGCATGCTGAGTGGCCGAGCGGTTTGGCTGCGGATAACCAGGTGCCTGTCGCAATACAGGGGACGAGTGACCCACTCGGTCGCTCCGGTACCGCATGTAAAGTCTGTCATGACCGTGCATTCACCGGCTCTGTCCACAGATAGAAGGTAGTTTCCGATGATTATGAAGGTCCCCCTAAATAATTGGGGGACCTTCTTTATATCAGAGCCATTCGGCTTATAGGGCGTATGGGAGCCGTCAGTAGCCGTTAAGTCTGGGTTAAAAGTAGAACACGTACGGCCCTTTATCGCAGAATATGGTAGCTGACAACCGGCGGCTAATGGTTTAATATCTACACATACGCCGTCACCGGCCGACGGGTGGGCGTGAAAAAATATTGTTATCAGGAGTTTGTACATGAAGAAAAGTTCTTTGATCTTAATCGTCTTTATACTTGCGGCTGTTATTGCCGCAGCAGGCTGCCAGAAGGCACAGCAGCCGAAAAATACCGCTACGACAGCGCCTAACCCGCACAAGAGTGGGGCGGTCGACCTGACTAAGTTTGCGGCGCTCCAAGACAAGACCGTCATCGAAAACGCGAAAGAGAAGATGCTTAAGGTAGAAAGTTTCAAGGTCATCAGCCATGTCACCGCAAAGAGAGAGTCGACGACGACCGTCGACACCGACTTCGAAGTCGTCTTTCTTAGCCCGGACAAGGTTTACCTCTTCGGCGACAACACCGTGGCGCAAAAGCGCATGGAGATTTACCAGCTTTCGGACACTGAATATAAGTCCTTCGATGGGGTAAAATGGAAGAAGACCAAGAAAGCATTCCCTGTCTACAACTTCGACCCTAAGACGATCGCCGTTATGTTCGATAAAGGCACAAACTTCCGCCTGGTAGGCAAGGATCGAACCGAAGGGCCATACAAGAGCACAACCGTGGTCATCTTTGAGCGTCCTTCGACTATTTATAAAGGTCAAACAGAACAAGTCGTTGTCTGGATCGATAATACGACCAACTTTGTCGTGCGCCTCGAGGTCTTAAACAGCGAGCAAAAACCGGTCACCTTCACCGAAGAGTTTCTGCGCTTCTTCGATTACAACAGTCCTGAGCTTAAAATAGAGCTGCCGGCGGAGGCAAAAGCAGCGGGGTAATATTTAAGATTATTTATTTGAGGGTCGGCAGGACAGGGGAATAACATATTACAATGCGGGGGTGCTGTCTGTGCCCCCCAATATATTAATATAGATTGCCGGCCAATGAGGGGAAACACTTATTATTCCGCTCGCATCTCCAGATACTCTTTGAATTTGGCGGCGTGCCTGCCCTCTGCTTTTGCAAGCCAACCGAAGAATTTGGCTATATCGTCGAAGCCTTCCTCACGGGCCTTCGCCTCGAAATCTTTGTACATCTTCTGCGCTTCGTATGACTCCCCTTCAATCGACTCGAGAATGTTCTCCATCGTCGTCTTTGTGCCGCGCAGATACAATAAATGCGAAAGGGCATGCCAAGTCTCCTCGTATGCGAAC
>JAUXNY010000012.1 GCA_030682615.1 Candidatus Aquicultor sp. | reverse complement strand
TGATGTGGGAACCGGTCGTGTTGATACCAATAGTAGTCGTCGCGGGCCTGGTTGCTTTGGTATTGGGCGGAATCGCGCTCGACGTCTTCGCCATACTGGCGGCTCTGGCCTTTTTTGCCGGCTTGACAGGGACCGTCCTTCACGTCAGGGGCGTCGTGCGGCGTGTCGGGGGATGGAATCTCGACAACATCATGGTCGGCCCGCCGATCTTCATCCCGCTGTGTCTAAGTCTTATTAGCCTGGCAGGTATCGTCGTCAGTGTCTCTTGGAGGTATTGATGGAGGGCTATCCTGACTATGACGTTACAGCTAAACAAGATTCATGGGATTCCAAAACAAGGTTTGTTCTCGAACGCAGGATAGTTATCGTTCCCAAGCTCTTGTTTTTCAATCCCGATGAGGCGAGGTCGCTCGAAGCCGCTGTTGCGCGCTTGCTGCCCCAGTCGCGGCCAAATTCGATTCCGGTGGTGCCGTTTGTCGATGAGAAATTGGCAAGAAACGTGACCGATGGTACACGATATGAAAACATGCCGTCGATGTGTGAACTCTGGAGGCTGTTTGTCTCGACTCTCGACGAGGAAGCCCGGGTCCGCCATGAAAAGCGCTTTGACGTGCTGGAGGCGGAGACCCAGGATATGGTGCTCGGCGCAATTCTAAAAGGCGAGTCGCGCTCGCTTCCCTGGAAGAAGATACCAGCTCGTCTGGCTTTTGAGCACATCGTCTCGACGGTGGCGGCCATCTATTATGCGCACCCGAGCGTATGGAGCGAGATAGGGTGGGGCGGGCCAAAATATCCCGGGATATATGTGAGGGTGCGGTGCGGGCGCAAAGACCCCGAAGAGGCGGGCGAGGTCGGCCATGTCCGTGACTAATGCCGGGCATGCGGATGTTGTCATAGTGGGTGTTGGAGCAGCCGGCGCCGTACTTGCGGCTAAGCTGGCACGTGCCGGGCTATCGGTGGTCGCCCTGGAGGCGGGCCCGCACCGGGATTCGGAGGATTTTGCCAGCGACGAGCTTTCTATGCTCTATGAACTCTTCTGGCTTGACGAGCGAATTAGTTCGGGCAAGGATCCCATCGAACTCGGATGGCCGAATTCGGGCCGCGGCGTCGGCGGTGGCACCGTTCACTTCGTCGGGTACGCCCTTCGCTTTCATGAGGACGATTTTCGCACGAAAACTGTTGATGGCGTCGGCGAAGACTGGCCTATCAGCTATCAGGACCTGGAGCCGTATTATGCTGAGGTGGAGCGGTTTAACCAGGTGTCAGGGCCAACCTTCTTCCCGTGGGGTCCGCACCAAGGGCCTTTCCCTAAAAGAAGCCATGTGTCGTCTTGCATGCACGATACGTTCCGGCGCGGCTGTGAGCGTATCGGAGCGCGTTCGACCGCCGGGCCGATGTTTATCATAACAAGCCCCACAAAAGACCGTAAACCCTGCACATACCGGGGTTTCTGCAAGTTTGGCTGCAAGCCGAAAGCCAAATCGAGCACCCTCGTCACCTATGTTCCCGAGGCTCTAAGACATGGCGCGACAATTATTGCAAACGCCATGGTCACAAGGGTCAATATCGGCAAAACAGGCAGAGTCGAGAGTGTGACCTATGTCCACAAGGGTAGGGAGTTCGAGCAAAAGGGCGATACCTTCATTCTCTCGGCGTATTCGGTAGAGACCGTGCGCTTGCTCTTGCACTCGACATCGGCGAGCTTTCCAAACGGGCTTGCCAATTCTTCCGGGGTTGTGGGTAAGTTTTTGATGGTTCACTCCGCCGACTTCGTTATAGGCAAGTACGATGCGATGATAAGGCAGTACCGGGGTCCACAAGGATTAGCTTTAACCCAGGAGTGGTACTCGCGAAAACCGGACGATGGCTTTGTGCGTGCCTACACGCTAGAGACCGAGACCTTGCAGCCAATCGAGTTTTCGAAGGCGCTAATACGGGGGAAAGGCCTGTGGGGACAGCGCCTTGTCGATGAGATGCGAGACTATAATCATTACGCGAGCTTCGGGATTGTCGGTGAGTGTCTGCCGAGCGAGAACAATACGGTAACGCTCTCGGACGAATTGGACGAGTTCGGGATTCCCAGGGCGAAAGTCACCTATTCGTATCTCGACAACGACAAGAAGATAATCGAGCACTCTGTTCGTAAGTGCGAAGAGATACATGATGCGGCGGGCGCTTTCGAGACTTTTCAATACCCGGGGTCGGCGCACTTGCTGGGCACATGCAGGATGGGCGATGACCCCAAGACATCCGTGGTGGACAAGTGGTGCCGCACGCATGATGTAAAGAACCTCTATGTATGCGACGGGAGCGTCTTCACCACCGGGGCCGGCGTCAATCCGACTCTAACGATAGAAGCGCTCGCGGCACGGACTGCCGACTATGTAGTCGAGACGAAAAAGAGACGGGAGTTGTAGCGACTATCAGCTCTCACCGAGACTACCTCTCGAAGGACTAAAAAGTTAAAGGATTCTGCACGTGAAGCCGATAGCCTATGCAATATTAAGAGAATAATGTCGGGTGTGCATATAGATATGAAAACTGAGCAGCTCAATACCATCGTATTGGCACAAAACGTCGGCATAATCGCATTAGGAATGGTCGCCATATCGATACTGTGGGTCTTCCTGATATTTAAGGCTATTTATAGCGAGCTCAAGAAAGAGGCGCGCAGGCGAGAGAAAGAGCTAGAGGCGCTCAATGAAGTCGCGCTTGCCGTAGGCCAGTCGCTCGATCTCGACAAGGTACTCGATAACGCATTGAAGTCGGTCATCAAGATAGGAAGCTTCGATGTCGGCTTCATCTATCTCTTAAACCAAGACAAGAATGTGCTGGAAATAGCCACAGTTTATGGAGAAATCCCAGAGGCGCTTGCCGGCAAGCTCTCGACGCTTCAACTCGGGCAAGAGGTCTGAGGCGTGGTCGTCAAAGAAGACCGGTCGGTCTACCTTGAAGATGTTGCAAACGACCCCGTTGGCTCACAATCGGAAGTCGTCATCGCGCTCGGCATAAAATCTGTCGCCGGGACACCCCTTCGATATGAAGGAAAAGTCGTTGGAGCGCTTACCGTAGGCAAGACCTATGCGTCGAAGATTGCCGCTGAGGACATCGCACTCATCGGCTACATGGCGAACCAGATCACAACCGCAATCGTA
>JAUXNY010000068.1 GCA_030682615.1 Candidatus Aquicultor sp. | reverse complement strand
CCGAGTGTGGTAAGACCCGAGCGCATTTTATTCGCCCTTATCGCATCGAGTGCGAGCCAGAAACTCTCAAACAAGTTCATTTTTACGCTTCCCACCTGTGTTGTTGGCTTTAATGGGGCCATCTTCGATGACTTTGCCGTCGAGCAAGCGGATAAGACGGTTCGCATGCTCGGCGACCTCCGCCTCGTGTGTGACGAGAATGACCGTCTTGCCCTTCTTGTGAAGCGAATCGAGTATTGCCATTATCTCGGCACCCGATTTGGAGTCCAGGTTCCCGGTCGGCTCATCCGCAAAGATTATTTTTGGGTCGTTTATCAAGGCGCGGGCGATAGCGACCCGCTGTTGCTGGCCACCGGAGAGCTGAGTGGGACGGCTGCCGAGGCGGTCACCTAGCCCCACCGACTCGAGCATCTTAACCGCGCGTTCGCGCCGTTCCACACGGTTAACGCCGGCATAAATAAGCGGCAATTCAACGTTTTTCAGCGCGGATGCGCGCGGAATGAGATTAAATGTCTGGAAGATGAAACCGATTTTATCGAGCCTGAAGTCGGCCAGTTCGTTTTCGGAAAGCTCGGTCGTCTCCTGACCGTCGATTTTTGTCGAGCCTCTGGTCGGCTTGTCGAGACATCCTATGATATGCATCAAGGTCGATTTGCCCGAGCCCGACTGTCCCATAATCGAGACGAATTCGCCATCTTCTATGTTAATCGAGATACCGTTTACCGCGTGTATTTCAACGCCTTCGAGAGAATATATCTTATAAAGGTCTTTTACCTCTATCGTCATTGCCCGATCCGTCCACCGTCGTTTACTTTGACTTGGTCGCCATCTTTCAGGTCGGTCTTTCCGACTGCTACGACATCGCCCTCTTTTAACCCCTCGACTACCTCATAGGCGATATCCGATGTCAGTCCCAACTTAACATCGCGCTTTTCGGCAATCCCGCTCTTTATGACGAATACACTCGCCTTCTTGCCGTCGAGCTTGACGGCGTCAAAGGGAATGGTTATGACATTCTTTTTACTCTCCGCAATGATATCGACATCGCCCCCCATGCCCTCCCGAAACAACTCTTTCACCGGGTTGGCGACTACGGTTACGGTGAAGATTGTCCCACCAGTCGCGTTCTTCGACGATATTATTGATAGATTAGTGAGCTTGCCTTCGAAGACCTTATCCTCGTAAGCATCGAGAATAATGCGTACCGCTTGACCTGTCTTTACCTTGCCGATTTCCGTCTCATCAACGTCTGCCGAGAGCTCAAGTCTATCGAAATTTATTAAAGTGATAAGCGCGCCCGACCCGCCGGTGGCAGCCGCCGCCGACGCGCTGAGACCCGCTATCTCACCCGCTTTACCGTTTACCGCGGCAACCTGCCCCGAAAACGGCGCTCTTAGCACGGCGTCTTCAGCTATGGCCTCCGCGCCGGTCAGCGCAGCCTGGGCCTGCTCTATCTGACCCTGCGCCGCCAAAACATCCGCGGCGCGGGCGCCCTCTTTTTGGAGCTGGAGCTGGGCTATCGCAACCTGGCTGCTCTTTATGGCCGTATCGAGCTGCCCTTGCGCGGCATCTATTTGCGCTTCGAGACTCGCGTCGTCTTTGCCCATCTGCGCTATCTGGAGTGCGATTTCGGCTTGGCGAAGCTGGCTCGAGATTATTTGGAGGTCTTCAGTTCGAGAACCGGATGTCGCCAGGTCGTATTGGGAATACGCCGTATCGTACGCTTTTTCGGCCGCGCTTATCTGTGCTTGCGCAGCCTGGTTGGCTTGCGCGTTTTGCACCTGCACCCTATCGTATGCCCTTACGGCCCCATCGTATGCCGCCTTCAATTGCAGGTTTTCGATGGTCGCCGTGTTCTCTTGCCAAATATTCAATGTCGACGTAACAGCCTGAGACGCCTCGGCTAAAGTCGCGGCGTTAAGGCTGTCGACTTTATCCTTGCTTTCCTGGGCGTTCTTCAATCCTTGGAGTGCCTGGTTCAGCTGCGAAGAAGCCAGGGTCTTTTCTTCCATGCGTACGCCGGCCTGTGCTTTGGTCAACTGTTTGCTCGCGATATAGACGCCCTCTTCGGCGCTATTGACATTAAACGCGGATCTTTTCTTGCTCTGCTCCACTATCTTGTTGGCGGTCTTCAAACTTCGGCGCGCGCTCGCAATGGCGGTGCTGGCTTGACTGACAGAGGCTTCCGCGACCCCTATCTCCCTCCTGCTACGGCCGGAGCGCAGCTTGCTCAAGCTTGCTTGCGCGATTTTGAGGCCGGCCTCGGCTTGTCTTATCTGCGGGTTAATAGAGGTCAAATCAAGCTCGGCCAGAACCTGGCCGGCGGCGACCGTGTCGCCCTTCTTTACGCGCAGCGCGGCAATTTTTCCGCCGGTCTTAAAGCTGAGGTCGGCGCGGCTCGGCAACGTCACCTTGGCGGGCGCCGAAACAAAAATCTCTATATCATCCTTGGTAACTGTCGAAGTTTCAATAGTCACACCGCCACGCGACAGCGATATCTGCCACCAGGCGATTGCGGCAATAACGATTACCACGAGCACCGCGAATATGATTTTGCGATTTAACTTTAGCCTTGCCATTGCAGCAATATTCCCTTTCTGCTCGTGCCGAAAAACATTCCAAGCCCCATCCGAAATTGTACGAAGCTAATCTTTCACCCATATATGATAACACTGCGAGCTGTGCAATTGCTTGTTTTGCCTAAAAAACCGCCGGCTAAGTGGAAGGGTCTTTAAGCAAGCACGACTACACGCCACCGGGCTCTACCCATAGCGCTTGCGACAATCGCGACAAGAGTCCCCGCGACCCAGTAGTCCACTACAATAGCCGCCGCTTTGCCTTTGGTCAGCCTGTAGGTAAGGCTGGCGCAAGCATTTAAGTATTTTGCTGCTTACCGCATACAAGCACACACAAAACATGCTAGCCTATTCGAAAATATTATTGTCTTGTAAGGAGAGCATATGGATTACCGGGTCGGAGAAATCGGCAGGGTCGTAGTGGCCCGCTTCAACGGGGATGATGAAGTCCTCGGCAACTTAAGGGAGATAGCCAGGAAAGAGAACATGAGGGCCGCAGTCGTCTACCTGGTCGGAGGGATGCAAAAAGGACGGATGGTAGTCGGCCCCGAAAAGGATGAGCTTCCGCCCGTTCCGGTCTGGCGCGAAGTAAATGAGAGCAACGAAGTCCTCGGCATCGGGACCATCTTTTGGGAGGGCGACGAGCCCAAGATACATCTTCACGGCGCCTTCGGTAAGCGCGACGAGGTAAAGGTCGGCTGCTTGAGGGAGAACTCCGAGGCCTTCCTAGTGCTGGAAGCAGTTATCATCGAGATAACCGGGGTTAATGCAGTGCGCGAGTTCGACCCGGCGGTGGGCCTGAGCCTGCTTAAGTTGCGCTAGTCTATTTTTCGGAGCTTGCGGCGACCCCCTCGCATTTACTATTGCAGTCATAGATAAGATCGTCATAAGAGCAAGCGTTGTTAGTCCATTCTATTGTCGTACAATAGTATTATTGTTAGCATATAGGAAGAGTTGGGTACCATAACAAGTGCATACACAGGCCCGAGACATATCGGGGCATCGGGTTTTGGCTTCTATTTATGCGAAACGAGGGTCGATGACACGCAAGCGTATACGTAAATCCCGAGCGCGGACGGCTAAAAGAGAAAAACGCGGAGCAAAAAGTGCGCTCACGATGTCCCGCATCGCCGCATCGGGGCGCTGGACGGTAAAGCTGGTGAGCCTAGCGCTCATCATAGTCGCCCTCTTTGCGCTGGCCGCGCCGGCACAAAACGGCAACCAGGTGATTCTCGCGGATGTCGAAGGCATCATCGACCCCGCCGTCGCCGAATACGTAAACACCTCGATAGCTACGGCCAAGCGCGAGCAAGCCAAGGCGCTTCTCATACGCATGGATACGCCGGGCGGGCTCGACACGTCGATGCGTATGATTATAAAAGACATCTTTGCGAGCGAGGTTCCGGTAATCGTCTACGTGGCTCCGACGGGGTCGCGAGCGGCGTCCGCCGGCACTTTTATCACTATGGCCGCGCATGTGGCAGCCATGGCTCCCGGTACCAACATCGGCGCCGCGCACCCGGTAAACATGGCCGGCGATATGCCCGAGGATATCGCCAAGAAGGCCGAAAACGACGCGGTGGCCTTTATTCGCGGCATCGCTAAAGAGACCGGGCGCAACCAGAATTGGGCCGAAGACGCGGTTCGCGAGAGCGTTTCCATCACATCCGAAAAGGCGCTCGAACTCAACGTCATCGACCACGTGTCGCCGGGCGTCGATTCACTACTCGACACCATCAACGGCACCTCCGTGAAAACTGCGGCCGGCCGTATGACCTTAACGACGAAAGACGCCGATGTAGTCGAGCGCCCGATGTCGTTCAGGCAACGGATGCTGCACACGCTTGCCAACCCGAACGTCGCATACCTCCTGCTTATCCTCGGCTTTTATGGCCTTATCTACGAATTCGCCAACCCGGGCTTCGGTCTGTCAGGCGTCGGCGGCGCTATATTCATCGTCCTCGGGCTCTACTCGATACAGGTTCTCCCCGTCAACTACGCGGGGCTGGTCCTTATCGTCCTCGGGGTCGCTCTTTTAATAGGGGAGGCGTTCAATCCCGGCTTCGGTGTGCTCGGCGCGGGCGGTATTATCGCTATGACCGTCGGTTCGTTCATTCTCTTCGAGTCGCCGCTCCCGGGGCTTAGGGTGTCCCCGTATATTGTCTTGCCCACAGTCGCTGTGACTGCCGGCTTCATCCTCATCGCGGTGCGGATGGCGTTGCACGCGCAGAAACGACAGCCAAGCACCGGCGCCGAAGGAATGATTGGGCTTGTCGGCGAGGTTCGCTCGGCGCTCACCCCGAGGGGCGAGGTCTTCGTCCACGGCGAGCGCTGGTCCGCCGAGAGCATCGAAGGCACAATCAATGTCGGCGACGAGGTCGAAATAGTCAGCCTGCAGGGCTTGCGTTTAAAGGTAAAACGCCACAGTGAGGCGAAGAATATGGAGATTACGTAGATATAAAGGAGGAGTTTGCCTATGCCAGGAATCGCAGAGCTTCTGGGGTCGCTTATCCCATTAGCCGTTATTGTCATCCTGATAATCTCGGCGGCAGTCAGGATAGTCCAAGAATATGAGCGAGGTGTCATCTTCCGGCTGGGAAGGGTCGTCGGCGCCAAAGGACCCGGCCTCTTCTTTATCATCCCGATTATCGACAAGATGATAAAGATAGACCTCAGGACGATAACGATGGACGTGCCGCCGCAAGACGTCATCACCCGCGATAACGTGCCGGTCCGCGTAGACGCGGTCATCTACTTTCGTGTTCTCGACCCGGTGAAGGCGGTAATCGAGGTTACCGACTACATCTTCGCCACCTCACAAATCGCACAGACGACGCTGCGAAGCGTTCTCGGGCAGGCCGAACTCGATGACCTGCTGTCACGCCGCGACGAGATCAACGTGAAGCTGCGTGAGATCATCGACGAGGCGACCGACCCATGGGGTATTAAAGTATCGGATGTCGCGGTAAAAGCCGTCGACATCCCGCAGAGCATGCAGCGCGCCATGGCGCGCCAGGCGGAGGCCGAGCGCGAGCGGCGCGGCAAAATCATCACCGCCGAAGGCGAATTCCAGGCATCGGAGAAGCTGGCACAAGCCGCCGAAGTCATTGGCAGGCATCCGACCGCGATACAGCTGAGGTTCTTGCAGAGCTTGACCGAGATAGCGGCAGATAAGAACTCGACTATTATCTTCCCGCTCCCGATAGAGCTGCTGAAACCGTTTCTCGATATGACGGGTAGCGGTTCGGATAAATAGCTGTAGGCATAAACTACTAAAGAGCTGGAATCATGCGGACGATTCCGGCTCTTTTTGTTACCCTAAAACATGCTCTGGCTAATAACTTTCTTAACTTTGGCTCGCGCTTAAAGACCAGCTATGCGTCATATTATTTCTTACTAAGCTTGACTGCGGTTCCGTAGACGAAGAGTTCGGCCGCCGCCTGTGCTATGGATGAAGTCATGAAGCGCACGCATACGATGCCGTCGGCTCCTTTGCCCTTCGCCTCGGCTGTCATGCGGTCGATAGCCTGTTCCCGTGACTCGGCCATCAGCTTCGTGTATTCGTAAATCTCCCCGCCTATCACGTTGCGAAGACCGGCCAGTATATCCTGACCGATATGCCGTGCGCGAACCGTATTGCCTCGCACGATACCGAGTGTTTCGGTGATCTCGTATCCGGTCAACTCATCCTGCGTTGTCATCAACATCTTTTTTCACTCCTGCGCCTCAACGTCGTTCATTTTCTAAGCGGCACCTACTGCGGTTTGGCCTTGACAGCCAGCGTACCCGCGATGACGTCATGTATCGCGCGGTGTTCTTTGTCGGTCGAAAGTTTGTAGAGGTTAAGCAGCGAGAAGAGGATTCCCATAAACGCTACGAAGGTGTTACTGATAATGCCTATCCCGAAAAACAACTTCACCCACGGGCGAAAAAAACACTGCTTCATGGTTGGTTTGCCCTGGGTCAAGTAGTCGATTACGGTAATGCCCATGATGCGCTTGCCGACAGTTGTGCCTAGCTTAAAGACCATCAGCGCTTCATATACGATGAATGCGACGGTGATGATGAGCGTCCTGATATCGATGACACCCGGGAACGTATTGGGCTTCAGGAAAGTGACGTTGAGTATGAGCACGACGAGAAACCCATCTATTAATACAGCGATGATACGCGGCAAAGGACCGACGTTACTGTTGTCCACAACATCCACCTCCAGGGGTCTATGTTGTCAGTATACCACCGGTTTTGATATCAAACGATACTTT
Organism: Candidatus Aquicultor sp.; assembly: GCA_030682615.1. Lineage (GTDB taxonomy): Bacteria > Actinomycetota > Aquicultoria > Aquicultorales > Aquicultoraceae > Aquicultor. Next base: position 2,556 of record JAUXNY010000068.1, on the reverse strand, counting down.
GCATGCTAATCGACCGCTTGACCACAAGCCTACTCGAACCGGTAGACAAACCCCTCAAAAGGAATATCTTCGCGGTCGAGAAGGGCGACGATGCCTTTTATCAGCTCCGGCATGACCTTCGCGGCAAGATTCAGGTTCCGGTCCAAGGTCTCGATTGGCGTCGGCTCGCGGTTTACTCCGTTGGCGTAGTCGATGCCGAAGCCGACGAGCAGATAGGGGATTTCGAGTTCGCCGGCAAGTACCGCCTCGGGGCCGCAGGTCTGACTAATCGCAGTTACGCCCGCCGCCTGGAGCCGGCGTATCTCCGCCTTTGAGTTAAAGCGTGGGCCGTTGACGTAACCGTATATACCGCCTTCGACCACGCTTACCTCGATACCGCTTGCTGCCTGCAAAGCAATAGAAGCCATCGCCGCTGAAAACGGCGAACCGAACATATAGTGGCCGCGACGCGGCTGCCCCGCTTCGGTGAAGAACGTGCAGATTTCGCCGCAGGGCAGGCGGTTGTCGGGAAAATAGAGGTCGTCGAAGAGAAACACCTGCGCCAGCTCGAGCGAGCCGTCTACGACGCCCATCACCGAGGTGGCGACGATAGCGCGCGCGCCCACCTCTTGCATGGCGTATATGTTGGCGCGATGGTTGATTAGGTTCGATAAGTACTCGTGATTAGCACCGTGACGCGCGATAAACGCGACATCGCGCCCATCCAATACACCGACGACGACGCCGGCTTTACCGAAAGGCGTCTCTACTATTTTTGTCTCAACCTTTTCGAGCCCGGGCAAATCGTAGAGCCCCGAGCCGGTGATAATCCCAATCATTAGAACAAGCCCTTAGTTGAGTATTCCACTGCAGCTACTGCCCCTGCCGGCTATGCAACCATAGCAATGCTCGCCGAGCGTTACCGGCGCGTTTACTATTTCATCTAACGAGTGCTCCCACAGTTTCTTCTCCCCGCCGGCAGCCGGCAGGTTGAGCGCCTGGTTAAAGTCGCAATCGAAGACACGCCCATCCCAGCCGACGCTAATGAGCTGCCGGCACATGACGTTATCGAGCAGGCGAGGACTTACGCTCTCTTTAAGCAGGCTCATGTACTCGTCGAAAGCGCCGTCCGCCTTGAGCTGTTTTGCGAATTTGCCTATCGGCATGTTAGTTATCGTGTAGAGTTGGCTGAAGGTGACGCCGTGCATATCGTTGAGTTTTGAGCGGTAGTCGGCTTCGAGCGCCGCCGGGTCGCCGGGGAGAAACGCGCCGCCGGGATTATAGACGAGATAGAGCGGGAGGCCCGAGCCCTCTTGCCCGTAACCGAGGCCGTTGAGCATCCTCAGCGCGGCGATACTCTTCTTGTAGACGCCCTCGCCCCGCTGCGAATTGACATTTACCTCGAGATAGCAGGGAAGCGAGCAGACCAGCTCGACCCGGTTCTCGGCGAGAAACTGGGGCAGCCCCTCAAGACCATCTTCGAACAAAACGGTCAGGTTGGAGCGGACCACCACATGCCTGTCCATTGCGCGCACGCTCCTGACCATATCTTTAAAGTTAGGGTTGAGTTCGGGCGCCCCGCCGGTAAGCTCAATCGTCGAGATATCGTTCGACTCGAAAAACGAGAGCGTCTTCTTGCAGGACTCAGCCGACATCAACTCCGACCGGCCCGGCCCGGCGTTATGATGGCAATGGACGCACGCCTGATTGCAGCGCATCCCGAGATTGACCTGCAGAATATCGATTCTTTTCCTGTCGAGTTGAATCACCGACAGGTCTTGGGTGTATATGCTCAACTAAAACCCTCCCTGCTATCGCACATCCGCGTAGAGCCGCGCCAGCCGCGCCGGCGACGCCCCTGCGTAAAACAATATCCGTATCATCCACATGAGTAAAATCGTCTTAACGAGCCCGCTTTTTTCCCAGCGCCTCGCCCCGGTTGTCACATACAACGGCAGCCGTGTCGTTCTACCGACCTTCCTCAGGCGACGCGCGAAATCGATGTCTTCGCAAAGCTCGACATCGGCAAAGCCGCCGAGCGCTTCAAAAGCGCTCATACGTACAAAAATCGCCTGGTCGCCGGTGAAGCCACCGAACAGGCCGTCGCGTAACGTTATCATCGCCCCGATGATGCTGTACGGCAGCGCGGGATTGTCCAACTTGAGCTTGAACCGCCCTCCGGCTAGTGCTTCGTCACGCATTGCCGTCTCAATCGCGCGCAATGCCCCTTCCGGCAGATAGGTGTCGGAATGCAAAAAGAGTAAAACGCCGTCTGGGACTGCCGACTTAGATGTACCTACCGCCGTCGATATCTCTATAGCGTTGGCTTTGGCGGCAAACGCACCGGCGTTCATCTGGCGAGCCCGCCCGCGCGGCGCATGGACAACGCTGAGATTCGACAGCCCTTGGCGCTCCGCGATATCAACGGTCCCGTCCTTGCTCCCCCCATCGCAAACGACAAGCTCAAAATCGTCACGCATCACTTGGAATTGACTTAAAAAACCGGGGAGCGCCGCCGCTTCGTCGAGCACGGGCACGATGATTGTTATCATTGGCTTACCCGCTAGTATAGCATTG
>JAUXNY010000150.1 GCA_030682615.1 Candidatus Aquicultor sp. | reverse complement strand
TATTGTCTAGTCTGCGACCTTCACCGTCGAGTTCGTCTCACTTATTTCGAAGACGAGAGCTGCTAGATTTTCATCCGCGTCCGGCTTTCCGAACGTGAGCGACGCTTCTCTCATGGCGCGCAAGCGCTCTTCATCCGATATGAGAGAGTCGACCATTTCACGTAATGCGTCGCCCGACAGTTCCCTATCCAATATGACCTCGGCCGCGCCTGTATCTTTGAGGCTTCGCGCATTTTTTTCCTGGTGGTTGTCGGTCGCGTATGGATACGGGATAAGGATCGCCGGCAAACCTTTCGCTGTTATCTCGGCAATCGTTGTCGCTCCCGACCGGCAGACTAAAAGATCGGAACCGGCGTAAGCGATACTCATGTCATCGATATACGGGAGAGCTTCGTAACGAAGGCTATCGTCCCCTCTTTGTATATCTTCAATCGCTCTCTTTACCAGTTCATAGTTTATCTTACCCGTAGCATGGACTATCTGCAAGCTGTCGTTATGACGCCACGTATCATACGCCTCAACAACCGCTTCGTTTATCTTCTGCGCCCCCCTGCTGCCGCCAAAAACCAACAGGGTCTTGCGTTTTTCATCGAGCCCAAAGGCTTTTATTGCGGTCTCGCGGTGAGCGTCTAATATTTCCCGGCGAATCGGATTGCCGGTGACTTCGACACGCTTGCCGCGAGAAAAATACTCCTCCATATCCGGATAGGAGACCGCCACGGCGCTCGCCACCCGCCCAAGAACCCGGTTTACAAGCCCGGGCAGCGCGTTTTGCTCATGGACGACCGTTGGGATATGGAGCAATACCGCTGCGCCAACGACCGGCAGGCTAACATACGCGCCCATTCCGACGACGATATCGGGCTTGAAGTGCCGCAGAAGATTCGCGGCTTCTATCGTTCCCTTGCCGGCCGAAAGAAAGGTGCCGAACGCCTTGAACGAAGGTTTTCGGGGCAAGCCTTTTGCCTCGATGGCCTTGAAGTTATAGCCGGCTTGCGGCACCAAAGTCGCCTCTAAACCCGCGCTGGTGCCTACGAACAATATTTCAAGGTCTTTTTTTGCTCTTTGTAGTGCTGCGGCTAGTGCCAGACCCGGATACACGTGTCCCGCTGTTCCGCCGCCGCTTATTATCACTCGCATTCGTTTTGGTTCTCCCTGTCGCATTAGTTGCGCTACTGCTTGAACGCTTCTTTGCGCCGGCTTTGCGCTTTTTACTCGTAGCTTTGGCAGAGGTGGCGCTCTTCGAGTCCTTCATTGATACCACATTCGAGGATGCCGCGACAGGCTTCTTCCGCGAGGCGCTCTTCTTCGTCTTTCTCGAGCGTGACGTGGTCTTGCGTTCAGCCAAATCCTCCTGGGAGCCGTCGAATAAGCTCAGCCTTGACTTCCGACGCCGCGATTTCGACTCACGTTCGTTTTCGACGGCGATGCTTAAGAGTAGGCCGACTGCCGCAAGGTTGACCATGAGCGAAGAGCCGCCATAGCTTATAAACGGCATCGGTATGCCGGTTATGGGCAGGATCTGCGTTACCGTTCCCATGTTTACCAAGGCTTGCAGCACTATCATAGAAGTAACACCAGTGCCCAACAGGCGCCCGAAGTGGCTGTTGCATTTGAGCGATATCCGCACGCCATAATAGGCAAACGAGGCGAACAGAATAATCGTTGCCAGCGTTCCGAGCAGCCCGAGCTCCTCGCCGATTATCGCGAAGATAAAATCGGTGTGCGCCGCTGGAAGGTAGAAGTACTTTTGCCTGCTCATCCCTAAACCCACGCCGAAAAGCCCGCCGGACCCAAATGCCAGCAACGACTGCCTTATCTGATAACCGGCTCCCAATGGGTCGGCCGATGGGTTTAGAAAGGCTGAAATGCGCTTGAGACGATAGGATGCGGAGTATATAAGATAGGTCGCACCGATTCCTCCCGTCGTCGCCAGCAAGAAGAGGTACTTCAGGTCGAAACCCGCGACAAAGACGGTAGCGAGGACAGCCAGGCAGATAGTGATGGTCGTCCCCATATCGGGCTGGAGCATAATTAGGGTCACTACCAATATAATTACTACCGCATATGAATAGAACAGCTCTTTGAGGTCATCAAGGTCTTTGCGGTAGCGGGTAAAGACGTCCGCGGTGAATATGATGACCGCAAGTTTAGCTATCTCTGACGGCTGTATTTGAAACCCGCCAAACGAAAACCAGCTTGTCGCACCACCGGCGCTCTTGCCGACGCCGGGAATGAGTACGGCTACCAGCATTATCAATGACAGGCCGACCGCGGGACGCGCGAGACCCTGTATGGTGCGCAACGGGATGCGAGACGCGATCATAAGCGCCACAAAACCTATCAATGCTGCCAGCGACTGCTTCTTGATATAGTAATAGCTGTCACCGGTGCTCGCAAATGCGCGAATAGAGCTCGCCGACAACACCATGATCAGCCCGAACAAAATCATGATGAAGACTAGCCCGAGCAACCTATAATAATCATGTCTGTCTTTAGTTCTTGCTCTCGCCATCGCTTACCCCAAGGCCCATAACGGCTTTCTTAAAGGCGTCCCCTCTTTGAGTATAACCATTGAATGCGTCGAAACTCGCACATGCCGGGGATAACAGCACCACGTCGCCCGGCTGCGAAAGGGCTGCGGCACGCACCACCGCGTCCTCGACCGTTGCCTCATATTCCTGGCGGATATCCCCCGGCATCACCTGTAAGATATCGCGACCCGCTTCGCCAAAACCAACCACGGCTTTGACGCCCGGACCCAAACTCCGGGCCAGCGGGACAAAACTATTGCCTTTATTTCTACCGCCGGCCAGAAGAACGAGCGGCTCCGTAAAGGCTGTCAGCGCCTTGACCGTCGCATCTACATTGGTCGCTTTCGAATCATTATAATAAGAGACCCCATTAATCGTTTCCACAAATTCCACCCGGTGTTGAAGTCCGGAGAACCCGGTCACGGTGTTCGCTATGACCTGCGCTTCAATGCCCGCGGCGTAACAGGCCGCCGCGACCGCCATGACGTTGTCGATATTGTGGCTGCCGCGAACCTTAAGCTCACCGACGCCGCAGAGATCGATTTCCTTATCGAGGCGTATCACCATACGCCCTCCGCTGACACAGACACCGCTCTTAAGCTCATCTTTGCTCGTGCCGATGACTCTCGCTATTATCCCCGGCACCAGGGCTTTCACCTGCGGGTCGTCGAGATTTAAGACGGCGATGTCATCCGCCGTCTGGTTCAAAAATATCCTGCTCTTGGCCCTCGCATAGTCGGCAAAATCCGGGTGCCAATCGAGGTGGTCCTCCGTAATATTTAAAAGAACGGCGATTTTCGGTCTGAAATCGACGATCGTATCGAGCTGAAAACTGCTCACCTCGACTATGAGTGTCTCGACGCCACTATCGTCAGCAATCGACACGAGCGGTGTGCCGATATTGCCCCCGACTGCGGCTGAATGTCCCGCCGCATCGAAAACCTCTCCTATAAGGGTCGTCGTCGTTGTCTTGCCGTTCGTTCCCGTGATGGCGATTATCGGTTTATCCGTAAGCCGGTAGGCCAGCTCAATCTCGCTCCAAACCGGCAGACCGAGATTTCTTGCCGCCAACAGCAACGGGACACGACTCGGCACGCCGGGGCTGACGACGACGAGATCGACACCGGTGAGCAAACTATCATCCTGCGCCCCCAGCTCTACATCGATGCCGCCCGCGCGCAACTCCTGCGCAAGCGCCGACATCTCATCCGCCGTCGACACATCCGACGCCAGAACGCTCGCTCCCAGGCCTTTCAGCTTAAGTGCCGCGGCTTTTCCGCTGCGCCCAAGCCCTATGACCAGCACCCGTTTATTCGACAAATCCATTATCCGCCCCCCGCCGCCATCATGAAGTAGACGCCAAACCCGATGCCCGAGAGAATCCCGGAGACTATCCAAAACCTCATCATTATCTGCGTCTCAGACCAACCCAACATCTCGAAGTGGTGATGGATCGGGGCCATCTTCAAGACCCGCACTTTGAACAGGCGAAAACTTATCACTTGCGCGATAACGGAGAGGCCTTCAATCACATAAATGCCTCCGATGAGACCGAGCAATAGTTCGGTCTCGGTCAGGATTGACATAATCGCGATAGCTCCGCCTAAACCCAGCGAACCGGTATCCCCCATAAAAATGCTCGCCGGATAGCTATTGAACCATAAGAATCCGATGCACGCCCCTCCCGCCGCGGCACAGATTATGGCTAGATCGAGCCTCCCCTGCTGGAAGGCGATACCCGCAAACGCGAGCATCGATATAGTCACGGTTCCGGCCGCCAGCCCGTCAAGACCATCGGTAAGATTGACCGTATTCGTAGCAGCGACAATTATGAAAAGAACAAACGCGATGTATAAAAGCGGGATGATGACGTCTATACCGGCAAAGGCGATCCTAAAGGACGGTTGTCCCATCGGTATGACGATGCTGGTCAGGGGGATAGAGACATCGGTATCGAGCCCGGCGAAATTGACGGCGAGCAGGCCTGCGGCGACCGCGATTACCAGCTGCCAGAATATTTTAGCTCGCGCTCTCAAACCTAGCGACCTCGCCTTTACGATTTTACTGTAATCGTCGACAAACCCTAACAAGCCGCAGGCGAGAATGGTTATAATCGCTACGACGCCGCGCATCGTGGTCGTCGCTATCAGAGAATAAGTTATGGCGATCGTAAATAGGATGATAATCCCGCCCATAGTCGGAGTTCCCGACTTGGTCAGGTGTTTCTGGGGTCCATCGATTCTGACGACTTGGCCCAAGCCCTCCCTGCGCAACAGCTTTATCCAGATAGGAGTAAGCGCCGCTGTTATTATCAACGCCATGACGGCCGTCATAAATATTTGGTATGTCGGATACCTAAAAAATGCAATCATCTCGACTGTTATCCTTGCTCAACTAAGAAAACGCATTTCACTGCCGACCGCACGACGGTCACGGTAATCATCGCAAGAGAACAGATTTTAAGAAGTCAGAATCTTTAGACGTTTGGATGCGGGCACGGGCAACCGCCACAAAGAAAAAGGCAGCGCACGGACGTTTTACGGATTCTGTGTTCTAAATTCTGCTTCATCACATGCTACCAGCGCTTCTACGATTTTTTCTAACCCCATTGCCCGCGACGCCTTTACAAGCACCGCGTCTCGCTCAACGCCCAGCTGCCCGAGTACTTGGGTGGCCGTATGAACGTCCATGCAGGCAATGACCGCCTTATTGCTCATGCCGGCCCTAACTGCCGCCTCCGCAATAAGCCGGCCCTCAACTCCCACCGCTACCAAAATATCGACGCCAAGCACGGCCACGACTTCACCTATCCGCCGGTGCGCTTCCCTCGATACCGGCCCCAACTCCAGCATGTCGCCCAGGACCGCGATACGCCGTCCCTTCGTCTCGATATCCATCAAGGTCGAAAGGGCTGCCTCCATAGAAGCAGGATTCGCATTATACGCGTCGTTTAATATCAACACGTCCCGCTCGGTTGTGACTATTTCCATCCGCATCGATGTTGGCTTGCACTCTGCCAGCGCGAGTCTGATGCTGTCTATGCTCAACCCAAGCTCAATGCCGACCGCGATTGCCGCGAGCGCATTGTAAACGTTGTGCCTGCCGGGTACGGCAAGACGTACACGATAACTCGAAGAGTCACCGACTGTCAAGCTGAAAGCGGCCCTGCCCAGTTGGTCGACTTCGATACCGGATGCGCGCACGTCGCCGTCGGCGATGCCGTATGTGATCATCCTGGCCGACGTCCTATTCGAGATGCTCGTGCTCCAGGCACAATCGGCGTTTAGCACCGCTGCGCCATCGACCGAAATCGCCTCGATAAGCTCGGCTTTCGCATGGGCTATCTTCTCTGGTGAGCCAAGAAGCTCTATATGCGCTTCCCCGATATTCGTGATGACCCCGATGTTGGGTGCCGCGATATCGGCAAGCTCCTTTATTTGACCAAGACCCCTCATGCCCATCTCTACAACTAGGACCGACGTATCTAGATCGGCTTTTAGAATGGTCAGCGGGACTCCAATCTCATTGTTATAATTCTTGGTTGTGCTTACAACGTTCATCGATTTCGAAAGCACACCGGTCAACATGTCTTTAGTAGTCGTCTTGCCCGTACTGCCCGTCACGCCTATGACGGTTGCCGATAGCTTTGCGCGATAATACGCTGCTATCGCCTGGAACGCGCGGAGTGTGTCGGCGACCTCGACCGCAAATTGCGCCCCGGCCGGTGGCTTCATACCGCGCGATACCGCCCCGCTTTCAATCAAGAAGCCGGCTGCGCCGACTCTTATCGCGTCCTCTATGTACGCATGACCATCGGTCGTCCCCTTAAGGGGTATAAAGAGATCCCCGAAGACAACGGCTCGACTGTCTATGCCGACGCCGTTGACCCTGGCATCCAGCGACCCGTACAAAAGTACGCCGCCCGTGCATAATACTATCTCAGCCGCCTTTAGTCTTATCATCCCTTCAATTCCTCTAGGTAGCCTCTAGCCACATCTCTATCATCAAAGGGCATTTTTTCTCCCTTGATCTCCTGGCCGCCCTCATGACCCTTACCGGCTATGATCACAGTGTCACCGCTCCCGGCACAAGCAATAGCCTCTTTGATAGCCAGTCTTCTGTCTTCGATGATATGATAGCCGTTGCCGTTTAGCGCACGCACTCCCTCTGCGATTTCCTCTATAATCTTCCCAGGCTCTTCGCTCCGCGGATTATCCGATGTCAAGATTGCGTAATCACTCAATTGCGTCCCAATCCTGCCCATTAACGGCCGCTTTCCCCGGTCGCGATCGCCTCCACATCCAAAGACCGTTATCAGCCTTCCGGTTGTGATCTCTCGCGCCGCAGTCAGGACCTTTTCGAGGCTGTCGGGAGTATGCGCATAATCGACGATGACACTAAAACCCTGTCCGCAATCTATACGTTCGAACCTCCCCGGCACTGCCGCCAACGTCTCTAGTCCGATTTTAATTACATTAATCCCGATTCCTTGTGAATATGCGACTCCGGCCGCGGCCAACGCGTTTTGTATATTGAACAAACCCGGCAACCTGAGCGCTACACTCGTCTGCGCCCCCGGCACGTGCAGCTCGAATGTTGAACCATCGGCTCTGGCTTCTATACCTGTGGCATAAACCTCTACTTTATCTTTACAGCTAAACCTTATGTGTGGCGGTCCGGTCTCTTCGATTATTCGGCGTCCGTATTGGTCGTCGACATTGATGACGTGTGCGACATCCCGACCGGACGTCCTTTCGAATATACGGCGCTTGACCTTGAAGTACTCCTCCATCGTCCCGTGATAGTCCAGATGCTCCCGGCTCAAGTTCGTAAAGACAACCGCGTTGAAATCACAGGCCTCAACCCGCGCAAGGTCTATGGCATGAGATGATACCTCAATCGATACAGCCTCGACACCGGCATCGACCATAGACGCGAAGAGCCGCTGTATATCGAGTGATTCGGGTGTGGTTCGCTCAACGGCAAAGACTTCGTCGCCAATCCGATACTCGATGGTGCCGATGAGGCCCGTCTTATATCCCGATGACCTAAATATCGAATCTATCATATAGGTCGTCGTAGTCTTCCCATTAGTTCCGGTTACGCCGGCTAGCCTCATCTTGCGAGTAGGATGCCCATAGAAAGCGCTCGCCGCCCGCGCCATACCAACGCGCGTGTCTGCGACAACGACCTGCGTTATCGATAGGTCGGGCAAAAGCTCTTCTACCATGACCGCCGATGCCCCCGCGTCTTGCGCACGCCCGGCAAACTCATGGCCGTCGGTTTTAAATCCGCGAATGCAGAAGAAAAGCTCGCCGCCTTTTACCTGGCGCGAATCATAGGCCAAGCCCGATATCTCAATACCGGGATCGCCCTCGACCTTGATCTCTTCGATTTCGGCAATAATGTCTTTGAGTCGCACGCTCTCCTCCATAAACCATTATATAATATCAAGGCACAAAAGCCGCGGTCTAGCAGCAATGGTTTATTCGATTGAACCCGATTAGTGAACCATAAAAAAACTCTCGTTGTCGTCTATTATAGCTGAGACCTTATGATTGCAGCCCCCGTAACCCGCGAAAAGGGCTTCATTTTCATGTTTCCACAAATATCCAGATCCAATCTGCCCGGCGAAGGATTCGTCCATGGTATTGGAGAAGACCATGCTCCTCAAGATATCGATGCCCGAATCGCCTTCGATGATTTCCGCATGACCGCTCTTAAAAACGGCTGTATCGACATCAGAACAGGCCAGCAGCTCCTGGTATTCATTGCGCCACAAATATCCGTTATCCGACAACGCGTCGAGCCTGAACTCGAAGGAAGGGACCACGGTACGGGGCTCGGCGACGATTTTCATCTGGCGCCTTGCTTCGACAGACACTATTCTTTCCGCGTTGACCAGCTTGGGCTTGCGTTTCCTCGTAAGCGCTTCCGCTAGTTCGTGCAATACCTTGATAGTCGGCTTGCTCTCGTGTTTAACCACACGCTTCCGGCCGGGAAAGATCCTTGTCTCCGCGTGCGGTTCTGCCGTCACCTTCCTGGGTTGATCTAAACGCTTCTCCACTCTTTGTGCTCTGTGTTTTGCTTTATTCCTTGCCATCTTCCGCCCCCTTCTGATGCCATCACTAGTGCTGAAACCGTTGACCGTCGATTTGTGCGCCCACTCATCGAAATGCGACGGACTTGACGATTCTTATTGCAAACCATGCACAATCTTCTATATATTTTCCAAAATAACCGGCTCGCGCCTGTCTTTAGAGCTAGGCTGCCTATGCGCGCGCTTGTTATTCCGGTGGTATTTTAAGATATCGCAGCGAGAACTCGGCTATTTTGCTGAAAACCGGCGCCGCGACCGACCCGCCGTAAATGCTCTGTTGGGGCTCGTCAATAACGACCGATATTACCAGCTGAGGGTCGTTCATAGGGGTCATACCCATGAAGGAAGCGATATATTTGCCTTGCTCATATCCGCGCCCGCCGACTTTGGCCTTTTGAGCGGTTCCCGTCTTTCCGCCCACGCGATACCCGGCCACCTTGGCCTGCTTGCCGGTCCCGACTAAGACTGTGTTTTCGAGAATTACCCTCATCTGCCCGGCGGTAGCGACATCGAGAACGCGTTTTCCATTCACGATTTCCGTCTTTTCAACAATTCGGCCACGCGGACCTGCCGCCTCTATTAGAAAATGCGGGCGGGTAGGAACACCATCGTTGGCAATGGTCGCCATCGCTTTTGTCATAGCCAGTTGTGTCGTACAAATACCCTGCCCAAACGGTATGTTAGCTAGCGACATCTTAGACCAGTTCTCGACCTGCGGATAATATCCTCTAGCTTCGCCGGGAAAATCTACGTCGCAAGATTTGTTAAACTCGAAGCGCTTAAGGTATTTATCGATTCGCTCTTTGCCGAGCAAGACGCCGACTTTGACCATGCCGACGTTGCTCGATTCCTGCACAATCTCAGCGAAGGTGAAGTTCTTCGCCGGTCTCGGGTGCGATTCCTTGATATTCTTCGACCCGACCCTAATCGTCGGTTCTAAATAGAACGCCGTCGAAGGGCTGCAAACCTTCTCTTCAAGAGCAACAGCCGCGATAACCGCCTTCATCGTCGAGCCAGGCTCATAGAGGTCTGTTATAGCTTTGTTGCGGAGATTGGTGTCGTCGAGCGTCTCAAGTTTATTCGGGTTATAGCAGGGCACGTTCGCCATCGCGTAGATTTCGCCGGTCTTAGAGTTCATGACGACCACGCTGCCCGATTTGGCTTTATACTCCTCGACTGCCTTCGCCAACTCCAGCTCGGCCTTGTACTGTATCTCCCGGTCAATCGTGATTTTGATACTGGCCCCGTCGATCGGTCGTGACGATGATTGGATGCTTCGAGGGATGGGTCTGCCCTGACCATCCTTCTCGGCTACTATCCTCCCCGGTTTGCCGTAGAGAAGCTCGTTGTATTCTAACTCAAGGCCGCCGAGGCCGTGGTTGTCCATGCCGGCAAACCCTATGACATGCCCCGCTAACGAGCCGTTCGGATAATGGCGCTTGCTCTCTTTTATATAGCCTATCCCTTTAACCTCGTCTTCTTCGACGATTTTCTTTATCTGTGCGAGAGTCTTGGAATCGGTTTTCCTGACAAGATAAATGAACCCCGACTGTTTAATAAGGGAATCCAACAGCTTTCGTTCATCTTTCTTTAAAATCGGGGCCAGTTTCTTCGCGAAGTTCTTCGGGTCATCTATAAGGTAGGGGGTTGCGTAGACCGAGTCCATCAATATATTGACCGCAAGTTCGCTGCCGTTTCTATCCAGGATTTCGCCTCTCTTCGAGGGTAGCTCTATTACACGGAGCCTTTGTCTCTCGGCCATTTCGTCGTATTCGGACGAGGACATCGCTTGGACGAAAAAGAGCCGTCCTGAAACAGTCATTAGACCGACGATTATGATGGCGAGCAGGAATTTTAGACGTATTTCAAGCACACGATTTTTGCCCACGGGTTATCTTCCCTTTTCCGCCCTGTTCCGCCGAGTCGGTCATTTGGCTTATTTAAACAAGGACTACGACATGCCAAAACAACACTCTATACCAACGTTCTATCTACTGCAATGACAACAGCTGAACGCCGGTTGTTTGTTCTATCCTCTATTGCTCTGCGGGATTATTGTCATAAGCCGGTTCGGGACCGCCAACCGCTACCCGAAGATACGAGACCTTCGGCGCTTTAACCATAGACAACTTATTAATAGCGACCGACTCGATTCTCTGCGGCGACTCAAGCTTTGCCTTGCGTGCCAGAAGTTTGTCCTGTTCCTGTTGGGCTATTTGAATCTCTTTCTTGACCATCTCGGTCTGATAGCTCAGTTGAGAGACCAGCGCTTGTTGCGCGACGTTAAGAATAATACAGGCCGTAAGCGCGGAAACGGAAAGGACGAATAGCGGAAAAGGAATTTCTATTGAAGATGATGCTCTTCTTGACGTCGATACACGACGCGAATTCTCATCTATGACTCTTAGGTTATGCCGTTTTTTAGGCCGTTCCTGGGGTCTTACCTGGTGCTTCACTGCGACTTTTTGTGCTGCTTGTATTGTCCTCACCTCTTACAATTTCTCCGCTGCCCGCAGACGGGCGCTTTCCGCTCGTGGGTTATCGGCCAGCTCTTTTGGTTCCGGCCTTATTGCTTTTCTTGTCACAACACGCAACTGCGGCTTGAGACCGCAACTACATACAGGCAAATCGGGTGGACAAAGACACACCGTGGCTAAATCATTGATTACGCTCTTGGCGACTTTGTCCTCGAGCGAATGGTACGAAATTACGACCAGCCTCCCGTGCGGCCTCAACCACCTGACGGCATCCCTAAAACTATTCTCAAGAATGCTTAGCTCATCATTGACAGCGATTCGTATAGCCTGAAAGGTCCGCTTGGCGGGATGTCCTCCCTTGCGCCTAGCGGGAGCCGGTATAGCATCTTTGATGATGTCCACCAACTCAAAGGTCGTACCGATTGGGCGCTTTCTTCTAGCTTTCACGATTAAGGAGGCGATTCGATGCGCCCATCTTTCCTCGCCATACTCTTTGATGATTCGTGAAAGCTCCGCCTCCCCATACGTGTTGACGATTTCTGCGGCGGTCAGGCTTGCGGTTTGGTCCATCCGCATATCGAGCGGAGCGTCAAACCGATAACTGAACCCCCTCTCGGCCCTGTCAAACTGTACGGAGGAGACTCCGAGATCGAACAGAACCCCGTCGACCGCATGGAGGCCTGCGCCGGTCAGTATTCGATCTAAATCCCTAAAATTGCCTTTTACTAAAGAAAATATTTGCTGGCTGAAGCGTGCTAGTCTAACCCTTGCTGCGTCCAGTGCTGCGTCATCTGCGTCGATCCCTAGTAAGTAGCCTTCCGGCTTGATCAAATCTAGTATTGCCTCTGCATGTCCTGCCCCGCCCAAAGTGCAGTCTATGACTGTGCTACCATTAGTGCAATGTAAGTGCTGTAGGACCTCAGCCAGCAAAACGGGTTCGTGATAATATTCCATTTCTGTGCCCTATACGCCAAATTCCGCGATTTCTTCCGCAATCTCGGCCGCGGCCTGCTCAGCGCCGGCAATGTGCTCCTCGTATTTCTCCTTTTCCCATATCTCGATCTTGTTCGCTAAACCGACAATTACTATATCCTTATCGAGTGCCGCAAAATCCCTCAGATTCTGGGCTATCGATATTCTTCCCTGCCGGCTTACTTCTCCCTCGACAGCGCTACCGATAAAGAATCGCTGGTAGTTCCGCACACTCGCTTTCGTCGTTGGCAGCGAGTTGATCTTCTCGACTATCTCAAACCAATCTTTTTTTGTGTAAACCAGAAGACAGTTGTCGAACGATTTCGTGATAAAAAGCCCATCCGCGAATGCTTCTCTAAACTTCGCGGGCAGAATGATTCTTCCCTTTTCATCTACCGAATGATAATGCTCTCCAAAAAACAATGCGTTGTCCCCTCGGCGTTGACTGTACAAACCACTCTACTCCACTTTGTTCCACTCTGCAACTACTATTCTCCAAAAACTATCACTTTCCTTTCATTTTTCATAGAACTATTTGTTTTTACAACGAACGGGAATCAAGCAAGCGGGCTGCTGGCACAGCCTAAAAGCCGATTAAAAATATTTCTGGGCAAGCTGATTATTTTTTAGGATTTGGGGTTATTTCGAGAAGAACTTACATCCGCAACGTCGCGATAAGCCGGTTGGTGTTGAGCAAGAGGTCTAGCGCATCCTCCGGAGACTTCGTTATGATATCGGCGGCCTCGAGCACTTCGGCGGAGCAGCCTTCACCTCCGATGACAGCGATAGCGAGTTTGGCTAGTTTGAGCATCGCGACGTCGTTGGCACCGTTGCCGATGGCCACCGCTGTCTCCGCGCCCAGATTCTCCAGAAACTCGGCTTTCTGTAAACCCTCGCCGGGTGGTGTGACCTTTTGGATGCCGGCGGGTAATTTGTCTCGCTGCGAGTCGAGCCGACCGTGGGTGTCGGCGGTTATGACGTATATCTCAAGCCCTCCGGAGAGCTTTTGCAGGCGCCCTATTACCGTTTCGGGGATTATCCCGTCGAACGCTATGGTGCCGTTCATATCGAGAACCAGGCTCTTTAGCTGATATATTCCCCTGCCGGGAATATCGAGGTTGATCATTCGGCACCCCTGAAAAGATTTGATAGACTAGCTCTTGCCGAACAACCTGCTCCAGACAAAAATCAATATGACCGAACCGACTATCGCCAGAAAGACGCTCCAATTATTAATGCCGCTTATGCCCTCACCGGTAAGAATACTGCCGATGTAACCGCCGATGAGCGCGCCGACTACACCGAGGGCTATAGTGGTCACACACCCACCTGGTTGCTTCCCCGGGACGAGCAGTCGCGCAATCGTGCCTGCGACCAAACCCAGAACTATCCATGCTAAAATGCCCATTCCGTCATCGCTCCCAACTATTAAGCGGTATTATGCGGCACTGTCGTCTTTGATCGAATCAACGAGTTCCTTAGTTCTTTCGGCAATCAGCTTCGATTCCCTGCTAAACTCCATATTTATTCTCTGACCTTCCTCGGCGACCCTGGTCCAGGTCTTCCAGTCGTCGTCTCTGCGTCGTTCTAATCGACATCGGTCTTTGAACATGCCCGCACCTCCTAAGGTGATTCCACATGCGACATCTTGCTAAACATAATGTCGTATTGGAATCGCAATTCCAGCGTGGCGCCTCCCAGCTGCAAAGCGCTTCATCTTTTTGCATTAATAATATCGGCCAATAGCGTCATTCTTTACACTTCTCGTATGAGGCAAAGACTCATCGATGCGCCGCCTATTAAGCGCTCCATGCCCTGACGTCGCATTTGAGATAGATTTTCTAAAACAGCCGGAGTGGCTGGGACTAAGATTACTACTAGTAAAGCTTCCGGTTGCGGTGAAAATCAGGTATTATTATCTTAAGAATGGTTTGTTCCTCTTTATTCAGGAGATTGTTTTGAAAAAGAAGAAGACGCGGCGCTCCCCTTTTGAGAAGCTTATCTTCCTGTTGTCAGCGATGCTCATCGGGGCCAGCGGTTTTATGTTTTTCAACATCGACCGAAACCAGGTAAACCTGCAATCCCCAAAAAACGATTTCTTTGCAAAAGTCGACGATGAAGCGAAGAAGGAGAAGGAGCAGAACCCGTTCGTTATTCGCGATGGCTCGAACGCCATGCCGAAAGGTATGGGCCAATTTGAAGGACAAGAGCAGGAATTCACGCCGAAATGGCAGAAGGACAGGATAAAAGACCTGGCAGACCGCGGTATAACTACTGACGCAGCACCGGCTCCATCAGTTTCGAGCGGTGGCGGCATTGCGCCGGCGGCCGTTGAAAGAGCAGCGCCGCCCGAACCGGTCGTTGAGGACGAAGACGCGAACGATCTCATACCGGGCTCTCACTCAGTGCCCTAAAGACTTAAGCAACACCTGACGTTAATAGGATTAGGCGGCTCCACGCCTGGAAGTACGACTCCACCGTTAAACTCTGCGAACCGCTTGCCTTAATGGTCGCTTGAGGGTTTCCGTCCAACGTGAATAGCGACCGCGCCGCCGAGCAGATTTCGATACGAGACATTCACCCAGCCCGCTTTCCCCATCATCGCGACGAGTTCTTTCTGTGGCGGGAAGGCCTGTATGCTGTCCGATAAATATCTATATGCGCTGTGGTCTTTGGCAAACATCCTCCCGGCCAGCGGGACGATGTTCGATAGAATGAATTTATACGGAATTCTCAGCAATGCCGTTTCGGGTTCGGTCGATTCCAGGCAAACCATCCTTCCACCCGGCCGGACTACCCGATAAAACTCTTCGAGTACCGCCTGATAGTCGGGGGTGTTTCTCAGTCCCCACCCGACAGTCACCGCGTCGAAAGAATCGTCGTCAAAGGGAATATCGTCGACCGACGCTTCTATAAACGAAATGGCGTCGCCCTTGCCTGCCCGGACTATCTTCTCCTTCGCTATCTTCAGCATGTCCGGGCTGAAGTCGACGCCGACGACCCTCGCCCCGGTCTCGGCGTTTATCGCCAGCGCGAGGTCCGCCGTGCCGCAACATGCGTCCAGCACAACCGAGCCGGCCGACACTTCGGCGCTCGCGGCAGCGAGCTTTCGCCAGCGCCGGTCGCGCCCGAGCGTAAGTATCCGGTTTAACAGGTCGTAGCGCCCGGAAACAGCGTCGAACATAGTCCGCACTCGCTCAGGCGACCGTATAGCTTTTCCAGTATAATTCTTTGTTTCACTCATAGATTAAATATAGCAGACGAATTGCGATTAAGAAATGAGCGAGTAGCTTGCTCGCAATGCAATCGTCTTTTTGTTGAAATTTTGCTCTCTTTTGCGCAGAATAAAGGATTATAGCAGGTTTTTGGTTATAATGATTATGTACGCTTTTAAGTTTATTAAACGAGTAATTGCCGAAGATGCCTACAGGCCGATGTTCCGGCCGAGAAGCAGGAGGTACCCCATGAAGATAGCCCTTACCGGCGCGAGACTTCCGATTGTGACCGTCACCGGAGAGATCGACCACCACAACACGCATAACGTCAAAGAAGTCCTCGATGAGGCTCTCGGTAAAGGCGAGGACATCGTTCTCGACCTCTCCGACGTCGTCTATATGGATACAGCCGGCGTAAGCCTCCTCTTCTCAACCGTGAAGACGCTCCTGAGCGTCGGCCGCCACATGGCTTTGGTTGTCGCCGATGAAAACGTAAGGTATATCATAGGCGTGGTCGGGCTGCCGCAAATTGACAATATCCGCATATACGACTCTCTCGATGAGGCCCTGCTGGCTATGGGGCAAGATGCGGTCTAGCTAACCGCGACGGTTGAAGAGCACCCCTACTATCTGCCGCACAACAGAGAGCGGCCCTGATTTACCTGCACGCCGCACCGACTCCTTAACGCCTCGACTTGTCTTACCTGTATCATAACCATCAAGGTGTACTATATCTTTATGGCCTAGTCTGGGTGTGACCCTCGGCTCTCTTACAACCTAACTGTCGATTACCGGTTCAACCTTTCGGCAAGACGCGTGAACCTATCCTGAATCTTGTTGTTCTTCACCGCAATCGCCAGCGCCTTCTTACTCCCCACGACAACTACGAGTTTCTTCCCGCGAGTGACCGCGGTATATAATAGGTTCCGCTGGAGCATCATGTAGTGCTGGGTATGGAGCGGTAAGACGACCACCGGGTACTCGCTCCCCTGCGCCTTGTGGACCGAACACGCATAGGCGAGCATCAATTCGTCCAAATCGGAGTACTCATAGAGGACCATCTTGCCGTCGAAGTTGACGCGCACGACTCGCTCGACCCGGTCAATCGATGCGATTTTGCCGATGTCGCCATTGAAGACATCCAAATCGTAGTTGTTGCGAATCTGCATGACTTTGTCGGCGACACGAAAGGTTCTACTGCCCCGCGAAATAGATTCCCGCTCCGGGTTGAGCAACTCCTGCAGCTCTTTGTTGAGGTTGGACGTGCCGAGCAAACCCTTGTGCATAGGCGTGAGCACTTGAATATCGTCTGTCGGGCTGAAGCCGAAGTGTGCCGGTATGCGCTGTGTAATGAGGGTCTTTATCGTCTCCAGTACCTCCTCGGGCTCGTCCTTTTCGATGACGAAGAAGTCGCGTCTGTGCCCCTCGTCTTTGACATACGGCATTTTACCACTATTTATGGCGTGGGCGTTCATTACCACCATACTCTCCCGGGCCTGCCTGAAGACTTCGGTCAAGCAGACCACCTCCACGCGACCCGATGCTATGACATCCTTGAGCACGCCGCCCGGCCCCACGGACGGTAGCTGGTCGACGTCGCCGACGAGGACAATCTGAGAGGTCAACGGCAGCGCTTTCAGCACATTATAGAAGAGCACGATATCGACCATCGAGACCTCGTCGAGAATGAGGATATCGACCTCGAGCGGTTTATCCGGCCCGCGTTCAAAAGACATGGAACGCGGGCTGAATTCGAGCAAGCGGTGAATGGTCTTGGCCTCCATGCCGGTCGCCTCGCTCAGGCGCTTGGCGGCGCGCCCGGTCGGCGCCGCCAGCAAGACGCGACGCTCTTTTCCCTTAAGGATTTGGATGACCCCATTTATTAGCGTGGTCTTGCCCGTACCGGGCCCGCCGGTGACCACCATCATCTTACTTGTTATCGCACGCTTTATCGCATCTCTTTGCTGCCCGGCCAGTTCAATTGAAAACTTTTTCTCGAACCCGCTTATAGCCTTATCCATATCGATATTGAGCTGCACTAAGTCGGATTCTAGAACCTGGCGCATCAAGCCGGCCGCGCCGACCTCGGATGCGTAGAGCGACCGCAGGTAGATGAGTTCATCGCAGGTTTCTTCAGTAACATCCGAACCTTCTATAACCGTGAGCTCATCGATGTTCTCGATGACGATTAGCCCCCGCACACTAAGCGAATCGACGGCGAGCTCAACAAACCTGTCGTCGATTTCGAGCATTTCAGCGGCCTTTTCGACGAGCAAAATGCGCGGGCAGCAGACGTGGCCGTCCTCGCTGAAGGAACCTAGCATATGTAAAACCCCAGCTTCGGCACGCTGCGGGGAGTTGGCCGCAATCCCCAGATTTGACGCGATTTTGTCTGCCGTCCTAAAGCCGATACCGAAGATATCGACGGCCAGCCGATATGGGTTCTCGCTAACGATATCTATCGCCTGGTTGCCGTACTCCTTATATATCTTTATCGCATAGGTCGTGGTGACACCATGCGACTGCAAAAATATCATGACCTCTTTTATATCTTTCTGCTCCTGCCAGGTCTGGCAGATGCCCTCGACGCGCACCTTCCCGAGTCCCTCCACCTCTAGCAGGCGCGAAGGGTCGGTCTCGATGATGTCGAGCGTCTCAACGCCGAAGCATTTGACCATGCGCGACGCCATGACCGGGCCGATTCCCTTTATCATGCCCGAGCCGAGGTATTTCTCGATGCCGACGAGTGTGGCAGGCTTTATTGTCGTAAACGACTGGGCTTTAAACTGGTCGCCGTATTTACGGTCGCTCACCCAATACCCCTCAAGCCTGATGCTCTCTCCTGGTTGAACCCCCAACAAGCTCCCGACAGCGGTAACCAGCTCGCGATTGCCCTTCACATTCAGACGAACCACGCTCCAGCCGTTATCATCGTTGGAAAAGACAAAGTTCTCGAGAATGCCTTCGAGGACATCGAGTTTCTGTGGGGGCGCCCCCTGCCCCGGCTGGATACCGGCGCCTTTTTTATTCTTGTTTCCGAATGATAGTTGGTCTGATGTCAACGAACGCCGCCTTTTGCCGCTTTTCGGGTTCTATGGGAATCATAACACGCGTCACCGTTACGCCGTAATGGTGTTTTTAGTCCTTTAGTGCAAAGCAGATGTTTAGGCGAGATTGTGGCGAGACTTCAGGCGCGGCCGCCTATGATGACAACGCTAGGGTCGCAGTCATCCTATTATCGTATCCTATGCATATGTGTATTCAGCACCCGCCGCATGAGTTTGTTTAAAATTGCCCGTGGTATTCCTTCACTTTTTTCGCGAAGTCTCGTCCGTACTCGTAGGCTTTGGTCTCGTCGTCAAGATCCGGGCGGTAGTGTGCTTCGATGCCGGGTTCGTAGACCTCGACCGCCATCTTGCCTAGCTCTTCGTAGACGCTCTTTACGCCTCCGCCGCCCCAGCCGTAGCTGCCGAACGCGCCGACGATGCGATTCTTCGGTTTCAACCCGCGCAGATAGGTCAGGAGCGAGGCGACCGTCGGGAACATGAGATTGTTTAGTGTGGGTGTGCCGATTAGCGCCCCGCGCGCCTTCCAGAACTCCTTGACCGCGATGCTTCGCGCATTCGCCCTGAGCTTGACGACCCTGCAGCCCACACCCTCATCGATGATGCCCTGCATCAGCGGCACCGTCATCATCTCGGTACCCTGCCACATGGTGTCGTAGATGATCGCCACACTCAGGTCGGCTTTGCCGTCGGCCATATCCAGGTAATCCTGGACGATTTTTTGCGGGAACTTGCGCCAGATGACGCCGTGGTCGGGCGCTATCATCTCGATATCGAGCCCCAGTTTCCGCACCTCGGCAAGTTTCGACTTGATTATCTGCCCGAACGGCATGAGAATATTCGCGTAGTAGTCGGCGATGGCATCGTCGAGCTCGGCCTGGGAATGGGCGTGGATATACTCGTCGTCGAAGCGCTCAGCCGAAGCGATATGCTGGCCGAATCCGTCCTGGCTTATCAACAACTTGTCCTCCGGGATATAGGTCATCATCGAATCCGGCCAGTGAAGCATCGGCGTCTCTAGAAATGCCAGGTTGCGGCTACCGATGTTGAGGGTGTCACCCGTTTTAACGACGTTGATGTTCCACTTCGAGATATCGAAGAAGCGCGCGATGCCCTTCTTGCCTTTCTCGGTGATATAGACATTGGCATCGGGAGCGAGCTGCATAATGGCCCCGAGTGAGGTCGCGTGGTCGTTCTCGATGTGGTTGACGATGACGTTCTTTATCTTTGCGGGGTCGACAAGGCGCTTGATGTTCCTGACCATGTCGCTGACAAAACTATGCTTGACCGTATCGACGAGCGTCACCTGTTCATCCATGATGAGGTAATTATTGTAACTGGTGCCGCGCGGCGTCTCGTAACCATGAAAATCCCTTATCGACCAATCGATCGCACCGACCCAATATATTCCGTTTTTCAGTTCAACCGCCATGAAATCATGCCTCCAATATATGTGCCGCCAGCATTAAATAGTCTGCTTACGCGCCGCAACTGAAACCTTCGCCGATAACGCCCATCGGCTGGCCACAGCATACGAGTTCGCCATCGCCCTCGTGCGTGACGACGACCTCGTTGCCGCAAATCTCACATTTATATTTCTGCCCGTCCTTGGTTGCCATGTCGTTTCTCCCTTCTATGCGCAATATTTAATCTCCAACTCCATCCATATAGCGAGACGTCTATTCCCCCACCATCGGTGCAAACTTTGATTTCGAAGCGCCGCACAAGGGACACTTCCAATCATCCGGCAGCTCTTCGAACGGCACTCCAGGCGGTATATTGCCTTTTTTGTCGCCCTTAGCCGGGTCATAAATATAGCCGCACATCTGACAGACATACTGCTTCATTATCACGTCACCTCCACGCTTAGTATTTGCCCGCAATTCGCTATATACCCAGCAAGCAAAGACTCGTAACAAGGATACGGTTATTTAATTGACGCTTTAAAGGGAATAAGGTTCCGATAGAAGTGGACAGGTTAAGGTTGCCTACTTCGCAATCCAGCACTCGTTGAGATTCCAGAAGGGGCCTTCGAAAGAGACATTGTCGCGGATGCCATAGATTCGCCCATCATATGCTATTACATGGGGATGCTGGTAGAGCGGGATTACCACTGCGTCGTCGCTGAGCTTGTCTTGCGCGATTCTATAGACAGCCGCACGTTCTTTCTGGTTGACCGTCCGGCTAAGCCGTTTAACGACGTCGGTAAAGAAGCTGTCATTGTAGCCGTAATAGTTAAAACCTGCCGGTGGAGTCATGTCTGACGCAAAAAGGTGCTGTAATTTAGGCTCATCGCCGGCCAGCCACGCCCAGACGCCTATTTCAAAATCGCCTCCGGGCAACTTCGTGTTGAAGAATGTTTCCTCGGCAGCATTCTTCACCTCGACCCGTATCCCCGCCCGCGTTAGGTCTTCTTTGATTATGTCTACCGTCCGCTCTCTCACCTTGTTGCCCGCGGTCGTACTTATCTCCAGCTTAAGCGGCTTGCCGTCTTTTTCATAGATCCCGTTTGCTCCCCGGACGAAACCCGCCTTTTGCAGATAGTCCCGCGCCTTGTCGAGGTTGTAATCATAGCTTTTCCATGAGGGGACATAGTAACGGTCTTGCTGCGGCATCACGACACTCTGCAGGACCTTCTCGTCTCCGGTGGCTTCTTTGGCGATCTTCTTACGGTCCAACGCATGGGCTATCGCCCTTCGTATGTTCTCATCACCCAAATGGGCATTTTTCAAGTTAAAACCGACGTGCTCCCAGACCAGACCCGGTTCTATCCTTACTTCTTTAGCTTCGAGCGTGATCAAACGCTCGATGAACTTTATGTCGGACGGCGCATAGACCATATCTAGCTTGCCGTCTCTAAACCCCGTAAACATCGAGTCGCTTTTAGATGCAAATTTAAAGATTACCTGGTCGATATAGGGTTCTTTATCCCAGAAGTTCTCATTTCTGGTAATCGTAATATTCTCGCCTTTGGTCCATTTCTTGAATCTGTACGGCCCGCTGGCGAAGGTTATCATCTGACTGAGCAAATCGTCGTAACTCCTACCGTTGAGTAGATGTTTAGGCAATATCGGATAGGTCGTGGAGAATAACTCCTTGTAGTGCATGTACGGCTCTTTAAAGATTATCTTCACGGTTTTGGCATCCGGAGTTTGGATGGTTTCGATTTTGTCATAGCCCGCACGGTCGGCGACGTTTCGTTTGGGATCCATTATGTTTTGCCAGGTAAACTGGACATCCCAGGATGTAATCGGCTCCCCGTCGCTCCATGCTGCTTCCTCTTTTATCCGGTAGGTCACGGTAAAAGGATTCTGCGTCACCAGCCCGTTTTCGAGCGTCGGAACGGTTTCGGCGATTCGGGGCGCGTGTGTAAGCGATGGGGTCACAACAAGTAGTCCCCAGAGGATATTCGCTGTGACCAGCTTTGTCGCCATTGACGTTCCATCGGGCAGGAACGGATTAAGGCTCGCGGGCTCCTCACTCACACCTATGACCAGGTTTCCGCCGGCCACCGGCTTCCCCGGCTTAGCGGCACCCGCTTTGTCGCCATCGTTCGAAGGACTGCAACCGGACAGAATAGTCAAGGTAAGCGCTAGGATAAGCAGATATACCGTTACACGTTTTTCTCTAACTATCATAAACAGAAATCACCTTCGGTGATGCCGGCAGTTTGCTCACTGCTCATACTCTATCTGAATGCCCGACCATCTCGTTTGGCTCGTTGCAGCGCTTTATGCTTCAATAAAAAAGCGCCTCAAAACAGAAGCGCTCCGTGCCGTTAAGCTCGATATAGGGTCATTCTATGCGATCCAGACGCCCTTAAAGGCCTTTTTGAGTTATATAGTAAAGAATCATGCTCGTAACACCAAAGCCGATAGCAATCCCAACCGTTATACGGTTGAGGTTCTTCTCGATAATGCTCGTGCCCGAAAACGTAGTAGGAAGAGCGCCTCCAAAAGCGTTTGAAAGACCGGTCCCTTTGCCAGAGTGAAGAAGAACGGCGACGATTAGGCCGAGCGAAAAGATAACATGAATCGTCTCAACAAAAACTACCACGGTAACCTCCTAAAATAATAAGCCTTTAAAATAATAGCATATTTCGCAAAGCATTGGAATAATCGCGCATCAATCGCGCGCAATCAGGGATTGTCCGGTCATCTCCGTGGGTTTCTCGATGCTCAAGATATCAAGAAGCGTCGGCGCAATATCGGCGAGGATGCCTCCGCTTGCCAACCCGAGGTGATCGTCCGCGATAAGGTAAAGCGGAACGTCGTTGGTTGTGTGCGCTGTAAAAGGCTGGTCATGCCCGCTATCCGTCATCTTGTCGGCGTTGCCGTGGTCGGAAGTTATTAGCATAACACCACCGGCACCGCGGACGGAGTCGACAATGCGTCCCACGCATCTGTCGACCGTCTCGACGGCCTTGAGAGCGGCTTGAAAGACACCCGTATGACCCACCATGTCTCCATTGGCAAAGTTGACGACAATGAAATCATAATCATCCGTATTTATGGCGTGAACGACCGCGTCGGCTACCTCATCAGCACTCATCTCCGGCTGCAGGTCGTAGGTCGCCACCTTCGGGGAGGCTATAAGCACGCGGGCTTCTCCCATTTTCGGCGTCTCTTTACCGCCATTGAAGAAGAACGTGACATGGGCATACTTTTCGGTCTCGGCGACATGGAGTTGCCGCAGGCCATGTGCGGCAAGGACATCGGCGAGAACGTTTGTAAGCTCTTGCGGAGGAAAGGCTACCGGGACGTCGAAGCCCGCGTCGTATTGAGTCATGCAGATATAAGAGACCTTGGGCGGTCGCGGTCCCCGGTCGAACCCGGTAAAATCATCCTCGATAAAAGCGCGCGTTATTTCGCGAGCCCGGTCGGCTCTGAAATTAAAGAAGATGACCGAATCGTCGCTATCGACCACGGCAACGGGCGCATCGCGTTCGGGGTCAATGATTATGGCAGGCATCACAAACTCATCGACGCGCGAGGCGTCATATGACGACTTCACCGCCTCAGCAGGCGTATACGCGCGCTCACCCTCGGCGTAGACCATCGCATCATACGCCATCTTCACCCTGTCCCAGCGGTTATCCCGGTCCATCGCATAGTAACGGCCTATAACCGTGGCTACCTTACCGAGCCCGGTGCCCAGCATCTTCTTTTCGAGCCGTTCGAAATACTCGAGGGCGCTTTTCGGTAGAACGTCGCGCCCGTCAAGAAAAGCATGGATATAGAGCCGTTCGACGCCGTTCATCTTCGCCATGTCGATTAAGGCAAACAGGTGCTCCTCGTGGCTGTGAACCCCGCCGTCGGATAGCAATCCCATCAGATGAACCGCTCTTCCTTCCTTCGTGCAACCGCGAAAAGCTTCAAGGAGCGCCGCGTTCTCAAAGAAATCGCCATCGCGAATCGATTTACTGATTCGCGTGATTTCCTGGTAGACGACACGTCCCGCGCCGATATTGAGGTGACCAACCTCCGAGTTGCCCATTTGCCCCTCGGGCAGACCAACCGCCTCGCCCGAGGCCATCAGGGTCGAAAACGGGTATGCCTCTTTATAGTGGTCGAGATTGGGCGTGTCAGCCGCCCTTACGGCGTTTCCCTCTAAGTCGGGGTTCTCTCCCCAACCGTCAAGAATACAAAGGACAACCGGTTTGGGTCGCTTCGTTATAGTTTGCTCGTTCAATATAGTTATCTCTCCAGTTCAGGGTGGTAGATAAATCATACACCGCGCAACGACCTCGCGTGTCATCAAATCGCAGTCGCCTTATGCTATCTTAGCATTCAACCGCAGCTACTGCTTTCTCGCATTGCGCACGATGCTAGCAAAGCTCTCCGCTTCCAAGCTAGCGCCTCCGACCAGGGCACCGTTGATATCCGGCTCGGCCATGAATTCCGCGATATTGCCGCCCTTTACGCTTCCGCCGTAAAGAACCGGCACTGCTTTGGCGATTTCTTCGTTAAACCTCGAAGCCAACACCGTGCGGATATGAGCGATGATGCTGTTGGCATCCTCGGGAAGCGCCGTCTTGCCGGTCCCTATCGCCCAAATCGGCTCGTAGGCTATGATAAAGTCCTTCATGTCGCTTTCGCTTAATCCTTCGGTACCCCCTATGATTTGCGACCCGATGAAGGCTTCCGCCTGGCCGGATTCGCGCTGCTCAAGCGACTCTCCGCAACACATGATCGGCGTGATGCCGTGCGCCAGCGCCGCCTTGACCTTTTTGTTTACCGTCTCATCGGTCTCGCCGAAGAACATGCGCCGCTCGGAATGTCCGATTATGACGAACTCGCACTCGAGATCTTTGAGCATCACCGGTGAGACTTCGCCGGTGTAAGCACCCTCGTCCTCCCAGTGCATGTTCTGCGCGCCGAGCTTTATCGGCGGTTTATCCTGGCCAAGCACCGTATAGACACTCTTGAGAGCAGTCAGCGGCGGGCAAACGATAACCTCGACCCCCGCCAGCCCCGCACCGTCCGACGCGACACTGTCGAGTTGGTCCTCGAGTTCCTGCACTAAAAAGACGGCTTCTTTCGCAGTCTTATACATCTTCCAGTTGCCTGCTATTATTCGACGTTTATCCGACATATCTTCTCCCTTCGATTCCATAGCTGCTCAAACCCTACTTATCCATCAGCGCCTCGTAGCCGGGGAGCACTTTGCCCTCGAGAAGCTCGAGTGAGGCACCGCCGCCGGTAGAGACAAACGTGACCTTGTCTTCGAGGTGGAATTTTTTCAGCGCCGCTATCGAATCGCCGCCGCCGATAATACTGGTCGCCACCGAAGCCGCGATAGCCTTCGCAACCTCCTCCGTCCCCCGCGAGAACTGCTCGATTTCAAAGACGCCCATCGGCCCGTTCCAGAAAAGCGTGCGGGAGTTGCTGATCACACCCCGGTATACGGCAATCGAGTCCGGCCCGATGTCCAAGCCCATCCAACCGTCGGGAATGGAGTCGACATGGGCGATTCTCGCTTCGGCATCAGGACTTATCTCTTGCGCGATAACCACATCGGACGGCAAATAAATCGGTATATCTTTTTGCGCGGCTTGCTCGATTATCCGACGGCAAAAGTCGAGTTTGTCCTCCTCCAGAAGCGAATTGCCTACGTCGAAGCCTTTAGCCTTCAGGAATGTGAAGCACATCCCGCCGCCGATAAGAAGCGCGTTGACGATATCGAGGAATTTTTCGATGACTCCTATCTTGTCCGATACTTTGCTCCCGCCCAATATAGCGATGAGCGGTCGGTCGGGGTCTTTAAGAATGGCGGCCAGGGTGTCTATCTCTTTTTCGAGGAGTAAACCGGCGACCGCGGGCATATGTTTACTAAGACCGACAATCGAGGCGTGCGCCCTATGGGACGCGCCGAATGCGTCGTTGACATAGACATCAGCCAATTGTCCGAGTTGGCTCGCGAATTCGGGGTCGTTCTTCTTTTCACCCTCATTGAAGCGGAGGTTTTCGAGGAGTAATATCCCTCCGGGCTCCAACCTGTCTATAGCCTCCTTGACGTCATCGCCGACGGTAGTGTCCGCTTTTTCGACCTGCTTGCCGAGTATGTCAGCGAGTTCCTGCGCCACCGCATCGAGCCGTAAGGCATCATCTACCCCTTTGGGCCGCCCTAAGTGGCTCATCAAAATGACTTTGGCGCCCCGCTCAACCAAATACTCTATTGTCGGCAGAGCCGCTCTTATCCTGCTATCGTCGGTAACAACACCTTCCCTTAAAGGCACGTTGAAATCGACCCGAACCAGCACGCGCTTTCCGGATACGTCAATATCCCGCACGGTCTTTTTATCCAACTTCCTCCCCCTCTTATAAGTCTCGTGTCTCGAATCCCGTTTAGCTAATCCCCGGCCCAGGCGTTTCAATCAGCGCCTCGGGCTTACAGAAAGCCGATAGCAGATGCGCGCAGCGAACTTACGCCCACCGCATGCACCTGCTATCCTGTCGCGCATCTTATATTGTTATTCGGCAATCATTTTTGTCAGATCGATGAGCCGGTTCGAGTAACCCCACTCGTTGTCGTACCACGAGAGGACTTTCGCTAGTTTGCCATGGACCATCGTCGAGAGCCCGTCAAAAATCGACGAGCGCGGGTCGCCGACGACATCGATGGAGACTATCGGGTCTTCGGTGTAGCCGAGATAATCTATCCAGTGGTCGGTATCGGAGGCTTCTTCGATTACCCTGTTTATATCCGCGGCCGTAGCCTCTTTCGTTAACTCGAATGTGAGGTCGCAGAGCGAGCCGTCCGGCACCGGCACCCTAAGGGCCATACCGTCCATCTTGCCCAGAAGCTCAGGCACTACGAGGCCGATTGCTTTCGCCGCACCGGTCGAGGTCGGGATAATCGACATCGCAGCCGCGCGCGACCTTCTCAGGTCTTTGTGCGGCATATCTAGAAGCGCCTGGTCATTCGTGTAAGCGTGGACCGTAGTCATGAAGCCGCGCTCGATACCGAAGTTATCCACTAGCAACTTGGCAACCGGCGCTAGGCAGTTGGTCGTGCACGACGCGTTCGAGATTATCCTGTGCTCGGCTTTGAGCTTGTCGTCGTTGACGCCGAGAACGACTGTGATGTCCTCGCCTTTGGCCGGCGCCGAGATGATGACCTTCTTAGCGCCCGCATCGAGGTGCTTCTTCGCGTCTTCGGCTTTTGTGAAATATCCGGTCGACTCGATGACAATGTCGACACCGAGGTCGCCCCAGGGCAGATTGGACGGGTCGCGCTCGGCGAAGACTTTAAGTTCATCGCCATCGATTTCGATGCTGTTCTCTTTGGCTTCGACGATTAGGTCGAGCACGCCGAATATCGAGTCGTACTGGAGCAGGTGCGCCAACGTCCTGGCATCGGTCAAGTCGTTTACCGCGACTATCTCGATGTCCGGGTCGTCGAAAGCGGCCCTAAACACATTCCTGCCAATCCTGCCGAAACCATTGATGCCTACCTTGATTGCCATACATTTTCCTCCCCTGCTAAAAAAACAATTTACATTAAACTGGCATGTTCTATCTATCCTGAGGGCACACAAGCTAACGCGGTCTAGCACGTACCGCGATAATCGCAATGCTAATAGGCGTGAGAATCATCTTTGATTTGTGCGCATTCATGTTGAAAAGCTGTCAGGTTTTCTGGATAGCCCTTGCTCAAATATTTTAACAGATTAACACATTAAATTGTCAAACAATCATGCGACTTTCAGTGTATCCGGTTGAGTTTTCCCCATACTGTTTGATGCAAAACCTTAATTCAGGCTTTTTGCCAGCTTCGACAACCGCCTGACCCGATGGTAGATTGCTGATTTGCTCAGCGGTGGGTCGAAAAGCTCCCCCAGCTCTCGTAGGCTTGCATAGGGATATTCGACGCGCGCGCGCGCGAATTCCTGCAAACTCAGTGGTAAATTTTCCAATCCGATGTTGGAGTCGATGGCTTTGATGTGGTCAAGCTGTTCGGCGGCGGCGCTGACAGCCTTGTTGACGTTTGCGGTGTCACAGTTTACAAGACGGTTGACTTGACCCCGCATCTCTTTTAATATGCGCTGGTCTTCCCATTCAAGAAGCGCGGTGTGGGCCCCGATGAGGACAAGCATTTTTGCTATCTCCTCGCTATCCTTCAAGTAGACGGCGAAATTTCGCTGACGTTCACTTATCTTTGCGTGCAATCCAAGCCTGTTTATGAGCGACATTAGATCCGCTGCGAGTCCCTCGTTGTCGGTCGCCAACTCGAAATGATAATCGCGCTTCGGGTCACTGACAAAACCGCCCCCGAGAAACGCACCCCGAAGATAAGCCACCGCGCAGCAGTCCCGCTTGACGATTCTCGGCAATATGCCCTGCACATAACGCGATCGGTCGTCGATTATGGCAATCTCGTTGAGCGCCTGCGTGATGGCCGGCTGGTCCGGAATGTGGATAAGGTAATTGTTGACCTTGTGAAGAACCGATCTCCTGACTATAGATTCGACTTTCAGTGAGAACTCATCGGTCAAATATTTATACAAGAGGCGCGCTGCTGCGGCGTTTTCCGTAGCAACATCGAGCGCAAGACGCCCGTCTCCAAGCAGGTGAAGCGTTCCGTCCATATGTATTATCGCTGATACTTCGGCTCTCATGCAGCAGCCGCGTTTCGGCTGCAACTTGGCGAGTTCGTTTTTTACCTGTGTCGAAAATGCCAACTAAAACTCCTTGAGCTTCACCACGTGACTACTTCAATTCTCTCAATATCGCCGCCAGCTTTTTTGAGCTATGACATGACGGTTTGTCCTCATCCAACACATCGGCATGAATGACATTTATGCCTAAAGCCTCGATGTCCTCGATATTCGCGGAGACTTGATAGCGCCTGCCCTCAGCGTAATCGATGACTCTATCCTCGGGCACCGGCTTGGAATTGACTATCATGACGTCGACCCAGTCCTTGGGCCCGTGGTCGAGAATCGCACCGATATGGTCATATGCGGTGAAAAGGTCGGTCTCCCCTGGTTGTGTCATGACGTTGCAGATATAAATCTTTATCGCGTTCGTCTCGGAGAGCGCCTTCCCGATGCCGTTTACTATCAGATTCGGAAGAATGCTCGTAAATACGCTGCCCGGCCCCATGATAACCTGGTCGGCTTCGAGAATCGCCTCGACCGCCGCCGGGTAGGCTTGCGTCTCGGGTGGATCTAGATATACCTCTTTAAGCGGCCTGGTCGTCGTCGCAATGCTGACTTGCCCTTCAATCGGATCCCCCGCATACGTTGCCGCGCGCAATATGACATTGTCTATCGTCGACGGGAGAACCCGCCCATCAATATCGAGAAGCTCAGCGGCGGCGTTTATGCCACAATCAAAACCGCCGCGCAAGTCGGTGAGCGCGGCGATTATCAAGTTGCCGAGGTTGTGCCCGGTGATTCCGACGCCTTCCTTGAAACGATATTTGAAAAGCTCGGCCATGTGCCTATCGCCTGCGAGCGCCACCAGGCAATTGCGGATGTCGCCGGGAGGCAATATCCCCAGGTCGCGGCGGAGACGACCGGAGCTTCCCCCATCATCGGCCACACTGACTATCGCCGTGACCTCGGACGCGTACTCTTTGATACTCTTAAGCGCTATCGGCAAACCGGTTCCCCCACCGATTGCCGTGACTTTTATCCCTGGCATATGATTCCTTATCTCCCGCTTGAAGCCTTTGCCGACCGCCTACTTGCTTCTCTTGTAGTCACGATGACGGACAACGACATTGTAATCCTTCTCACGCAAGAACTTCGCCGCTTCCTCGGCGATTGCCACAGAACGATGTTTTCCACCCGTGCACCCTATCGCAATAGTGAGATGGGTCTTGCCTTCGGCTACATACCTCGGCAGCAAAAAGGCGAGCAAACCGGTGAACTTCTTGATGAAAGTGCGGCTCTCGGACCTGTTTAGCACAAAATCACAGACTTTCTCGTTCGTGCCGTCAAAATCCCGGAGCGCTTCGATGTAGTGCGGGTTGGGTAGAAAACGCACGTCCATTACTAAATCGGCATCGAGCGGCATCCCGTATTTATAGCCGAACGACATGATCGTTATCATGATGCCTTTTTTCTGCTTATCCTGCTTGAGAATCGCGGTGCGGATCTTATCCTTCAACTCGAAAGGTGCTAGGCCGCTCGTATCAATGACGAGGTTAGCCTGCCCTCTGAGCTGCTCCATGATGTGGCGCTCTTTGTGGATGCCGTCGACAATCGCCCCTTCTTCGGAGAGCGGGTGCCTGCGCCGCGTTTCCTTGAAACGCTTGACCAGCACCTCGTCGGATGCCTCCAAGAAAAGAATCTGGTATTTAATGTCCAGCTCTTTCAGCTTTTGCAGCTCTTCGAGAAGGTCGTCGAAGAACTCCCCTCCGCGCACGTCGCAGACGACCGCCACTTGATTGATTTTGCTCCCCGGAAGCGTAGCCAGCTCGGCCATCTTCGGAATTAGCGACGGGGGCAGGTTGTCGATGCAGAAAAACCCCATGTCCTCGAAGCACTTTATAGCTTCAGATCTTCCCGCGCCCGATAGGCCTGTTATGATTGCGAATTCGATGTTAGGATTCAAAAGTAGCTCTACCTCACTCCCGGATTTTATTTCATTCTAACTTATTTTTCGGCTTCACGCCGGCGCGCTGTGAGCTTTATGTAGTCGGTTTTTCCGCTCGAACTAGACTACTGTCCCCCGATATTATCCCCTCGAGTTCGAGGAGCCGCTCCTTCCAACCTTGCGGTCCGCTCCATCCCCCGAGGCGGCCGTCGCTCCTGAGTACGCGATGGCACGGCACCACAATCGGCACCGGGTTTTTCGCAAGCACGTTGCCGACCGCGCGAGCCGCGCGTCCCCTCCCGCACTCCTTCGCCAAATCCTTATATCCGATAGTCTTACCATATGAAAGACCTCTTAGATTTTTCAATACGGCGCGCTCAAAATCGCTCAGGCGCCCGAAATCTATCTCGACATCGAAATAGACCCGCTCTCCGCCTAAGTATCTAGCTAAAGTCGAGCTTAAACCATAATCCTTACTCTGGACGTGTTTATACCGCTCAAACCGCTCGCCTAGCTCAGCCGGCAAGTCCTGCGCCGACAGCGGCGGAAAGAGCACGTGCGCCAATCCTTTTTCATTAAAGAGCAAGGCTCCATCGCCCCACTCCGTCTCGTAGATGCAATAGGTTTTCATAGCTTTCCCCTATTACTATGGAAGTGGCGGTGTACCCGCTCGGCGATTATATCCGGAAGGCCGGGTACGCTTTTCAGTTCCTCGAGCGTGGCATCGGCAACCGCGCCGGGCGCGCCGAAATGCGTCAAGAGTAAACGCTTCCGGTTCTCACCGACTCCCGGTATCTTATCGAGCGTCGACTCTACCATCGCTTTGCCGCGCAGTTTGCGGTGGTAGGCAATCGCGTAGCGGTGCGCCTCATCGCGCACCCGCTGGAGCAGCTTGAGAGCCTCCGATGACCTGTCGAGCATAAGCGCCTCCGGCTGCCCCGGAATAAACACGGCCTCTTCTCTCTTGGCCAGGCCGATGATGGGAATATCGGGGTAGCCCTTCTCCTCCAGCGCCGACATGGCGGACGAGAGCTGGCCTTTGCCGCCATCCACGATTATCAAGTCGGGCATGGTAGCGAACGAGGGGTCGCAATCATCGCCCAGATGACCCAGTCTCCTGCTGATTACCTCGTGCATCATGGCAAAATCGTTGAGGCCGTCGACATACTTTATCTTGAACTTCCGGTAGTCGCCTTTGGACGCGCGGCCATTAACAAAAACGGTCATCGACCCAACCGAATTATGGCCGTGAATCGTCGATATATCGAAACATTCGATTCGCTCGGGCGGGCCCGCAAGGCCAAGGGCACTCGCGAGCGATGTCAGGGCAAGCGCGGCCGACTCCTGCTCCCATGAATATTTTATAGCCGACATCGCCAGCGCGTACCGGGAATTTGCCGACGCCATCTCTATCAAGCCCCGCTTCGCCCCCCGCTGCGCCGTCTTTATAGTTACTTTAGAGCCGCGGCGAATGCCCAGCCATTCCTCTATCAACTCCCGGTCCTCAACCGCGCCCGGCACTACTATTTGCGGCGGCACGGCGACCGATGAGACGTAATGCTGTTTGATGAACGCGCTTACCACATCATCGTCGAGCCCGCCCCGCGCGAGAACGAAATTATCGCTGCCGATAAGCTTGCCGTCGCGTATAGCAAGCAGGTTGACACCGGCCAGCGAATCTTCCAGGCTATAGCCGATAGCGTCGTAGTCCTCACCGGCTTCCGAGACTATCTTCTGTTTCTGCAGAACATGCCGCGCGGCTTCGAGCCTGTCGCGGACACGCGACGCGCGCTCAAACTCAAGACCGGCCGCGGCCTCTTCCATCTCGGCTTCGAGTTGCTTGACGACGGCGCTAGAACGCCCCTCCAAGAAGAACTCGACCTGCTCCATCATCGCCCGGTACTCGTCTTTCGCGACCGCGCCTATGCACGGCCCCAGGCAGCGTTTGATATGGTAGTTAAGGCATGGTGAGCCGGTCGATTTGCCGGGCTTAGCACGCTTGCAAGTGCGGAACGGAAAAATCCGCCTTAACGTGTCAAAGGTCTCGCGCACCGGCTGCACACTCGTATACGGGCCGTAATATTTCGTGCCCTTCTTGTGGCGCTCGCGCGTCACCATGATTCGCGGGAACTCGTCCTGCCAGGTTATCGCGAGATAGGGATAGCTCTTGTCGTCCCGGTAAGAGACATTGAAAACCGGGCGATATTTCTTTATAAGGTTGCACTCTAGAACAAGCGCTTCGATTTCGTTGCCGGTCACGTGGAAATCGAAATCGGCGATTCGCTCGACGAGCGCCCGGGTCTTGGGGTCTGTGCCCCTATTGTGGAAATATGAGCGCATGCGGTTCTTGAGGGATTTTGCCTTGCCTACATAGATGACTTTGGCGTCGATGTCCCTGTAGATATAGACGCCGGGGCTGTTCGGCACGCTTTTCAGTTGTTCTAATAAACGGGTTTTGCTTTTCACAGGGGTCGTCCTTACCAGCGGAGATGATGACTTGCTTCGCTACTTCTCCTCCACCCGAAGCACCTGCATGAAAGCGTCTTGCGGCACTTCTACGCGTCCGACCTGCTTCATCTTGCGCTTGCCTTCCTTCTGCTTCTCGAGAAGCTTGCGCTTTCTGCTGATATCGCCGCCGTAGCACTTGGCGGTAACGTCCTTTCGTCTCGCTTTGACGGTCTCACGCGCGATTATTTTACTGCCTATCGCCGCTTGGATGGCGACCTCGAACATCTGCTTCGGGATTATCTCATGAAGCTTGGCGACGAGTTCTTTGCCGCGATAATAGGCTTTTTCTTTCGGAACGATGCTCGAAAACGCGTCGACAGGCGTACCCGCCAACATCACGTCTAGTTTGACCAGCTCGGTCTGGCGATAACCTAGATGATCATAATCGAGCGACGCATAGCCGCGAGTGCGCGATTTGAGCTGGTTGAAGAAGTCGAGCAGTATCTCGGAGAGCGGCAGCTCGTAATGGAGTTCGACCCGGTTCTCGCTCAAATACTGCATGTTCTTGAACTCACCGCGCCGCTCCTGGCATATATCCATAATAGCGCCGACGTATTCCGGCGGCAGCAGGATAACGGCCGAGACGAACGGCTCCTCCATCTTCTCTACCTCGTGGGGCTGGGGCATATCCGACGGATTCCTGATAGCACTCTGCTCCCCGTTGGTCCTGGTTATTCTGTACGCAACGCTCGGCGCGGTCGCCACCAGCTCCAGGTTGTATTCGCGCTCGAGGCGCTCCTTGATTATCTCCATATGGAGCAGCCCGAGAAAACCGCACCTGAAACCAAATCCGAGTGCCGAGGACGTCTCCGGCTCGTACATGAGCGCCGGGTCGTTTAGCTGCAATTTCGCGAGCGCGTCGCGCAAATCCTCATATTGGCTCCCGTCGACCGGGTATAAGCCCGAGAAGACCATCGGTTTGACTTCGCTGTAGCCGGGAAGCGGCGTCTCGGCACCGTGTTTTGCGTTTGTTACCGTGTCGCCGACCTTGCTGTCGCGCACATCCTTGACGCCGGCGATAAGATAGCCCACTTCACCCGCCGTAAGCTCGCCCACCTTCTGCATCTCCGGGCGGAGTACGCCTATCTCTTCGACTTCGGCCACGCGCCCGGTCGCCATCATCTTGATTTTATCGCCTTTTTTTATCGAGCCGTCTACCACGCGGATATAGACGATAACGCCCCGGTATGAATCGAATAGCGAGTCGAATATGAGCGCTTTAAGCGGCGCATCCGGCTTGCCGGACGGCGCGGGAATCTTTTTCACGATGGCCTCGAGCACGTCGATCGTGCCCTCCCCGGTCTTAGCGCTTACCAGCAGCGCATCGCTCGTATCGATGGCGAGGCTCTCCTCTATCTCTTTGGCCACCCTGACGGGGTCGGCGCTGGGAAGGTCTATTTTGTTGATGACCGGAACGACCTCGAGGTTGTTCCCGAGCGCCAAGAAAGTGTTTGCGAGGGTTTGAGCCTCGACTCCTTGAGCCGCATCGACGACGAGCAGCGCCCCCTCGCAGGCGGCGAGGCTGCGTGAGACTTCATACGTGAAGTCGACGTGACCGGGGGTGTCGATTAGGTTGAGGATATAATCTTGCCCGTCTTTGGCCTTGTAGTTAATGCGCACGGCGCGGGCCTTTATCGTGATGCCGCGCTCGCGCTCGAGGTCCATCGAGTCGAGGACCTGGTTCATCATCTCGCGCCCCGAGACCGTGTTGGTGACCTCGAGCATCCTGTCGGCAAGCGTCGACTTGCCATGGTCTATATGGGCAATAATGCTAAAATTTCTGATATTCTGTTGATTCATTATATAGATGTCGCTTTCGCGCCCTTAAATCTCCTTAGTAACTTCTTAATAAAATCGACCTCTTCAACGCGGAACAATAGAGCCAAACCGAGATAGACGGCGAGACCCAACACTGCGGCGCCTCCGATTTCAGTAGCAAGCCCGAGCATACGCGGCAGCTCCAGGCTACCGACCCAGGAAGGTACGAGATACATCGCGCCTCCGGCCGGTATCGCCGCCATGACCTGCTTTCCCATTGCCCTAAGCATATGCGAAGCCCCAATCGGCCCTATCTTGCGTCGCAGCACATAAAGCTGGGCTACGACGGCAAAAGTAAGCGCCAGCGCATATGCCAAAGGCAGACCGGAAACCCCCATAATACCGATGAATAGGAAGTTAAACAGGATCTGCAACGGAACGCTGACGGCACCTATCTTTAACGGCGTTTTAGTGTCCTGGAGTGAATAATATACCCTGGTCAACATATTGTAAAGTGAAAACGATAGGAGTGCGAAGGCAAACGAGGTTAGCACCGCCGCCGTAATCGCCGTGCCTGCTTCGCCAAATTCTCCACGCTCAAGCGTGAGCCCGATGATCGGTTTTGCCATTATCCCGACAAACATAGCCGACGGGATGGTAATAAACGACGTCGCGCGCACGCCGAGCGAGAGCGTCTTCTTGAAGCTCGTAAAATCTTTGCTATTCGCGTACCGAGACAGCTCCGGGAAGATGGCGGTCGTGATAGAGACGATAAATATCGCGTATGGCAACTGAAAGAACGCTAGAGCGTATGCGTAAGCGGTCGGGCCTTTATCGAATGGCTGCAACAACGAGTAGATGATAAAGGTGTTGATTTGGGTGGTTGCGGCAAATCCAAGCATCGGAAGACCCAATCTTGCCACCTGCTTGACTGCCGGGTGGTGCCAGTCAAAAGTGAGCCGTGGCCTTAAGCCTAACTTCAAAACCGAGGGGATTTGCACCAATGCCATCACCACTACACCCATCATCGTACCAATAGCCAGCGCCGTCAGGGCGAAATCGGGATTGCTTTCGCTAAAAGGAACATACAGGCCCAGAACCGTTACAATGACGACCAGGTTATTGAAAATCGGCGCCGCCATCGGTATCGTGAAGCGGCGCTGTGAGTTAAGCGCGCCCGTAAATACCGCCGCCAGCGCGTAGAACATTATCTTGAGTGAGAACACCCTGAAGAAAAAGATCATCAGCGGGGTCGCCTTCGACGGGTCGTGCATGGTCATCAACTGAACGATAGCCGGTGCAAACAGAAAACTAAACAAACTCAACACAATGCCCAGGACAAAAATAATATTCGTGAGGTTGCTTATCATGTAGCGGGATTCTTCGTCACTTTTATCAGAAAGATATTGGACGTAAACCGGGATGATAACCGAGCCCAAAATACCACCCACAACCAGCTCGAAGATAATATTCGGCATAACATTGGCGGTATTGAACGCGTCAGCAATAGGGCCGATGCCGATAGCGTAGGCCAGCACCATGGTCTTTATGAAGCCGGTCCCCCGACTAAATATGGTCGCTATAGACATCTTAGCGGTTGATCTAGCAATCGATGGTGGTTTGAGCTCTTCTGTTGCTGCTACGTATTCTCCATTTCGCATTTCTTGCGCCCGACACCTCGAATAAGATAATGGGTGGTAAATGACAACTCCCGCAGCTAAAATCTTCACAATTATAGCATAGCACGGTCTCGAATAATTTACGGGTCGATAATGTTTTAAGCGTAAGAGAGAGCCTTGCGCTAATGACCCGCATGGGGCGTTTAGTCGACTTGAATCTGCCTCTTGAATAATGGCCGTGGTAAAAACATACTGTTATCTGTTCAGAAATATTTGATGAGCATTTAACGTTAATCATGCGACTATGCTTGCGATAAGTGCGGCAATGTGGTAAAATTTTTCTGTTTTACGTGTATAAAAGGAGGATTACCTTGGCAAACATAAAGTCACAAATCAAACGCATCAAAGTGTCCGAGCGCCAGCGCCAGCGAAACAAAAGCGCGAAGTCCGCGCTCAAGACATTCGCGGCAAAGTTTAACAGCGCGTGGGTAAGCGGCGATAAAGACGCGACCGCATCAGCATTGTATGTCGCCGTAAAGCAATTCGATAGGGCCGCTGAGAAAGGCATCATCCACAAGAACAACGCCGCTAACAAGAAATCAAAGATGATGAAAAAGCTCAACTCACTGGGGAACTAAACTACGCAGTCGACTGCTCGTTAATTGATTAAACCTTGAACGAACCGGTTAAATATTGATCGGTTTGTTTTTGTGTGCGCGGACAAAGTCTTTCCTATTCCTTGTGCTCCCTGTCGACGCTTTAACACCAAAGACGGCGGGTTTTCGCGGTGCGCACCCCACAACAGACCTAATACCCTTCAGCACCCAAACCGATATGCCTACTAGGACTTGTTGGAAGATCGGCGGGGTGGCCATGGACTCACTAAAAGATGTAATGAATTTCGCGGCTATAATTATAGCTCTGTCATTTCTCATCTTCAGCTTCGACGATGTGCTGCTCGACCTGTATTATTATGTTTTTAGCAGAAAGAGGCTATCGAATAAGCTTCGCATAAAAGACCTCGACCAGGCTCCACCGAAGCCAATCGCTATCTTCGTGCCTGCGTGGCACGAAGAGGAAGTCATCGCAAAAATGCTCGAGAATAACTTTGCTTCTATAAATTATCCGAGGTCTTTCTACCACATCTTTGTCGGCGTGTACCCAAACGATTTCGCCACTAAAGCAGCGGTCAAGCCCCTTCTTGCAAAATATAAGAACCTGCATATCGTGGAGAACGTCCAAGACGGGCCCACGAATAAATCGGATAACCTCAATAACCTTTATCGCAAACTAATACAATACGAGCACAAAACAGGCGTTTATTTTTCAATCGTCATCATCCATGATTCCGAAGACATAATCCATCCGACATCGCTTAAGTTGTTTAACTACCTCATACCGAAACACGCCGCCGTGCAGCTTCCAGTCTTTCCGCTTCAACCCCTGCCGACCATTCGCAATTTCTTCAAATATATGACATCGGGCACATACGCGGACGAGTTTGCAGAGAATCATACTAAAGGCCTTGTCACACGAGAAATGGCCGGTGGGTTTGTGCCGTCCGCGGGCACCGGCTTTGCTGTTTCGAGGCGTATCTTAGATAAGCTGGCCGAAGATAGCGACGCCGGCGAGATATTCAACCAGCAAAGCTTGACCGAAGACTATGAATTATCACTGCGCATGCAAAAGATCGGCGAGCGCATCCACTTCTTTGTCGGGAGCGTACAGCGCATACTAAACAGCGGAAAGGTCAGGGATGAGTTCATCGCGACCCGCGAATTTTTCCCAAATAACTTCTACCCTGCTATTAAACAGAAAGCCCGCTGGATATACGGGATAACGTTCCAGAGCGCCAAGATACTGGAGACCCAGGACCTCACGTGGATGCAAAAATACTGTATCGTGCGCGACTGGAAGGCAAAGTACGCGAACCTGCTCGTGCTCCCAGGTTACATGCTCCTTATCTATATAATAGTGTCTGTGATAACAGGCTTGCCGAATCCTTATCAGTATAGCGCTACATTTCGCTGGCTCACGTTCCTGGTAACAGCGTTGACTATCGAGAAACAGCTCGTTCGCGGGATAGCGCTGCATAAGATATATGGCTGGCGCTCTGCGATTGTCGGCTGCTTCGCGCCACCGCTTCTGCCGCTCCGCCTCGTGTGGGGAAACATCATCAATTTCTGCGCAACGGTAAGGGCATGGCGAATCTGGCTCTTCGGCTCGCCAAAGAACCGCGCCAAGTGGGATAAGACCGACCACCACTACCTGCCCACCGAGGTTCTCGAACTCTACCGGAGAAAGCTAGGCGACCTACTCCTTGAGAAAGAGCTAGTCGATGCCGCGGAACTTGGCTCGCTGTTGATGGGGATGGAGAAAGACAAGAAACTGGGAGAGCACTTGGTAGAGAGCAACATCGCCACACACGACGAGCTGCTGCCGGTCTTAGGAGAACTGCTGCGAACCGGCTTTATTGATATTGACAAGAACCTTGTCGACGCCTCCCTAGCGTCCGTCTTTCCCGAGTCCGTCGCCCGAAAGCATTCCATCCTGCCACTCCTTAATTGGACCGATGGCATATTGGTGGCAGCCGCCAAACCGTTGTCAAACGAAGAACTTGAGTCCCTCTCAAAAGAGACTGGCCTGCATATCAAAGTGACGCTGGCCCAGACTATCAATATCCAGGAGTCGTTAGATATGATGTACCGGCACGGAGGCAAGCAGCTCGGCAGAAAAAGAAGAATCGGCGAGATTCTCCTCGAGAAAGGACTCGTCGACGAGGAGCACCTACTCGAAGCGTTTAAGGTGCAGAAGACTACCGGCAAGAGGCTCGGCCAAGTGCTGGTCGAGATGAACGTGCTCAGTAAAGAGCAGTTGGCGACAGTGCTTGCGGAGAGCGTCAATATCAGCGCGTAGTCGCCTTCAAGTCCATATAGACGTTACGCTAATTTCCAAGCTGACCCATAAGCGACGTCATAATCCTTATGACGCCCGGGCCGACGATAACGACAAAGATACTCGGGAAGATGCAAAGTATGAGTGGGAAAACGATTTTTACCGGCGCCTTCTGCGCTATCTCCTCGGCCTTCTGCCTGCGCTTCAGACGCATCTCGGAGGCTTGGACTCGGAGCACGTTGCCGATGCTCACACCGAGCATATCGGCTTGAATTATCGAGGCTATGAAGTTGCTCAACTCATCTACGTCCGTTCGCTCCGCGAGATTTCTTAGCGCTTCTTTGCGTGAAACGCCTATTTGCACCTCGTGAAGCATCCGCGAGAACTCCTCGGCGAGCGGCCCAGGGTGGTTCTTGACTACCTTTGTCAGCGCAGCGTCGAACCCGAGCCCCGCCTCTATGCTGATAGTCAGCAAATCCAACGTATCTGCGAGCGCTAAGCGTATCTTTTTCTGTCTCGCCTCAACCAGGCTCCTTAGCCACAGGTCTGGGATAAAAAACGATGCCGGTACGATAATAATGCTCAGCAAAAACAGGAGCGGGCTAAAGCCCTTGCTTACGAGCATCACAACAACCACCAAGGTCGCCGTTAGCGCGCAGAGCAGCTTGAGCGAGAGAAAGCGGTCGACATCCATATCGCTCGGATTCCCCGCCTTTGCCAGGCGCGCCTTGATGTTATCTTCTACCTCGGCCGGGCTGAACCGCCGCACAAGCTTTGACAGGCGACCGTAAAAGGGCATGACTGCGCGATCAAAGAACGGTATCGCCAGAGGCTCCGCTGTGAAGAGGTCTTTTATCTCGTAATCATCGAGCTTTTTCAAGCTCTTTTTTACTACTACCTCGTCGGAGAAGACAGCGGCGAGCACCCCATATACGAAGAGAGCGACCGTCCCGAAAATAAGCGATAATAGAGCCGTGTCTAACATAATACCACCTGTTTGTTATACCTATACCTTACCCTTAGCTTGTCTCTTTTATGTCTAAATCACCTGGCTGCCAGGGTTGACCAGGCTTATCGTTATACCTCGATGGAAATGATTTTCTTCATCCAGATAATACCTATTACCATCAGAACGCCGGCGCCTCCGACCATAACCCAGCCTATCAAATGCGTGAACAAAATCGACATATACTCAGGATTTACGATAAAGAGCAGCGCCGCCACTACAAAGGGCAACGCTATCAGTATGTATGCGGAGAGACGCCCTTCGGCGGTCAAGCTTTGAATGTGGCGCTTCAGCGCTTCCCTCTCGCGAATCGTCTTCGCCACAATGTCGAGCACCTCGGCTAAATTTC
Source organism: Candidatus Aquicultor sp. (assembly GCA_030682615.1). GTDB lineage: Bacteria > Actinomycetota > Aquicultoria > Aquicultorales > Aquicultoraceae > Aquicultor. The sequence continues at coordinate 957 of JAUXNY010000150.1, read as the reverse complement.
CACCGACCTCTCGCTGAATATTTATGGCGAGCACGGTCCAGTAGAAATCCTCACTCCCTATTCGTTTGGCCATCTTCTCAAGCGCCATCTCAATAGGAAGACCCAGTCGCGACTCGGTCAGAGCCCGTTTAAACTCCACGGAAACCGGGGGTTTGCTCTCGTCGGCAACGAGCGCGATGGCCTGAAGCAAGCTGTAGCCCGCTCGCAGCGAGCCTGCGACCATAGTAACGGTGTCGGGCAACATCTCATTAAAACGTCTTTGCCTCCTGTCGACCGCAAACTGCAGAGCGAGCATAGGCACAAAGGTTAAGATGAAAACCGTAAGTACCGACAAGACCAGGTTGCCCGAGAGCATTTGGATAAGCGCGCTGGGGATTAAGATTAAGAGAGCGTGGAACAAGATATACTCTACCGGTCGCAAAGGAAGGCCGGCCTGCTCAAGTTTGCCTTTTACAAGGTCTATAAACCCTCTCTTCTCTGCGAAATACTCGACCATGTCGAGCGCCTTGCTGACATAAGGGTTTTTCGCGGACGAGAGCGTATCCGCATCGACAGCGGACTCGTTCCATATCTCCGTGTACATTCCGATTTGCTCACGCAAGACGCTTCTGCGACGCGTCAAAGTGGCGATAACGCCATAGCCCAGAAGGGCCGTCGCAAGAAACGCTATGAGCAAGATACCCGAACGTACCAGCCAACTATCGGTTATTGGGCTTATAACGACTTCGTCGTCGCCCTTATACTCGCCTAGGTAGACCGGGTTCTGGTATGCGGTACTCACGCTTATGGATTGGTTCCCCTTCCCTATCTCGATATCGAGATCGATGTCCTTGGTATTAAAGCCCGGGCTCTTGTAGGTGATCTCGACATTGCTTTTAATCTGCGTTGCCAGCCGCGAATAGAACGGTTTTAGCTCGCTTGAGCGTATCGCTTCGACCAGCTTGCCGCCCGTTTGAG
>JAUXNY010000149.1 GCA_030682615.1 Candidatus Aquicultor sp. | reverse complement strand
GGGGGTACAAAGGTCGCAATTTTGAGCGTAAGTCCGGCCCACATCAAAAAGAGCGCGCCTCCCGCCGCTGTCAATAACCCAAGCCATGAGAGAAACGGCGTCACCGGCGGATGGCGGTCTATCAACATAAAGACAGGGAAGGCGATGACGTTGCTCGCCGCCGCAAAGATATGGGCGTAAACAAGAACGGGACGCCAGCCCTTCGCGACTCGAAGGTATACGCGATACTTCCACGCGACAAAGCCATATGAGACGACAACATAGAAGCAGAGCGAGACGAATACTCGAACAGTGACATGATAGTCCAAATTGATATCCATATAGACCCCCTTAGTCGTTGATTTACCCCAAAATGGTCGCCGGGCAATCAGGCAAACGTTCTTCGGCCAATCATCAAGCTTAGAACATCTGAACCGGTTGGACAATACACCGCGAAGTACCTGCATGGCCGATATAAAAAGCGGCCTTACTCGTATATAATGATTGCTATGCTCAATTCGACCATCGGCTTTACCGCCGGTAAAAACAGCATAAACGGAGCACCCGCAAGTCGCCGTATCCATTACGGTATATGGGTTTTAGTAGTCGGGATATTGACTGTCTTCGGCAGCATTGGCCTGGGCCGATTCGCAATCGGCATGATAATCCCGGAGATGGGCATAGCGCTAAGCCTCACCAACACGCAACTCGGGCTCATCGTCTCCGGGACCTTCTTTGGATATTTGGTGAGCACCGCGGTGAGCGGGCAGCTCTCGTCCCTGTACGGGCCGAAAAAAGTCATCGCCGGCTCTATGTTTTTGATTGTCTTTGGAATGCTCATGGCGAGCAGCGCGACCGGATTCTGGATGGCGGTTGCGGGCCAGCTCTTGATAGGGATTGGAACCGGCGGAAGTAACGTTCCGACCATGGGCCTGGTGACAAGGTGGTATGCGCGCAAGTTCCGGGGGACGGCCTCCGGTTTGATGACGGTAGGAAGCGGGCTCGGGTTTGCTTTGGCCGGAACATTGGTCCCGTTTCTAATCGCCTTTTACGGGACCGACGGCTGGCGGGCCAGCTGGTTTTATCTCGGCGCTATCGTCTTAGCGATAGCCTTCCTCGGTGTGCTGGTATTTAGAAACAGTCCCGGCGAGGCGGGCCATGAACCGGTCGGCGGTACCGATGTCGCGCCCGACGTCAGTCGAGTCGAGGCGCCGCTGGTGGCGAGCTGGCTTAATACAAAGGCACTTTATCGTTCGCGCCCGCTTACAAAGCTCGGAGCCACGTATTTCATGTTCGGTTTTTCATACGTCATTTTCACCACCTTTTTCGCAAAATATCTCATAGAAGAGGTCGGTTTCTCTGCGGCGCGTGCCGGCGGACTCTGGTCGACGATTGGGGCGGTCAGCATTGTAAGCGGGTTTCTGTGGGGGATGTTGTCGGATAAAATCGGCCGCAAGCAGGTGCTCTTTATCGTCTATCTGCTGCAGGGCCTCGCTCTGGCAGCGCTTTCCGTTACCAAAGACCCCGGCCTGGTAGTCGCTGTTTCGCTCGTCTATGCGCTCACACTGTGGAGCGTCCCCGCGATTATGGCGGCGACATGCGCCGATTATGTCGGCGGGGTACTCGCGCCCGCGGCCTTTGCCATAGTCACGCTGTATTTTGGTGCCGGACAGGTGATAAGCCCATGGATAAGCGGCTACATCGTAGACGTCACCCGCAGCTTTTCCGTCCCGTTCATGGTCTCGGCGGCAGCCGGCTTCGCGGGCGCCGCGCTATCGCTCATGTTGTCTGAACGCGCCGACATGACGGCAAAGAGCTAGATTTTGAAAACCATCGTCCGGGGCGATTGTCGACGCGGGCGTATTTTGCTATCCGTTTATGTTAAGATTAGTTGATTAATATCCGCAAATACTCCATGGTAAAGAGTACCGAAACCGACTTGAAGCGAGGGCCGGCTAACAATACCAATGGATGATAAAGAAAGGCAGAAAGGCTGGTGGTAAGAGGATGTCCGCACTGGATTCTCTAAAAGGCGATTTGGACCCGCTCACTAAGCGGATTATTTTTACGGCGATTTTCACCTCTGAGCTGGAAAAAGAGGGTTGTTCACCGGTCGCCGCCGGTGATTACGCGGTAGAGCTGTATACTTCCGGCGAGTATAAAGCCGATGGCGTGGATGTAATAGTCCCTGCGGGTGAAGCTCAGAAGGTGCTGCGGCAACTGGACTTCATGCAGGATGGAAGCGTTTGGGTCAACAGCGACATAGATATGACCGTGCGCATTGTCGATGAAAGCTTAGGCGACGAGCAGCTGAAGAGGGTAAACCAAATCGATGTTAGCGGAGCGAGCGTATATTTACTGGGCTTAGAGGACACTGTTCTGGCAAAACTCAGAGACTTTGCGTTCAAACATGAAGTAGCGGCTAGTACCTGGGCCCAAGAGTTGGTCGAGGCGCACCCCGGCGAGATAGACTGGGAGTATTTGAAGGTTAACGCTGAGAAAGAGGTCATGGTCGCGCTTGAGGGTCTCATCGGTGAACTCGGCATCGAGGAAGAAGAAGATGAACGATTCAAGGCGAAGTATTAGACGGACTTACTAATGATGCGAATCATGCATATGTAGCGAGATTTCTAGTCGTGCCGGTTATAGCACCGGTTGTAAAACGCCGGTTATAAACATGCTCCTTTAGGGCATTTACATCTTAAACTCCCTTAAGGGGGATTTAAAATGCCCGACCTTCCTGAAGTAGAGACCATAAAACGCGAGTTCGCGCGCGACCTTGTGGGGCGAGAGATCACAGCTGTCGAGGTCAAGACGCCGAGTATAGTCAATGTACCGCTCGAACAGTTTGTGCGGCGCGTGCGGGGTGCCGAGTTTATCGAGGTGAGTAGGCGCGCCAAGTATTTGGTGGCGAAGCTCTCGAACGGCTTCAGTCTTGTCCTGAACCTTAAGATGAGCGGCCAGTTCGTGCACTCCTCGCCCGGCGGCGAACTAAACGGACATGTTCACGCCATCTTCATCCTCGACGACGGGACCAGTCTTTTCTTGCGGGATGCGAACTCTTTTGCGGCAATCGTCTTGCTGAGAAGCACCGATGTCACGCACTTTTTCGCACACCTGAGGCTCGGTCCTGAGCCCCTCAAGCCGAGTTTCGACTATGAAATATTCAGGCTCTTGGTCAAGCGACATCCGAACGCGCGAATCAAACCACTCCTCTGCGACGACCAGTTCATCGCCGGCATCGGCAGCATCTATTCGGACGAGATATTGTTTTATGCGCGGGTTCACCCGGAGAGGCCGGCGACGAGCCTAACCGATCAAGAAATCCAGAAGCTCTTCGAGGGCATCAAGCATATTCTGCCCGCAGCCATCAACCATCGCGGAACTACGACCGAGTTCTACCTGGACCTCAACGGGGAGAAGGGTGAATACCAGGACCATCTCAAAGTGCACGCAAAACCGGGAAGGCCTTGCGATGGTTGCACCGGTTCAGTTGAAAGAATAGAGGTTGCCGGGCGCGACACCTATATCTGCCCAAGTTGCCAGCACTAGCTGAATGCATAGCCATTTTTTCAGGTGTGTTTTAGAGGTTTATTCACCTGCGAACTCTTCGTTTTATGTTCGTACTTTTGTTAGTTGCTGTTAGCTCTTAGCATCTGGTTTAAACTGGTGGTTTATATTAATACAAAGATTTAGCGCCGGCTGGCCATACGAAGTTCGCTTAATATTTTGCGGAGCCTATAGTACAATTAACATCATCTAAGCGTGTTCACAGTAGTGCGCTAAGAGTATATTGGTTACAGCACAAAATAACGCCGTAATTGGAGACCTGATTTAATGACCGGTCTTGGGAAGCTAGCTGCAGACAACATGACGATTGTGATGCTAATTTATGGGCTCGCGCTATTTACGCTTGGGGTAGCTGTTTTGCTCAGCGCCCTAAGGCCGACAAGCTTAAGGTTTGCCAGATATCTCCCGTGGCTCGCCGGATTTGGATTTATTCATGCGATTAATCAATGGCTTAACATGCTCACCCTTATTGACCAGTATAAATTTCTTCCCAAAAGCTGGGTTTTTGTGATCATCGAGACGGCTATATTCGCAAGCATCGCATTATTTCTTTTTAAATTTGGAATCGGGCTGCTAATAACGACAGATGAGCGGTTTCGCTCACTTAATGCTCTACCGCTTATTTTTTACTCGATATGGGCAGCGGGTCTTGCAGGCTCTTTCGCATTAACCGGCTTTGGGGTAGAGCAATGGTTGAGAAATAGCGAGATTCTCACACGATATCTGCTTACTTTTCCCGGCGCGGCTATTGCCGGCTCGGCACTGTTTTTGCAGTATAGAGTCTTCTTGAGACAAGGTTTCGGGGTCGCTTCGCATAGCTTTCTAATCGCAGCTGTTGCTCTCTGGCTAAAGGCGTTGACTTGCGGGCTGGTCGTGCCATACATTTCATATTTCCCGGCATCGGTTTTCAATTATGACTCCTTCATGTCGTTTACCGGATTTCCTGTGCAGATTCTTAGAACGGCCGATGCCATACTGATTGCTTTTGGTCTTGTTCGCGGTATGCATGTTTTTAATATCGAAGAGAATAAACAAGAAGAGCGTCGCAGTATGGAGCTGCTTGCGCTTGAAAATATCTCTCGCGAGATAGGAAAAAACCCCAATCTCTCCAAGGCATTAATGTGGGCCATAAAGGAAATCATAAGACTTTTTGATGCCAAGGCGGGCGCCATTATTATGGTCAGCGAGCAAACAGGAAAGCCGAACATAGAAGTTGAACACGGCTTTGTTCCAAGTTTTGCTCAAAATTTTGAACGTATGTCGCCGGTAGATGCTGAAAAATGTCCGGTCGGAAAAGTTATAAAAGAACAGAAGCCTTTTACTACAAGCAATATGGCCGAATGTCCTTTGATAGTCGCAGCAGCTGATGAGCCGGAAAAAGTCAACGCCGTTACGCTGCTACCACTAACTGCAAAAACGAAAACACTCGGCGCAATCGCACTGCTTTTTGAGGATATCGAAGCTCTCAAGCCATCAAACATGGAATTTCTAAGTACTTTTGCGAATCAGATCGGCTTGGCAGTCGAAAATGCTCAATTGGAAGAGCAGCGTCGAATAGCACTGATTCTCCAGCGAAGTCTTTTACCTGAAATACCATCGGTACCTCAACTGGAAATTGGCGTTCATTACCAATCGGCGACAGTCGGCACCGAGGTCGGCGGGGATTTTTACGATTTTATCGACCTCGACAACGGTTTAATGGGTATAGTCATTGGCGATGTGGCCGGCGCAGGCATTGATGCCGCAGCTACCGTTGCGATGGCTAAATATGCGACAGCAGGATTTGCCCTTGATAATAATTCGCCTGCCGACAGCATGAAGAAATTGAATAATCTTGCCGTCAAACAGCTGACGGCCGGCAGGTTCATTACCGCTGTTTATGGTGTCTTTGACCTCAAAACAGGCCTCCTGGTTTTTAGTAATGCGGGGCATCTACCACCTCTCATTATTAGAGGCAAAACGAGAGAGGCGGTTTTTCCAGGCAAAGAAAGCGGTATCGCTCTGGGCATAGTCCCCGATAGGGAGTATCCGCGAGAAGAGGTTTCCATAGATCGTGGCGATTTGCTGATTCTTTATACCGATGGCTTAATCGAGGCACGGCATAGCCGTGAGTTCTGGGGCGAGAACCGGCTCGTAGAACTGGCTAAGGATAGTATCGATATGCCTGCGCAGGTCATAGCGGATAACCTGTGTTCCAGCGCGAGAGAATTTTCCGGCGGTGCTTTAACGGATGATATCGCAGTTGTCGCCATCAAGAGACTATGAAGGTCTCAAACAACAATAAGCATGGTCGCAGATAGGCGCTCTTACTGTATCTCCCGAATAGGGCGACGAGGATGACGGTTATTTGAGCAATATTTGCTCTGTCATCATTCCCGGCAGAAACACAATGCCCACCGCCATCATCGAATTTCCGACGACCATGCCGCCAAGCGGAATGAAATACTGAGGTTTATACCATGGCTCAACCTGTATGATGAAAGCGGTCACGATAATCGTAACGAGCATATAGCTCGCAAACATCGACAGAAACGTCGGTATAAAGTAGGGGATACTTTTTTCTTTTACCCGGCTTCTCACGGTGTAAGCGGCGAAAAATATCATACCGGTGAAGACGAATAAGACCAAATATAGGTTGTCTAGTCCAAATATATATTTAAGGACGTAACCGATAATAAAAAGCTGCGCGAATGTGCGAATCGTGCCCCAGAAGATATCGCGCTCCAGGTCGAGTTGGAGGCGGATTGATGCAACTCCCGCAATAATTATAAAAATCAGGCTTAGCAATAGTTGTGTGTAGGTTATATCGATAACGCTCATCCCGCACGCTCCTCCAAGCCACTTCGTTTGAGCATATATGGCCGTGCCTTCATGTGCTTGGGCTTAAAATCCAGATGCGTGACCATGAGTATCGCCAGGTTCTCTTCACCGGCCAGTCTCTTGACATATTCCTCAACGACTAGGCGTGAATCTTGGTCGAGAGCGGAGGTCGGTTCATCCAGCAGTAATGCTTTGGGTTGAAGCAATAGCGCCCGTATAAAAGCTAGTCGCTGCTTCTGGCCGACCGAAAGAACCATGGCCTGGTCTGAGAGCGCTATATCGTCTAGTTTGAATTTATGGAGCAGGTCGATAAGGGTCTCATCGGTTGGTGTTTTAAAGCCTCTGAGTGACTCAAAGCCAAAGGGTAGAAGCAGGTTTTGCTTGACAGTGCCTTCGACTATCACCGGGGTCTGTTGTATATAGCAGATTTGCCGTCGAAGTTCGACAACTTTGTAATCCGTGAACGGCCGTCCGTCTAGGTTGATCTGTCCGCTAGTCGGGTCGTTCAGCCGGTTTAAAAGTCGCAGCAGGCTGGATTTACCGCTGCCCGAGGGCCCGCCTATTATTACCAGGTCGCCGGCGTTGACGGCCAGCGACACATCGCTAAATAGCGCATTATCATTGAAGGCGAGCGAGATATCGATTAACTCAAGCAATATGACCTATTTCCACTTGTCGGCTATTGCTGACAGTTTGCCTCAAGACCTGGGCTGCTGTTTCATATTTTAATCCATTAAAGGTTATTTGTCCTGCGCATCCCGGAGTAATATAATATAGGCTATGATAATTGGCGCAACCAGTGGGTGGCTTCGATTCGTGGCGTGGTCGGCGGCAGTTCTAATCCTTGTCGCCGTCGCCATAGTCGCGGTATCCAACCTCATGATAATCAGGGTGGGAGAAGCGCATGTGACGGCGTCTGCCGAAGACGCTTCCAAGTCACAAGTCGCCATCGTCCTCGGCGCGAAGGTCTTTGGCGATAATGTTCTCTCGCATGTCCTGGCCGACCGTCTTGATACTGGAATAGACCTTTACCGCTCGGGAAAGGTCGGCAAGCTGCTGCTCACCGGCGACCACGGGCAGTCGCGCTATGACGAGGTCAACGCCATGCGAAAATACGCGCTCTCTAAAGGAATCCCGGCCGAAGACATATTCATGGACCACGCCGGGTTCGACACCTATGACAGCATGTACCGCGCGCGCGACATCTTCGAAATACAGAGTGCGGTAGTCGTAACCCAGCGTTTCCACCTGGCTCGCTCGGTCTACATCGCAAGGGCGCTCGGCATCGACGCGACAGGTGCTTCGGCCGACAAACGTGTTTACATGAAAGGCCGTTTGTTCGAGATAAGGGAGGCTTTGGCGCGGGTAAAAGCATTCTTCGAGCTACACATCACGCGGCCAAAACCACGATTCTTGGGTGAGAAGATTCCGATTACCGGAGATGGTAGAAGCACCAATGATTAGCAGCATAAAAGCGCCCGAGGGTCTTCACAAGACAGCTCCGCCGCTCGTTGATGACTAATGGAAGACCCTGCAGAACACATTGTATGTGATGCGCATCGAGCCGGCGAAAGCCCTTTGTAAAATAATTAGCAAATAATAGCTGGAATACTACAAGATGTCTTGTTTTCATACCACCGGGAGTATATACTAAGCTACAACGCGATAAATTACATAGGGAGCACTAATACTCTAGTCGATTCGAAGCAGAGACACACCACAAGGTAGCGATGAACCCGGCTTGTAAATGGTTGCTTGAGCTGAGGGGAGCAAGTAGCGAAACCGACCTTTGTCTTTTAGGTCGGCTTTTTTTATGGGTCAGCGCGGTCGTTTAGGGATGCAATACCTATCGGCTTTACTGATGACATAGGAGGATTTACGTGAGGACTATCGGTCAACAAGCATCGCCGCCATCTGGCGAAAATCTTAAGAATTCGAAAAAAATCGTGTTTCTAGTAGCGGCGCTCGTAGTTGTCGCTGCTTTAGTCGTATTTGGGTTCAAGCTCGCGGGGGACCGCCGAGAAGCCGAGTTCG
>JAUXNY010000148.1 GCA_030682615.1 Candidatus Aquicultor sp. | reverse complement strand
TTCAATTGGTCGGTCGCGGCCACCTCGAGATACCAGTTGCCGTGCTCGTCGTAGTCCGTGACGCCGCCCTTATCCCAAGGTACACGGAAGGAGTTTAAAATCTTCTCGCCCGCACGCAGGTATTTCTTATCGCCGGTTATTTCGTAGCATTTGCCGGTGAGGTCGAGGATGAGACCTTGAGCCATCGCGGAGTTCCAGGGGGCGGCGAATTTCCGCGACCCGAATTCGAGGTCGAAATGGTTTTCCCAAATATAATAAGGACCGACTCCCGGGTATGTCGGCTCTATCGCACAGTCTAACAGTTCGTCGGTGATTGCGACGAATTTCTCGTGGTTGCCTTTGGAGTAGTGCTGGAACGCCATATTAGCGGTGGTCACCGGGTTGAAGTGGACGCCATAGTTGGGATAATAGACGTACGCCAGATTAGCTCCCTCGTAATCCTTTAATATCTCCATCTTATCCGACGCCGTGTTCCCGGCGAGGAAATAGCTGATGGTCATATCTATATCCTGCATGATTATTTTGATGCGGGTCTGTGCTTCGGGGGTGTTCTTGTCGATTTCGGCGATAAGGTCGAGGCTGTATTGCAGCTCCGCCGCCTCACGTTTCCGGCCTTCCTCTTCCAGATCCTTCTTGACCCGCACCGCCTTTTCGAGCGTAATCGTGCCCGGCGCGTTTTCTACCCGGATGCCCTCAACGGCTATTTTTGACTTGCCCGACAAGGCGCTTGGGTTGAGCAACGGCAGGGAAGGCCGCTCCAAAACAGGCATTACGTTAGCGAGCGAGTCCGGGTAGAAATATGCAAGTGCCAGCACAGCGAGGAGCGTCGCCAGCAACATTTCTTTGATTCTAAATCCTCGGCGTTTCTTTGCTTTATAGTAATAGAGCATGGTTCTCCCAAACCTTGTTCTTTGTCCTAAATTTCTACCCACATAGGAGCATTTCATGATACAGACGACCAACGATGTCTCGCTTAAGCCGTCTATAATAGTTTATACCCTGCAAGCGCAAGATAAACCAGTAGGCTCGCAGCCGGTCCTCGTCTCACTTATACCCCAAACGGCCTAAAATCGTAGCGTCGCTCGCCTGACTTAATAGTCGGACCTATTGCCGGGATGGTTGGAGAGTGCCCGGCCGGGTGAGGCCAACTGGAATAATTATACAGTTGCTTGTGGGGTTAACGCAAGCTTGTTTTGTGGCCCGGCGGCTGTGGTCTATTAAAAAGCCCCGCGACGCGAGAGAACCTGCCATAGCGTCAGGAGCATGACTTTAAGGTCGAGTAAGAACGACTGGTTGTCTACGTATTCTATGTCCAGCGCGAGGCGCTCGCCGAATGTTATATTGCCGCGCCCGTTGACCTGCGCCAGGCCGGTAAGACCGGGCTTTACATCGAGACGTTTAAGGTCGTCGTCCGACGTTTCCAGCTCTTCGGGGACGAGCGGTCTCGGCCCGACCAGGCTCATCTCACCCTTAGAGATATTTATAAGCTGGGGAAGCTCATCCAGGCTGGTCGTCCTTAAGAACTTTCCGAACGGGAAGACCCGCGGGTCGTCCTGAATCTGGCAGACATCTTCATCTTGGGCGTTGAACAATTGGAACCGGTCGATTATGTTGTCCGCGTCGGGCATCATCGTTCTGAATTTTATGATGTTTATGATACGCCCGTGCTGGCCTACGCGTCTCTGGTGGAAGAACACCGGCCCGGGGGAGGCGAGTTTTATGCCGATGGCAATCGCGAACATTATGGGCGCCAGGAACATCAAGACGAATATGCTTGCCGCGAAGTCAAGGATTCGTTTTATCAGCGGGTATATGATCATGTTTTTCTGGCTGGCCGGTGCGTAATGCGCCCGCTGCTCGCCGATTATGCCGCCGAACATTAGCAACGTCAATATGGGGATATAGCCGACGAGTATCTTCACATAGAAGGGATATGGCAACAGCGATGGGACATCCTGCGCGGATATGTTGATTCTTATCACGCTAAACAAAGCGTAGCCGATTATGCCGATTATCCAGCCGTCGGTCTTCGAGCGCCAGCCGGCCCAATAGCCGCAGAACACCGCCGTCAAGTAATAGGCTCCTATAAGAAGAACGACCTCAATTTCGTTGGCAACCGCTGTGTTACCGATATCGGTCTGCTGCAACAGCCAGTTGTAAAGGAGCACAAATCCGTGGAACAAAACAAACGAAAAAACGCCCGATTCGATTATCGCTCTGATTTTGGTGAACATGAATTCTCCCGCATAGTAGACTCTGTTATAGTTTAAAGGGCTTCTATGCTCATATCAAGACAGGCGAGGTTCGTGTTTTAAAAGAAACCATTTGAGGGAAGATGTGTTTTTATGATAATCTGGCGATTGAGCTTTTTATTGGAGGACTAGTTTGTACGAAGGAAAGCACTCAACCGGAAAACCACGCAAGCGTGATTACGTTCGGGTCTTTACACTCTGGGCGTTGATGATCATACTCTTCATCGGCGCAGGGAGTTTTGTCTTCGCCAGAATCCTCGAGGAAAGAATCCACGGTCCAAGAGCGGCCCAGGGCGCGGATGAAGATTTTGTTTTCAACGCTCCCGAAGATAACGAGCCGGTCACCTTCTTGCTACTCGGTAGCGACACCAGGGGTGGAGAGAACGAGCAGGGCCTCTCCGATACTATTATGGTGTTGCGGGTCAATCCCGAGAAGAAAATCGGCTATCTAATCTCAATCCCCAGGGATACCAGGGTCGAGATTCCCGGCAAAGGTAAGCGCAAAATTAACGCCGCATACAAGTATGGCGGCGCTGACCTGATGGTAGAGACGGTCGAGGATTTCCTGGGGCTCGACATCAATCATTACGCGGTCATCGATTTTCAAGGATTTAGAGAGATAATCGACGCGCTCGGCGGTATCGATATCGACGTAGAAAAGAGGCTCGTCGACAGCCGCCACCAAATCGATATACGCCCCGGCTACCAGCATCTCGATGGAGTAGAAGCGCTCAAGTATGTCCGCATCCGCAGGGGCGATGACGACTTCGGGCGCATAGCAAGGCAGCAGAAATTTCTCAAAGCCGTGATGGACAAGCTCCTGCGAGTAAGCTCGCTTTTGAGGATACCGCAGCTCGCTGATATTACATCGCGAAACGTAACGACCGACCCTGAACTCGGCGTGACGCAGATGATCGGGTACGGCAAGATCTTTAAATCGTTGGGACGGAAAAACCTCCACATGGTTGTGGTGCCCGGTACGCCGCAAGTAATCGGCGGCGGAAGCTATGTCGTTCCCGATGAGGGCAAGCTCGCCTGGATACTCGAGCGAGTCCGGGCTGACCTGCCGCTTGAACTTACCGAAGAAGAAAAAGAGAATTTGAATATTCGGGTCGAGGTGCAAAACGGTAGCGGCAAAGCCGGCATCGCGCACAAGATGGCCAACAAACTCGGCGCGCTAAACTTCAAAATACACGAGGTGGGGAATGCACAGAGCTTCACCTACTACGATACACAAATCATCGCTTCCGAAGAAAAGGCCGAATTAGCGAGACGCGTCCAATCGAAATTGGGCTTTGGACGAGTAGTCATCGAGGGACCGAGCTCCGAAACAATCGACGTTTTGGTAATCGTCGGCAGGGACTACAGCCGAATGATAGGCGAGTCCGACGAGGAGTAGTCGCCCATGTACAGCTTTGCCAGGCGCTCGGCGACCGCGATGTAGTCGTGGTATTTTACGACCCACTCGCGCCCGGCAAACCCCAGTTCTTGGCAAAGGTCGGGTCTTTCCAATAGTTCTTCTACGCGCTCGACTATCTCGTCCTCGGTTTTAGCAAGCGCAAGCGGCGGCGCCTCAGTGTACCAGTCCTGGTACTCGAAATGGCACACCACCGGGCGAGCGCAGGCCATCGCCTCCATCTCCGACATCCCCATGATTCCCAACTCGAATTGTCCGACGACGACCCGGTAATTCGGGATGAGGCGCGCCAGTTCTTCGTGAGTCATTTTGGGGATGAAGTTTACAAAACCGCAGTCCTTGAACCTGTCCAGGTCGGGCCCCCACGTCAGAGCATCGATGCTGAGCCCCGGGTTGTCTTTCTTAACTCGCTCGAGCGCCCGAAACGCGACATCGATTCCTTTTATCTTGTCGATTCTGCTGATTAAGAGCACCTTATTCTCCGTGCCTTCAAAACCTCGGGGTTCGAAAAGCTCCGTGCGAATCGGGTTCGGCATAAACATCGCGTCGGCCCGCGCTTTCTCGGCGTGGACCTTCAAATCAGGGGTAGAGTAAAAGACGCGCTCGGCCCGGTCGAGGCTTATTTTTGTAACCGCCTTGAAGAGGGGGTGGTAGAGGTTTCGCCGGATATCGGTCCCATGGCAGTGGAGCCAGTAGGGGTAACCGCCGAGCACCCCGAGCATGCCGAAATAGGCGTAGTGGATATGGACGATATCGAAGCGCTCGCGCGCTATCTTTGAACGAAGCGCCCGTGCATCGGCGATACGATTTGTGACGACCTTCAATTTGCTCAATTTTCCGCTGGTGTTTATGCCGGTGTACGGTTGGTATAGAGACGCGTCGATACCGATTTTCCGCAAGCCCTCCACCAGACCCGCCGGCACGTTTGCGACATTATTGACGTGTAATACTTTCATATGCAGGGCTCTCTCTTGAAGTTGGGCATAATATTCAGCTTTGCTAAGCTACCATGAAATTGTAAAGGGTTCCGGGGGCCGCGTCCAGGGTAAAGGCAAGTTGCGAGGAGCGGGCAGGTGTAATCGTCTCGAAATAGCGGTTTGCGGTTGGCATAGCAATCCGTTGCTGTTAAACTATTAAGGAGTATGTTGGCCAAAAGACATTTCTTGCGCCGATGATTAACAAAACCTTGCTTTTGGTATGTATAGAACAACCGCTCAGAATTTAAGTTTATGTAAAAATTTGCCGATGTTTTTGTAGTAATTCAACGCCGTAAGTATGTTTGTAGAATGAACGGTAGTCCGCTCGTACCAGGAGGTTTTGTAATGGTGAAACGAGGGCTAACAGCACTGCTTCTTGTTTTAAGCCTGATTTTTATGTTCGCTCTTCCCGCGTATGCTTCGTTTAGCGATTTATCCAGCAGCGACGAGTGTTACAACGCTGTAGTCGACCTTACATCCAAGAACATCATCTCGGGATTCCCGGATGGCACGTACCGCCCATTGACTCCTTTGACCAGGGCACAGATGGCTAAGTTAATTTGCGTGGCCAAAGATTTGCCGCAGCCGATTGCTTTAGCGAGCGACACCAATTTTAGCGATGTCCCATCTAGCCACTGGTGTGTAGATTACGTCATGGCGAGCGCTGCGGCGGGAATTGTCCGTGGTTATCCCGAAGGCACTTTCCAGCCTGATAAGCGAATCACGCGAGCAGAGCTGGCAATCATGCTTTGCCGCGCAATCGAGATGTCCGTGATTTCAACGAGCACTCCAAGCTATAGCGACGTGCCATCGGGCTATTGGGCGTACGGTGAGATAAAGACCATCGCATACTACGGCATCATGGGTGGCTCGAATGGAAAGTTTCGCCCGGCTGAATACGCGACACGAGCCGAGATAGCTTTGGCGATTTATAACATGTTGAACGCGGATTTGACCGCACCCGTGGAGCCGCCGGCCCTGATAGTGGCGCTCGACGCCGGACACGGCGGCAAAGACCCCGGAGCGGTAGCCAAGAGCAACGGCTTGAAAGAAAAAGACGTCAATCTAGCGGTCACACTGAAGGTGCGCGACCTCTTGAAGAGCGCCGGTATCGAAGTCGTTATGACCCGTGAGAAAGACGTTTTTCTCGAGTTGAGCCAGCGCGCGACGATAGCGAATAACGCGAACGCCGATATTTTTATCAGCATCCATCATAATGCAAATGTGAACCCAGACGTGGATGGTACCGTCGTCTTCAGCCACCCGAGTTCTCAAGAGGGCGCGCGCCTTGCTAAGATTATCCAAGATGAACTTGTAAAAGCGTTTGGTTGGGCGGGAGTCAAAGGAAAAGACGACGGAACCAAGACTGCGGATTTTAAGGTCTTGCGAGAGACGCTTATGCCGGCGGTTCTATGTGAGTCGGCATTCTTAAGTAACGCGGACGAGGCGGCGCTCCTGGCGACCGATGAGTTTCGCCAAAAAGAGGCCGGGGGGATATTTAAGGGCATTGCCAAGTATCTCGGTGTGTCTATCTAAGTACGAGGCACGAGCAGGCGGCAACCGAAGGCGCCAAAGATGCCAACCGGCTCATTATGTACTATAATTGAAGCGCAACAGTAAGGCTTAGGTGAAAGGAACTCCTGTGAAGAGGACCATTACATTACTGCTAATCGTTGCCTTGGTTTCTCTACTAACAATACTTGCGACCGGCTGCGAAGACGAGGCAAACAAGAACGCCTCAGTGAGCGAGGCGCAAAAGTATAACGTCGCGACCGATGCCCAAGAAAGCGCGGCGACTAAGAGCGGCTCCGACGCAAGTAAAGGAATAGCCGGCGCTAAAAGCGCCAAGGCTGTCGACATCACTGTCTTTTTCAGCGATGACCAGTCCGAATACCTTGTTCCTGAGACGCGCCACATCGCCGACACCGAAAACCTTGCGGTGGCGGCTATGGAAGAGCTTATCAAGGGTCCGGCGGAGAGCGATCATTACGCCACCGTCCCTTCGGAGACTTCAATCCTCGGCGTCGAGATTAACGACCGCATCGCCTATGTCAGCTTTTCGAAAGAGCTAATCGATAAGCACTGGGGCGGCAGCTCCGGCGAGCTTATGACGATCACGTCTATCGTAAATACGCTGACCGAATTCGACGATATCCAAAAAGTCCAAATACTCATCGACGGCAAGGTTGTCGAGACTATCGCCGGTCACTCGGATGTAAGTAGACCTCTTGCCCGGGATGAGACCAAGATCAAGAAGTAGGGACGTTGGTTCACTTGTTCACTTAAATGCAATGTCTCTCGCATGGTGCTCATCGACAACGCAGCAACAATAGGAGTCAGCGATGTACAAAAAACTATTGCTAGCTATCTTTTTGACCGTCCTCATCCTGATGGGCTCCGCTTCGGCCCTCGCGGCTGCCGATTACACCTTCAAAGGCTACGGCTATGGTCATGGAATCGGCATGTGCCAGTGGGGAGCGAAGGGGAGAGCCAGCGCGGGGCAGACCTATGAGCAAATCCTCACCCACTACTACCAGGGAGCACAGGTCACGCAAGGCTATGACGTGCCGCCTACGGTTCGAGTCCGTCTCTTCGATAAAGCGAATCTTACCAAAGTGTTTTTCGAGGGCGAGAATGCGTCGCCCGTCGATTTCGTCAACACCGACGGCACTTATGCTTACCAGGGTGCGGTAGGCAAGTGGTCGGTAGTCCCCAACGAGCAGGGGCTTTTAAGTATCGTCGGACCGGACGGCACGGTAGGTGCCGAGAACCTGGCAAGCCCCATCATCGCGACTAACGCTGCCGACAACATCATCGTCTACAACGCGAGCGCCAAGCGATTCCATTCCTATAAAGGAAGCATGTACGTCTATTCAACCGGCGCGGCTGCTCTATACATCGTGAACTATGTTCAATTCGAGCCGTTTTATCTCTACGGGCTCGGTGAGGTGCCTTCGAGCTGGCCGTATGATGCGCTCTATGCCCAGGCGGTTGCGGCGCGCTCCTACGCCATCAAAGGCATGAAGCCGCAGGCCACCTTCGACCTCTACGATTCGGTTTCGAGCCAGATGTATGTCGGTGTAGACAAGATAAATGAAACCTCGAACGGGACCCACTGGGGAGCGAGGTGGCAAAAGGCTATCGACGATACCGCGAAGCAGG
The DNA here is from genome assembly GCA_030682615.1 of Candidatus Aquicultor sp. Lineage (GTDB taxonomy): Bacteria > Actinomycetota > Aquicultoria > Aquicultorales > Aquicultoraceae > Aquicultor. The sequence goes on along the minus strand of JAUXNY010000148.1, from coordinate 10,494 downwards.
TCGCCACCTATAACGGGACGCCGATTACGGCATATTACTCTTCAAGCTGCGGCGGCCACACTGAAAACGTGGAACTCGCCTGGCTGAGCTCCAGCGCTCAACCTTACCTTAAGGGCGTAAGCGATAAGGACTCGTCAGGGAAGGCTTATTGCCGGCAATCCTCGAGTTTCTCATGGTCGGCCTCGTTCAGCAAAGCCGATCTCGAGTCTAAGCTTGGGGTGACCGGGTTTTCCAGTGTAAAAGTGACGAAGACAGGCGCGTCTCCGCGTATCGCGCAACTGGAGATAATAAAATCAGACGGCTCGAAGACGACGATGGCGGGGAGCACTTTCCGCTCCAAGCTCGGCCTAAAAAGCACCTGGATCTACCAGATGGGCGGTGTATTCCCGGATGTGGCACTCGACTACTGGGCGGCCGCGCAAATCACAAATCTTGTGGAGCGCGGCGTCATTACCGGTTATCCCGACGGCTCGTTCCAACCGGAGCTGCCGGTGACCAGGTCACAGTTTGCCAAGATGCTCTGTCTGGCGCTAGGCATATCTAGCGCGGGCACGAGCGAATTTACCGACTCGCAAGGACATTGGGCGGAAGGCTATATCCAGGCGCTTGCCCTGCGCGGCGTCGTTGGCGGTTATCCGGACGGCACCTTCAAGCCCGAGGCTCAGATAAGCCGCGCCGAGATATGCGCCATCATCGCGAGGGCGCTCGACCTGGCCCAGGGTTCTACACCGATAACGTTTCCCGATATTGCCGACCACTGGGCGGCGCTTAACATCCAGCTTATCGCCTCCAACGGCATCGTCAACGGCTATACCGACGGCAGTTTCAAGCCCAACGCGAGCGCCAAACGCTCCGAGGTCTCGGCCATCGTCTACCGCATGTTCGGGTTTGTGCAGTAGGTTATGGGCCAAGATAGACAGCGCCACTAAATAAACATAAACGCACAAAAGTATATATGATTAAGGTATTGCGGAACAACTTGGGTTGCGGCATAATTTTAACATCGATTAAAGAAGGAGAGCCGCATGAGCCCGGAAGACAAAAAAGAGTTTATCGCACTTTTTAATCTCGGCTTTGAACAGGTGATATTGCCGAGATTAGTCGATATTCATGAGACTTTAGAAGATCACGGTACACGCCTAGATCGCATGGAAGACAAACTCGATGACCATGGCAACAGTCTCGACCGTATTGAGCGCAAACTAAACTCGGTCGTCGACCGACAGGACAGGCAGAGCGTCGAAATCAAATCGTTGAAGGATAAAATCAGCTAAGCTGAGCTGAACAGAGCAGTAACTAGTGAAACTCCCGCTCCTTGAGGCGAAGAACAGTATGTTATATCAACCGCCCGGAAATTTTTGCAGGAACCCCCTTTACTATCGTTGTAGAAATACGCTATTCTAATATAATCGCAAGGTTGAATTTGCGCGAAATCGCTTTTTAAAAAGACGCTTTTGATGTAGAATAATAAGTTATGTGCCTTATGCGACATACGCTCGCAAGGGCATGGGATTTTGAGCAATCAAAGTCAATCAAGGTAAATGTAAATAGTTCTGAAAGCCATTGCAATCCACACTAAGACAGGTGGGCGGAAGAAACATTCATACCAGAAATCGTCAAGCGATTATTAGCAGCAAGTTCTACGACACGGAGGGGCTTTCGTGATACCCAAGGAAAATTTGTTATCTTTTTTCATAAAAAGCAGTATCTTTTCCGCTGCTTCTTCGTCTATTCGTTTTGGAAGGGTAAGTTTGCCGGCAGCGAGCATCGGGTATAGGAGAGGTTATGAGTAACCTTAAAAACCTCGATGTGCTGGTGATGAACGCCAAACAGTTGGACGGGGACGCTCTCACTACACTCTATGATAACTTCCTTCCACATGTGTTCCGGTATGTCTATTATCAGGTAAACAACCGGGCTGTTGCCGAGGATTTAACATCCGAGACGTTCTTGAAGATGCTTACGGCAGTCCCTGATTTCAGGGAAGGGGGAGAGTCATTCTACCCCTGGCTCTTACGTATCGCCAAGAACACGACCTTCGACTACTTGAGGTCGAAGTCGAAACAGTCGCACATATCACTCGATGAAGAAATCGAGGAGCTTCTCTTTGACAGTCGCAATAAATCCGATCTTGAGCACACGGTCATTGCTACTCTCGATGCCGATGAGGTCAAGAAAGCCGTCGCCAAGCTTACCGAAGAACAGCAGCAGGTGCTGTTGCTCAAGTTTACGATGGGTCTTTCAAACGCTCATGTAGCGCAGGTGCTCGATAAGACCGAAGGTTCGATAAAGTCGCTTCAGGTAAGGGCGCTCGCCTCAATAAAGAGGTATTTCGAGTCTAACCAGCGACTTGAAGAGCGGGTCGAACCGGTTGTAAATATCGGCAAGACCGAGCCGGTCAAGAAAGCTTAAGACTAGGTGTTACAGATAAACGTAGCTCAGGGCTTTAGCCCTGACGGTCAGCCCTAAAGGGCTGAGCTACGAGGCTATAATTATAAGAACAAGGGATACAAAGTGGAAAAGGCAAACGCGAACAATAAAAAACTGGAGAACGCGCTCGACTACAGCATAAGGCTGTTGAATTCGGGCGCTTCGATAGAAGATTGTCTGAAGCTCTATCCCAACCAGCGCCGCGAGCTTAAAGAGCTGCTCGAAGCGGCGGCTACGCTCAAGTCCGCGTATCCCGGTTATCCCGAATTGCGCCCGTCAAAATTATATGCAAAAACCGCGCGCGCCGAGTTTCTATCGGCAATAGAGAACGGTGTCCCCGCGACGCCGAGAGCGAGAGTGCGCGAGCCGCAGACTACTAAATCTAACCTCTTTGTTATCAATAGTTTCTATCGTAAGGCCATTCTCAGCTCCGCGGCCGCTGCTGCGGCAATCGTCATCGCCGCAGGCGGTTTGGTTTATGCTTCCGGCGACAGCATGCCGGGCTCACCGCTTTACGGCGTAAAGCGCGCTACCGAAAAGGTTCAGCTGGCCTTAACGCTCGATGAAGAGAGCAAGGCCAAACTCCACTACAGCTTGGCGCAAAAAAGAATAGACGAAGCCAAGAGCATGGCGGAATCGGGTAAAGACTCCGAAGTAGCCGGCATCTCTAAAGAGGCGAAAGAAAGCCTTGAAGAAGCGGGTAAGGTAGCGAAAGTAGTACCGTCGGTCGAGAAAGACAAGCTTACCGGCGAGATAGACTCTATAGATAGCGCCGCCAGGGAGCGGGTGGCACAGAAACTCGCGGACGCCCGGGGCGTTAGCGAGGCGATACCTGAGACTAAGGCGGCTGGACAAGCAAAGAACAACGCCGGCGATGATGAGAACACCGCCAGTGCGGAGACGCCGATGATGACAGCGAGTGTCAAGAGGTTGGTCGAGAAAGCGACGGCGGGCTCGTCGAGCAGCAAGGCGTCGGCGTCACTCGCCCCGTTCACGGTAGAGGGCATCGACATTTCGGATAAATATATCAGCCCGAACGCTGATGGCGTAAAGGACTCGATTACCGTGGCCGTAAGCGGAGCGGCGGCCGATAAGTTTAAGGTCGAGCTGTACAGGGGCGCGGTACCGGTCGCAACAATCGCCGAGCAGACAGCGGGACGAAATCTGGAGTTTGTCTGGGACGGCAAAGATATCGACGGCAATATAGTCGCTGATGGGGAATACTTCGTGAAGGTTTCGGGCAGTGGCGGGCAGGCTGCTTACAAGAAAGCTAAAATCATAGTCGACACTGTAGCTCCTGCGATAAAACTGATTGAGCCTCCGGCCGGGATCGAGACGGTTGTCTTGCGGCCAAGGTTTGTTTGGGAGGCCGGCCAAGATATGGAATCTAGCGACTTATACCTTAACGTCAATGGTTCGACGCGCGAAATCGCCGGTATCACCGATGGCTTCTATATCTTGGATAGGGACTTAAAGCCCGGCACATGGACATGGATTGTCGTGGTGCGGGACAAAGCCGGGAATATGAACCGGAGCGAAGCGAGAGCGCTGACCATCGTCGAGATCAAGGATGACAACGCACCCAAGGAATAAGACCGGCATGCCGCGTTCCTCAGGTATGTCGAAAAGTTTTTACGTTAATTGTCTGACAGACCGTAACTATTTCGGTTGTCTGTCGTCTAAATAAGTGTAAGGCAAGACCTTGTATGGGATTGCCTTTATATCTTTATTCCGTCGCGAGGGGAGGTGGAACATATTAAGACAAAAATGAAAACTACAGGAAATAAAAAGGAAGGTGCTTTAATGCGCAAGACAGGTAAGAATAGAATTATTGCCATGATTCTCGTTGTTTCGATGATCATAGCAATGGTTCCGGGCATGGCATTTGCCATGCAAGTCCCAACCGCACCGTCGAAACCGGAGATAGCTATCGGTTCGACATCGGCTGCGGCGGGTGACATCACATTAGAGGAAACAGGCACGAGCGAGTGGGGCGTCGCTAATCGCGACATCACCTTCACGCTGCCGGCAAACGTTACATGGGCAGCCTCCCCGACGGTTACAAATACCGGCGGAACAGGCCTTGTCATCAAAGACGTTTCGATTACCGCAGCCGATGTTCTGACGGTTAAAATCGCCGGCGACAACGGCGGGATCGACAAATTCAAGATCAGCAATATCAAGTATGCGGTAGGTGCGGGCGCGGCGACAGGCGATATGACCCTTACTATCGCAACAGCCGGTCATGCCGACATCACCACAAAGAACGCCAAGATCGTCGCCGGTATTGCGGCGGCAGCGGTCACCAAGCCGGATGTAACCGTTGGCCAGAACAACCAGGCCGCCGGCAACATCACCTTTACGGAGTCGGCCGCCGGTCTTCTCAATGTCGACAAGACCATCAGCATCACGGTTCCTTCTGGTGTGACCTTCTACCAGGCACCACAGCTCACAGTCGCTCCGACGAACAGTCTTGAGATGTACAGCAATACCGGCGTTCTCTCAAACAGCAACCGTACAGCTACCTGGACGATCAAGACCGTAAGTAGCGGCGGCGGCTCGGTCATCACCGTTGGAAGTATCGCGTATAATGTCGGCTCAAGTATCGCCGAGGGCGACATCCAGGCCACCGTCGCGACCAACGACACCGAACCCATCAACCCGACAGCGGTTAAGAACGCGAAGGCCGTCGTTACCGGTCAGCTTACCGTCACGTCGACCTCGACAAACATTGCGACTGGTTCGAACCAGGCTGCGGGCACCGTCACCATCACCGAGAATGCTGCGGGTGTTCTTGTAGCTGATGGCACCATCACCGTATCTACGAGCGGCGGCGTCAAGTTCTCAGCGGCCCCGCAAGCCGAGGTAACCAACATCGCACTCGTCTCTAACACGGCGAACCTGAACGCTGGTTATGACCAGGCTACCTTCACGCTCGACGGTGAGTCGAGCACGAAGGCCACTATAAAGATCAAGGACATCATTCTTAACGTGCCTTCTGGTACGACCGGTGCGGTTACCGTAACACTCGGCGGTGGCGCTGGCGTTACGGGTACCAAGACTATTGCCAACATATCGGTTTCGGCTCTGGCGACCGTTGCGGCCTCTTCGGCCCCTTCGATCAGCAAGAACGCCGCAAGCCAGCCGGTAGGCGACATCACTATCACCGAGGCTGCTGCCGGTAGTCTTGCAAACGCCAATGATATTACCATAGGCATCTTCGGCGACCCGCTAGATGTCGACAAGAAGACGGTTCTTATCTCAGGCGTGCCGACCGTATCGGTTGAGAGCGGAAATATTAACGTTGGTACGGTAACATTGGCAAACAACCTGATAACAATCGACCTCGCTGGAGATAGCACACAGGCGAGCAAGATTAAAATCTCTGGCCTCAAGTACGACGTCACGAACGCTGCAGTCAACGGCAATGTTCTCGCAGACGTGGCGTACAGTACCACCAGACTTGGTGCGGTAGTGAACGCGGTAATCGGTGCGAAAGCAGCCGTGTTCCCGGATGTACCGACGACACACTGGGCTGCAAGCTACATCGAGAATCTCGTAGCCAAAGGCATCCTCGCCGGCTACACCGATGGTACCTTCAAGCCGAGCAACACCATCACTCGCGCCGAAATCGCGAAGATGGTTGCTGTGGCTAAGGGCCTTGGAACCGCGACAGGCTCATCGTTTAGCGATACTTCTGGGCACTGGGCAGCCGGTTACATCGAGGCTATCAAGGCAGCAGGTTACATCAACGGATATCCAGACGGTACATTCCGTCCGAACAACAACATAACTCGCGCCGAAATCGCGAAGATCGTTGTTCTTGCGGCTGGATTTACGATTGATACGTCAGGTGCCGGCTTCAGCGATATCGCCGGCCACTGGGCATCAGACTACATCCTTACAGCAGCCAACAAAGGTGTCGTCGGCGGCTACACCGATGGTACCTTCAGGCCGAGCAATAACGCGACCCGCGCAGAAGCCAGCAAGATGGTTTCTGTCTGGGTAAACATGTAATCGAGTTTGAAGCATAGCTTCACACTGTGATTAGAAAAACAACGCAAGGGAGCGCCTCACCCGAGGCGCTCCCTTTGTATTGAGGCACGGCCCGCTATGCCAAGATGCTTGTGACAGCACAGTCGTTTCAGTGAAGAAGAGGGCGAGGGGGTTTCCAGATGAAAACCACTAATCGCCAGCGCAACAAGAAACAAGCGCCAATTAGAGAGCGAATAGCTTTTGCTTAAATGCGTCAGCGAGGGTTATTGCCGTTTCATCAAGCGTATGGTACGTTGATTATTGAGTTTGGATTAAAAGTAACATTTGCGCTATTAGTTTCATGGAGGTATCAGTAAATGCAGCGCAGCATTATCGCGATTGTGGCAACATTGCTCGTTGTTTCTCTTGTTGGCTGCGGTTCAGGCATGACGGGGGCCAAAGTCGGAGACAAATCTACCAACACGCCTAAGGCTACGACGACGACCACCGAGAGCAAAACACCCAACGTTGAAGTCGTTGAGCATAGCGATTTCGCTAAACAGGGAACACCCCTTGTCGAGGAATTCCCGGAGACCTTTCCCCTTATCAAAGGCGAAGTCGAGAAGAGCGCCGAAGCGAGTAATGTCTCGTTGGCCGATGGCTCTAAGGGCGAGGGCTATTTAACGATAATCAAGTCGGACGCTCCGACCGAAGAGGTTGTTGAGTTCTACAAATCGCAATTTAGCCACATTATCATCGAGAACCCATACAACCGCAATACTAAGATGGCGATGTATAAAGGGATTATCGGCAATCAGGTTGCGACCATCTACTTCTATAATAAGAACGGGAAGACTGAAATAGAGATAACGATGGCCGAGCATATTGAGAAGACGGACGAGTAATAGAGTCTTAAATATAACTAGCTTAGCAGGAACATGCCACTGCTTATATCAACGAATAGGAAATGACCGACTTAATGCTCGGTCATTTCTGTTGTTACGCACGCAATAGCACTTAACGGGGGACATATTAAATCGAGCAGTAGGAATGATGTGCGGCTTAGCGAATATAAATCCAGGTACCGGCCTAGAAAGATCGCAAGATCGGAAATCTAAAGCCTAAATTTAAACCCCGACCGGGCACTCTTTATCATGTCATCGCACGAGGCAATAATCGGCAGCGTATCTTTCACTCAGACGATGAATTCTTACGCTGCCTGGATAAGCTTAGGGTGGCTAAGAAGCGATATGGGTTTGATCTGTATGTTTTTTGCCTCAAGCCCAACCATATACAGCTTCTATTACTTTTAGACTTGAGACCTTTGAAGAACGAGCCTGTCTGTGAATCGCACGCACGCGCTTTGCGTTGACTGATTAGCTATGATTAGTTATGATTAACTAAGATAACATGGAGGGGCGAGTTGCTTGAGATTAATTTGACCAAGCATGCAAGAAAACGGCTTAGGGAACGAGACATCAAACTAACTCAAATTAAAGAAACAGTTCTAGGCCCTGACAAGTGGTTCTACGGAGAAGAAGAGGAAATAAATGCCATTAAAGATTTTGGCAAGCGCAAGTTAAGAGTAGTTTATATGCCGGAACCAAAATCGGTAAAAGTTATTACGGTGATGTGGCTGTAAAGGGAAAGGGGAAACATAGCATGAATATCGAATACGATAGAGAGGCTGATGCGGCATACTTTAGGCTTATGAAACAAAAGCCGGCAAGGTCAATTGAGATTAGCAAATATGTAATTGTTGATGTTGATTCCGATGGGCGGCCAGTCGGTATCGAAGTTCTTTTTGCAAGCAAAACCTTACAGGACTTTACCCCCTGGTTATCGCTATCAGAGGCTGCGGAATATCTTGGCTTCTCAGAAGTGACTCTTCGGCGCTGGATTAAAGCCAAAAAGATTCCAACTTATAAGATTGGTCGAGCCTACCGGTTCAAGAAGGAAGACCTAGATCGCTTTATTGAAAAGCACAGGATTTCTGCTTAAATTGTCGATATAATATAATAGCCATTAATTTAAGTAGTAAGGGTTTCACTAGGCAAGCCTCTTGGGCACGCGAAGGGTTCACCATGATAATGGAGAATTTAAAAACGAAAAGAGCGAAGGAAATATATAGCATCTATGGCGTCACAGTCGCCTATGTCTTTGGCTCGCATGCAAAAGGCACAGCGATTCCAACGAGTGATATCGACATCGCGGTCTATTTCGATAGGGCTATCGATGAAGATGGGTACTTTAATCTTAAGTTAAATCTTACCGTCGAGCTTATGAAGCTGCTTGAGAGAAATGACATTGATGTTGTCGTGTTAAATAATGCGCCCCCATTGCTCAGGTATAATGTGTTTGCCGATGGTGAGCCTGTCTATGTTAGCTCAGAAATGGATCGTGTTCGGTTTGAGGTAGGGGCGATGCGTGATTATTTCGACACAGCGCGACTGCGCGAGATATTGCGCAAGGCATATATAGATAGAAGTGCATAATTATGGTAAATATTGAATCGATCATAGCTCGGCTTCAAGCGCTTGAAGAATATTCGGATTACTTACGAGACCTTCGTCGGGTACCGCTCTCTGATGTTAAAACCGATATAAAGAATCGCTGGGCAATTGAGAGAGGGCTGCTTTTGGCGATAGAATCTATCCTTGATATCGGAAGCCACATCGTCGCCGACGAAAAGCTTGGTCGACCCAAAGATTACACGGAGATCATCGATGTCTTAGGCGACAAGGATGTCATCCCCAAGGATTATGCCGAACAAATTCGAGGAATCGCCGGTTTCAGAAATATATTAATTCATGAGTATGTCGAGATCGACATAGAGAAAGTATACGAATATCTACAGAAAGCACCTGAACAGTTCGACACGTTTCGCTTCCATATCGGAAAGTTTTTGAAGCTATAGAGCACCCGCTCTCTTTTCGAACACGGAAATAAGTACTAACTTATACGCTTGAATTGGACGAGAAGTTGACACCTCAAAAGACTGCCTAAGCTGTCTAAGCGGGTACCGGTCTTGAATCTTGATATTGATCGAAAAACTATATTCCCAAGTATTAAAGTAAGACCATGCCTTGTAAGCCACGTCTTGACGCACCAGGTCTCGTCCCCTAAATAAACCTTGACGTCATAACGTCATAGCGCTATGATTTATGATATAGAACCAGGAGGTGACGTTATGACTACCCGAACAAAACGAGCAACTATATATTTAGATCCCGAGCTTCATAAAGCGCTAAGGTTAAAAGCGGTTGAAACATTCCGGTCGGTATCGGAGATTGTTAATGATGCCGTTAGGGAGGCGCTTAGTGAGGATGCCGAAGATATTGCAGCGTTTGAAGAAAGGATCAAAGAGCCTTCGATCAGCTATGATGAAATGGTTAAGAGATTAAAAGAAAATGGCCGTCTATAGAATTTACTTTAAAGTATCTGTCGAAAAAGACTTCAACCAGATACCGAAAAAAGATATTAAGAAGATTCTAAAACGCATTGAAATGCTGGCCGAAGAGCCACGACCTACCAGTTGCGAAAAGCTGACCGGTCAAGATAGATATCGTATACGGCAAGGACGATATCGTGTTGTCTATTCAGTTGCGGACAACGATCATATGGTTTGGATAGTTAAAATTAGCCATCGTAAAGATATCTACCGGTAAAGTGAATGTCATTGCAAATCTAAAACCCAAGCTTAAAACCCCGAGAATTACTCCAAGAATCATCGCTTAAATAACTATTATACACCAATGCGCATATGTGCTATTATAGCCGGCAAGTAGAACTCTCTTTGGGTGATAGCTTAATGGCAAAGAAATCACGAGTTGAATTTCCGGGCGCCCTTTATTGTGTCATCGCATGTCACCGCACGAGGCAATAATCGGCAGCCTACTGACAAGGATTCTTTTAGGGACACAAGAATGACTCCGGCACCCAAGAAATCCTACTAAGCCCTATTGAGTATTATGCTAAAATGTTGTAATATATACTGTACAACAAAGGGGGTAAACATGGCTATAAAAATATTGCCGGCGAGTGAGGTTAGAGGACAACTATCGGGTATTTTGAAACGCTTAGCCGAAG
>JAUXNY010000147.1 GCA_030682615.1 Candidatus Aquicultor sp. | reverse complement strand
CTTCGGCTAAGCGTTTCAAAATACCCGATAGTTGTCCTCTAACCTCACTCGCCGGCAATATTTTTATAGCCATGTTTACCCCCTTTGTTGTACAGTATATATTACAACATTTTAGCATAATACTCAATAGGGCTTAGTAGGGTTTCTTGGATGCCGGGGTCGTTCTTGTGTCCCCAAAAGAATCCTTGTCAGTAGGCTGCCGATTATTGCCTCGTGCGATGACATGCAATGACACGATAAAGGCGCCGAAAATTTAACTCGTGATTTCTTAGCCATTAAGCTATCACCCAAAGGGAGTTTTACTTGGGTGTTATTAATCATTTCACGTGGTCTCTAACGGACTCAACAGCCGTAACTATTTTTTGCGCGTTCATCTGATTGCTTATCTTAAGATCTGAAATAGAATCAGAAAAGGACTGTGAAAGGGCAGCCATTGATGATTCTATTCGACAACTCATTTCGCCTAATGCTTCCCCGAGGTTTTGAAATCCCTTAACAAGTATTTGATTGGTCTTCCGCTGCTCATAAATAGTCGCAAAGTGAAAGTTCTTTTGAGCTTTACGAACGATACTTCTCAGCCTCTCTGCCGTACTTGAAGCATCAGGAAGCGTATTAACATTTAATTCGAAAGCTGGTGGCGTTGTGATAAGCTCACGCCGCCTTTGCTTATATCGGTCATAATTGGAAAGAATCTCTTTGCTGCTCTGATCAAAAAGTGCTAGATGAATCACAGCATGCTCTACAGCATCCCAGAACGGTGCAAAGGCATTATCTGCAAATTCTTCTTCTGCCTTATCGAGTGCATATTCTGCAATTATTATTTTTTCAGGCAAGCTTTCAAAAACTGCAACAGATGTTGTGACACACTGACGAAGGTCTCGGCGAACACCGCGCTGCTTTTCTTCATGTTCTTTTGCCTTTTTACTTTTGTCTAGCAGGATGAAAATACCAACACAGATTGCGATAATAACCAAAGCTAGTTGCCAGTATAGAATAGCAAGGTAAATAACCAGCACGATAATACCTAGGGCTAACCACCCCATAGCAACGACCTCCTTTATGTCTTAACATTATTGCATCGATGCCGTTACGCTTTAGTACCATAACATTGTTTATATTGAGCCGTATAATATTACAATTCCGCAAATATTGCCACATAAAATGCTGCAACTATTCACCACTAATCCGCAGACACGTAAAAAGCCTCGGTGCTCTACCAGCCTTCGCTTTTACTCGTGAAGAATCACGTGTCGAACCGATGACCTCCTGAGTACAAGGCAGGCGCCCTCCGAACGCTCGCAAACCACGCTCCCTTTTATCGAGCAGCTTTATAGAAAGGAAGGGGGGTTAAAAGACAGCCCCTTTTAAACAACCACGCTATATTTTTGCCTATTCGTTTATCATCCCCGCAACCATCTTTGAGGCTTCCGACCTTTTTGCAATGGCGTTGGGTTTGAAGGTGCCGTCCGAGTATCCGCTGACGATACCGGCATTAGCGCAAGCTCCGATGTAGCCCTTTGCCCAGTGCGCGTTTACGTCTTTAAGGGTGCTTCTCCCCTCAGATAGTTTAAGCGCCCCTGAGACTATCTTGGCTATCTCGGCTCTTGAGATGTTTTTGTCTGCCTTAAAGGTGCCGTCCTTGTAGCCGCCTAGTGCCCCGTTTTTCTTGGCGGTCTCTATGTAGCTATAGGCCCAGTTTGTCTTAGGGATATCCTTAAAGGATGGGGTGGCAGGATTTATTAGCTCCCAGCCCTGCGCCAGGCAGACCATCTTGGCAAACTCGGCCCGGGTGATGGTTTTGTCTGGTTTGAAGGTGCCGTCAGGGTAGCCGCCGATGATGTTTCGCTCTATGAGTTGGTCGACAAAGCTCTTGTACCATGCGTTTGCGGCTATGTCTAGGAACATGACTGCCGCTTTTTTCTTAGCACGTATGGCTTCTACTTCATTTGACTTCTCACTCTCGGTGCCTTTCTTATCAACGGCTGTTACCCAGTAGATGTAGACAGTGTTTTCGTTAGCGTCTTTGTCTTGGTACTGTACCTCTTTTATGGGGGTTGTGTTTAACGGCTCGACTTTGCCGCTGGCTTTGTCTTTGCGGTAGACTTTGTATCCAGCGATATCCTCTGCTTTGCTTGGGTTCCAGACGAGGTGGACCATATTGTCATTGGTGTTTGCCTTAAGCCCTGTCGGTGGGGCTGGTTTCGTTGGTGCCGGTGGGGTTGAACCACCTCCGCCGCCTCCGCCAGAGCCACCTCCAGATGAAGCCGTCGGAGTTGCCGGTACAGCTTCGGATAGCTGGCTTTCATTGTCGAACATATCCACAGCTTGGACTCTGTAATAATAGGTAGCGCCATTGACAAGGCCGGTATCGGTGTAGCTTGTAAGAGTAATCGCGGCGGTATTTATCTTGTCTCCGATTAGAACCGGTGAGGTTGAGCGATAGAGATTATACCCTATGCTTAGACCGATACTTGGGTTCCAGGAAAGATTAACTTTGCCGTCGCCTGCTGTAGCTACAAAGTTAGTTGGTGTTGCAGGTGGTAGACTGTAGAATACGCTCACCGGCGCAGATGGCTCGCTTTTGTTTCCAGCGGCATCCTCAGCTATTGCTGTAATCTCATTTGTGCCTTCTTTAAGCCTAAATACAGATTGACTGAAACTTCCATCTGGCAGAGCTATAGCCATTGCAATTCTTTCATCGCCAGAGTAAATCATAATTGTTGAGTAAGGCTCAGCTTCTCCCGATATTGTAATCGGTAGCTCTTTTGTGTAGCTTTCAGGAGTATTAAGCACAGGTGCGCCAGGAGCTGTCCTATCAACAAGAAGCGTTAGCTTTACTGTACTTGATAGAACTTTGTTGCTTAAGGCATCTTTTCCTTGAATGAGCACGTCCGCCGTATAAGTATCATCGACTGTTCCTTCCTGCAGCACAATATTCATATCAAATGTCTCGCTTCCGCCAGCTGTAATAGCTACTGCGTTCTTATCAAAAGTTATGGCGGAAGCTGGAATAGAGCCCGAGGGCGATATTGCATCAGTAGCTGAAAGGCTAACATCTTCTAGGGAAGCATGGGTTCCTGCTTCTTTTACCTCGATTGGAATATCAATAGCATCACTTATGGGAACAGTTATATCCAAAGGATAGGTTACCATGAGAGCTTCAGTTTTAGGCACTTCTATCGCGTAAAGGTCAAAGGTAGTCCCTTCCGGCACCTCCGTTCCGCGAATTGAGACCCCAAAGGTTTTCCCGGCAGCACCTGACACCCTAATAAACTCAACTTCGCCACGCCTTCCTGAATACGTCGAGAAGGGCACCGCTGTCTCTGTCTCCTCAGACGAATAATTTATACCTGTGTGGTTTCCCTCCTCGTCGAATAGATGAAGGTCAATGTCGGCATCCTGAGGCTGCGTTAGAATAAAATACACATCTTCAGCCAAATTGCTTGCTGTGAAAGTCTCTGTAGTGCTTTCTCCTAAAGCTATGCTCTTACCCACGGCTAAAGGATTTTTAATATTGGAAGAAAATACCGAAAGCTCACTGCTACTGCCCACATAGAAGTGCTTTGTAAAGGGGCCAATTGTCTCAGGGAAGCTGCCCTCTTGCTCTTGCACCTCGGCAAAGAAGACAGCAATATAGCCAGCCGGGCTAAATAGTGCTGACTTTGGAAGTGACACCGAAACTGTAGCCTCGGCAGAGGTTTGCGGTGCAACCTCAACTAACGCTGAAGACAGCATTGAAAGGGGGCCGATTTCTCTGCTTGAGTAAGCCGGGTATACTTTTGAGTAGACCCTGACCTTTGCAGGGCTTATGCCCTCGTTTGCAAGTTTAATCTTTGCAACGCCCTTCCCGCCTATCATACCTTCTTCGGTAGCGATATCGTTAAGCTCAAGTGAGTCAACTCTAACTGATGCCAACGAGAGCGAGGCTGCTGCAAGGTTAGCTGAAGCTGGAGCTACGCTTAATGAGAGTGGCTTGGGCAAACCCCCCAGATAATCTCCATATTTGTTCAAATCGCTTATAAGGTTTGCAACAGCGCCCATCTCGCCATTAAAGATAATGAGGGAAGAATATGCATCCTTAATCATCCCCTCTGTCTTCTCAAGTGTATAATGAGTCTCGATAGCTTCATTTGCACTAGAGAGTGCGCCAGCAACTAAAAATAAAGCGTCAATGCCGAAATAACCCGCGCCGCCTGTGAAATAAGTAGCAACTATCTTTGTTGCTTCTTCGGCGTACGGTTTAACAACGCTCCAGTTGGAGAGTTTCCTTAGGTCTCCTTTGCGTATTTCACCTGCTAGCCTAAGAACACTTGAATAGGCATCATTTGTACCGCCAAATGCATACCTTTGGTAGTCTTTACGACCATTGCGCAGGTAAGGCCAGACTACAGCTTGATCCGAGCGAACTATCGAAGACCCCAGAGCCGTATTTATCGATTTAAGTTCTTTTAACAACTCATCTGCGGGATAATTAGCAGGTAGCTCTTGAGGTATGCTCTCTTTAAGAGCAAACATCCTTACCGATATATATGTTTTAAGCTCATCGGTTCCGTTAAATAAAACGTTGGGCCCATATATAGCATGGCTTCCCTCTAGATATTCGGCTTCCCCATATGAGATATTGGCTAGAATCCTAGATGTATTATTAATTGCGCTTACAAGAATCTGCGAGGAAATATCAATGTCCTTAGCATCCACTATAAATTTTGAACAGCTTATAGCCTTAGCATAAAATGCCATGCTTTTTTGATAATTGTTTAAATTATTTATTATATCCGGGTTTACAATAGTATCCATGCCAATATCGCCTACAAGCATTGCGGATACTTCATTAAACATCTCAAAACCATTAATGGCTTCCCTTAGCGCTATGGTATCTTTAACTGTCATATATGAAAGAGCAACATCGGCTTGTGTCGAATTTACTTTTCGATACAATGTCTTTTCAAGACTGTTTATCTCGTCTATAATTTGGTCTCTTGTTGTACCATCAACCGTAAATGAGAAGGTGTACGGGGTTAGGTTTCGAGGCATCTCTTCAGCCGTACGAATGTCGCTTGTAAGTTTTACAGTATAGCGCTGGCCCCTAGGAAGAGGCTCCTGTGGGTGAAATATCAATATATGCTGAACGGTATTATCATTAAACGTCCAGTCACGGTATGAGATGTCGCCTTTAATGTTTCTGGTTCCATCAGATACTAAAACGGTGCTTTGGTTTATGGTTTTCTTGTCCATCGGTAAATTAAAGTAGGCAAAGATGTCGCTTGATGGCAGCACTCCAACTGCGCCATTTTGCGGCGATGTTGCCGTGACCTTAGGGGCACTGGGTCCATCAGGCACCTCTGTTAACTTGGCGCCGTAGATGTCGGCGTTGCCGCTTCGATAGTCTTCCCAAACCACGTAGTTGCCGGCGATCTGGGGCTCCCGTTTGTCGCTGGGGGCGGTGCAGATGGCAAACTCCTCCGCAACGGTTTTAGCCTCGGCTTTGCTTGCCGGCATAATCGGTGGCACAGCGCCTGCAAGCAGTGAGGCGATTAACAAAAACACAATGCTTGCTCGAAACCAAACATACCCTTTCTTAACAGCGCGCTTCATTTTGTAGCCCCCTCGTTTTAAGCACAATAAGCTTGTCATACGATTTAAAGGTAAAACAACAACCATGCCATTGTTGATAATGCCCAAGCCCAAAATAAGTAAACCCCGACCTTAAACACAAGGGTCGGGTTCACTACTAGCTCCAGCATACCCAAGTGACCATGTAATGATATGCCTTCTTCGCTTCCCAGTTGGTCTTTATTGTTAGCTACGAGCATAGTAGCATTTGGAGGTATTATATCCTATTGGTTAAGGTACTGGCAACTGCAGTGTTGCCCAACGCATCCAACGCAAGATGAGCCTGAAAGGTGTTTCAGGCGATTGAGACAAGAGCGGTGTAGGATTCATACTGGGTATTGTGCCTTCCGGCTAGATTGCTTATAACGAGAAATCTAACCTACACCAGCGGAAGCCGTCCGAACCAGGCCAG
Source organism: Candidatus Aquicultor sp. (assembly GCA_030682615.1). Lineage (GTDB taxonomy): Bacteria > Actinomycetota > Aquicultoria > Aquicultorales > Aquicultoraceae > Aquicultor. The sequence goes on along the minus strand of JAUXNY010000147.1, from coordinate 19,610 downwards.
GCCCGCAAAAACGGCTGTCGCAGATATCAGGGTCAGCACATCGCGCCCCTTCATTTCGAGCCGGCGCATCCTCGTCCTGCCTTCGCCGCCGCGATAGGCGCGGGCCTCCATGGCTTCGGCGAGCTCGTCGGCGCGGCGAAAGACGCTTAAGAAGAGCGGGACTAGTACAGGGATAAAACTCCTCGCCCTGGTTACAGGATTCGATGATTCGAAGCGCGCACCGCGGGATGCCTGGGCTTTGACGATTTTATCGGTCTCGGCCGCGAGCGTCGGAATGAAGCGGAGCGCTATCGTCATCATCATCGCAATCTCGTGCGCGGGGACGCGAACTTTTTTCAGCGGTGCGAGCAGCGACTCGATGGCGTCGGTCAGCTCGATAGGTGTCGAGGTCAGGGTGAGAAACGCGGCTCCCACGACCAGGATGACCAGCCTGATGCCGACGAGCGCGCCCGAGCGAGCGCCGGGCACGCTGATATGGAGCGGGCCCAACTCTATCCAGGGTTTAGCCCCGGTGAATAAATGTATGATGAAGGTGAGCGCGAGCAGATACAGAAGTGGGCGCACCCCTTTGACGGCGAGCCGAATCGGCACCCTGCTGACAAGGGCCACCCCCACGATAAGAGCGGCGGCGGCCGTGAGGCCCGAGAAATTGACAACCGCAAAAACCGCTATCGTAAAGACGAGCACCAATAATATCTTTACCCTGGGGTCGAGCGCGTGCACGGGTGAATCAACCGGATAGTATTCCCCGATGGTCAGGCCGAATCTCAATTCGCACACCTCTCTTTCACAGCTGCGGCGACGCTATCGACGACCGAGCGCACAGAGACGCTATCGAGCTCGATTTCGAAGCCTTTTTCGCGCAGCTTGTACACAAGCTCAGCGGCTTTGGGAATATCTAGACCGATTCCTCTCAAGAAGCTCGCATGGGCAAAGATTCTCTCCGGTTTGTCATCAAGGACTATCTTGCCCTCGTTTAAGACGATGATGCGACGGGCGGATTCGGCCACCTCATCCATGCTGTGCGTTACCATGAGAATCGCGACGCCATCGCTGTTTAGACGGTCGAGGCAATCGAAGATAGCGGCCTTGCCGCGGGCGTCGAGGCCGCTGGTTGGCTCGTCGAGCACGAGAAAACGCGGACGCATCGCCAGCACTCCGGCGATAGCGACCAGGCGCTGCTCGCCTCCGCTCAAGCTAAACGGCGACCTTTGCGCATAATGCGCGTAATCGAGTCCGACCTGGAGTAGCGCATTCTCGACGCGTGACGCGACCTCGGGGCCGGTTAAACCCTGCCGGCGCAGGCCGAAACCGATATCATCGGCGACCGTGTGCTCAAAAAGCTGGCTCTCCGGAAACTGAAAGATAAGCCCGATTTCGCGCCTTAGCTCCAAGGGACTCACATCGACACCGACGCGTCTGCCCCGAAACGACAGCGAGCCCGAAGTGGGGGTCAGTAGGCCGTTAAGGTGCTGGATGAGCGTCGATTTGCCCGAGCCGGTCGGCCCCACCAGCGCGATAAAATCGCCCTCTGAAATCGTCAGGTTGATATCGGTAAGCGCGGTATGAGCCAGCGGTGTCCCGGGCAGATATTCAAAAGTAACGTTTGCCATCTCCATCAACACAGCGCGGCCACCAAATCATCTACGGTGAGGATGCTGTCAGGGATGTCGATTCCGGCCTGCTCCAACCCACGCGCGAGCAACCGCGCTTTCGGCACACCGACGCCGAGGTCGGCGAGGGCGTCCACGTCGGCGAAGACCGCTTGCGGCGTTCCGTCCATCGCTATGGTACCCCCGGATAGAACGACGACCCTGCCGGCGAGCGCCGCTTCCTCGGGGATATGTGTTATGAAGATGACGGTTATCCCGTAGTCGCTATTAAGCCGCCGCGTCGTCGCTACTATCTCTTCGCGTCCCTTGGGGTCGAGCATCGAAGTCGCCTCGTCGAAAACGAGATACTTGGGCTTCATCGCCAGCGCACCGGCGATGGCCACGCGCTGCTTCTGCCCCCCGGAGAGGAGGTGCGGGTCGAAGTGGGCAAGCTCGCGCATGCCGACGACCGCGAGCGCCTCATCGACGCGCGCCCTTATCTCAGCGGGTTCGCACCCCAGGTTCTCCGGCCCGAAAGCGACATCTTCCTCGACACGCGACGCGATGATCTGGTTATCCGGGTTCTGGAAGACCATGCCGACCTGTTGGCGGATACGCCAGACGGCGCTACTGTCGACGGTCGAGATGCCGTCGACGGACACCTCGCCGCGCGACGGCGCAAGAAGCCCGTTTATCAGGCGCGCCAAGGTCGATTTGCCCGAGCCGTTATGGCCGAGAATCGCGACGAACTCGCCGTCTTCAATGGTTAGGCTGATATCTTTTAGCGCGTTTATTTTGTTTTCATCGTCGCCGTAGTCGAACGAGACGTTTTTGAATTCGATCATCACTTAACCTCGCGCGTCGCTCCCAAAACAACAAAGGCAAAAGCATTGCGCTCTTGCCTTTACCTTAGCATATTTAGAATTCACCTATGCGACCACAATCATGTATCCGCGCCCTGTTAGACCAGTTCGATAAGGGCCATGGGAGCGGCGTCGCCCTGGCGTGGGCCGAGTTTTAGAATCCGCGTATAACCACCGTTTCGCTCGGCGAAGCGCGGGCCGACCTCCGCGAAGAGTTTGTGGACCGTGTCTTTGTCGCCTAGCTTCGCCAGTGCCTGCCTTCTTGCATGCAAGTCACCGCGCTTGCCAAGCGTGATCATCTTCTCTACCGCCGGCCTTACTTCTTTCGCCTTTGCTTCGGTCGTCTGAATCCGCTCGTGGATTATGATTTGTCGCACCAAACCAGATAATATCGCCTGTCTATGGCTGGCACTGGTTCCGATTTTTCTTCCCTTTTTCGCGTGTCTCATTCCTATCTCCTACTAGCTAGACTGTAGCGCAAGACCTAGGTCTTTCAGCTTTTCCTTGACTTCTTCGATCGATTTCGCGCCAAAATTTCTTATCTTAACGAGATCGGCTTCACTCTGCTCGACGAGTCCCTGCACAGTGTTGACGCCCTCCCGCTTTAAGCAGTTGTACGAACGCACCGACAGCTCGAGGTCCTCAATGGGTGAGTCGAGCGTCCTGTCTCGCTCGTTGACATCGGCCACAAAAATCGGCGCCGCCGAGAACTCGATGGCCTGCTCCATGAATAGGTTCATGTGGTCGTTGACGATTCTAGCGGCAACACTGACTGCTTCAAAAGGTGAAATGCTGCCGTTCGTCTCGACTTCGAGGATGAGTTTATCATAATCGGTCCGCTGCCCGACACGCGCGTTCTCCACAGAGTATGTCACCCTTCTCGTCGGGCTGAATATCGAGTCTATCGGCAATACGCCAATCGCATCCGACGCCCTCTTGTTCCGCTCGGCCGATACATATCCACGTCCGTGCTCGACGACCATCTCTACCTCTAGCTTGCCGTCATCGTTAAGAGTGGCGATATACAGGTCAGGATTTATGACCTCCACATCAGCCGGATATTCTATGTCTGCGGCGGTTACTTCCTTCGGACCTTTCGCATTAATCCGCAGGGTCGCCGGCTCATCGCCGTGGAGCCTTAACACCGTCTCTTTGAGATTAAGAATGATATCGGAGACATCTTCCTTTACCCCTTTAATAGTGCCGAACTCATGTGCCACACCCTCGATTTTCACCGATGTTATCGCGGCACCCGGCAGAGATGACAATAAAACTCTTCTTAGCGAATTGCCTAAGGTATAACCGAAGCCTCTTTCCAGCGGCTCGACAGCAAAGCGAGCAGCATTTTCTCGCGCCTCTTCTGCGGAGATACTCGGCTTACGGATATCTAACATTAATATATTCCTCCTTAGCAACCGTCACTTTATTATTAGCATTCTGCTTTCCGCTGCCAGCAATCTACTCGTAGCAAAGACCAACACGCTCTTCGATTTGCTTATCCAGCGTCCCGTCAAAAGTCTCTTACCCCAAAACCCTACAATCCTACTGATAGCCGTCGACCGGCATCCCGCAGGCTTAAGATTATTTCGAGTAAAGCTCGACGATCATCTTCTCTTGAACCGGAATATCGATATCTTGGCGCGTCGCCAATCCGGTTACCTTTGCAACCATGTTTTTATAATCTACGTCAAGCCACGGCGGTACCGTGGCCTTGTTGACCGACTCCGCCGCTTCCTTCATGCGTGCAACGTTCCCGGCCACAGCTATCACGTCGCCCGGTTTTACGCGGAACGAAGGAATATCTACTTTGCGGCCGTTGACCGTGATGTGACCGTGGCGCACGTCCTGACGGGATACCGCACGCGAAAACGCAAATCCCATGCGATAGACAACGTTGTCGAGACGACTCTCAAGAATCAGGAGCAAGTTCTCGCCGGTAATACCCTTGGTCTTCGCCGCCAGCTCATAGTAGTTGCGGAACTGCTTCTCCAAAACGCCATATATGCGCTTTGTCTTTTGCTTCTCGCGCAACTGCAAATAGTACTCAGAATCTTTGCGCCTGCCGCGACCGTGCTCGCCCGGCGGATATGGGCGTCTCTCGATCGCACACTTGTCGGTCAAACACTTATCGCCCTTTAAGAAGAGCTTTTGCATCTCTCGTCTGCATAATTTACATACAGGACCAGTATATCTTGCCATAGCCTACACCCTTCTCCTTTTTCTAGGGCGGCAGCCGTTATGCGGCACCGGCGTTACGTCGGTGATTCCGGCGACTTCCAAGCCGTTCGCCTGTAGGGTTCTGATTGCCGTCTCACGACCAGCTCCCGGACCCTTCACATAAACATCCACCCTCTTCATTCCGTGCTCTTGCGCCTTTTTAGCGACAGCTTCCGCTGCTACCTGAGAGGCAAATGGTGTACTCTTACGAGACCCCTTGAAACCTGAGGCACCCGCGCTCTGCCAAGCTATAGTATTGCCCTGTAGGTCGGTGATTGTGACAATCGTGTTATTAAACGTGCTCTGTATATGGGCAGCGCCATGTACGATGTTCTTGCGCTCTCTACGCTTTACTCTAGTGGTCGTCTTTTTCTTAGCCAAGAAGCTCTAACCTCCTTATGTGTGAATCACAAACTCGATTTTGGAACGAATATCTGCGATATCCGAATCCCTCACTTTTATTACACTATCTATTTCTTACGCTTTGCGCCAACGGCCCTGCGCGGACCTTTTCGAGTACGCGCATTGGTATGTGTCCGTTGCCCGCGAACGGGTAGACCCCGGCGGTGTCTCAAGCCGCGATAACATCCTATCTCCATAAGACGTTTGATGTTCTGAGACACTTCGCGACGCAGGTCACCCTCGACCTTGATGTTCTTGTCGATGTACTCACGAAGCCGGATAACCTCTTCTTCGGTCAGATTGCGTACCCTCGTATCGACGCTAATGGCTGAACCTGCCAAAATCTCGCGAGCTTTCGAAAGACCGATACCATAAATATATGTTAAGCCTATCTCGACTCTCTTCTCTCTTGGCAAATCAACGCCTGCTATACGTGCCAAATCCTTAAACCTCCTCCAAACAGCTCAAACTCTAAAATATCAGGATGCATCCGGCGCCGCCATAAAACCGGCGCCCTTTTGCCCGACAGCTATTATCCCTGGCGCTGCTTATGGCGCGGGTTCTCACAAATCACCAAAACCCTGCCGTGCCTCTTGATTATCTTACACTTCTCACATATGCGTTTTACAGATGGTCTTACTTTCATTTCTTCCTCCAAACGACACGAGTTTTACCTACTACTTGAACCTATAGACTATACGCCCTCTGGTCAAATCGTAGGGCGACAGCTCGACTACTACTCGGTCCCCGGGTAGAATACGTATATAATGCATACGCATCTTACCTGAGATATGCGCGAGTACTTTATGGCCGTTATCGAGCTCAACCCGGAACATCGCATTTGGTAAAGGCTCGATTACCTTGCCTTCTACTTCTATCGCGTCTTCTTTTCTTGGCACCGCTTACATACCCCCACTGGGCCTGCTACTATAACCCTCACGAAGATAACACGAAATATATCGTTTACCTTTAGTGTCGAACCACAAAAATACATTATATCAAATGATAATAACCGCGTCTACAGCACCGTCAATATGACCGGTTCATCTCCCGTAATCGCCACCGTATGCTCAAAATGCGCCGAGAGCGTGCGGTCGGCGGTGACGACCGTCCAGTCGTCCTGCAATATCTCGACCTTGTAGCCGCCGATATTGACCATTGGCTCGATTGCAAAGACCATGCCTGCCTGCAATCTCGGGCCCTTGCCCGGCGAGCCGAAGTTCGGGATTTGCGGCTCTTCGTGCATCGCGCGCCCAATCCCATGCCCGACGAATTCCCTGACGACCGAATACCCTGCCGCCTCGGCCCTCGTCTGAATGGCGTGCGAGACGTCATAGAGATAGTTGCCCTCGACGCACTTCGCGATTCCGTCTTCGAGCGAGCTCTTCGTGACGTCTATCAATCTCTGTGCCTCAGCCGAGATCTCGCCAACCGGGAATGTCGCGGCGGCATCGGCATAATAGCCATCGACTTCCGTGCCCACGTCGATACTTATTATATCCCCTTCTTGTAACCGTCTCTTGCCGGGAATCCCATGCACGACGACTTCATTGAGGGAGGCGCAGATAGAAGCGGGAAATCCTTTGTAACCCTTGAAGGCGGGTCTTGCGCCGCTTTCGCGAATAAATTCTTCCGCCGCCGCATCCAGTTGTTCCGTCAGCACTCCGGGTTTTATCTTTTTTTCAATGAGCTCCAGGGTCTTCGCCACTATGTGACCGGCACGCCGCATCGTAGCGATTTCGTCCGCACTTTTCTTTATGATCATACCTTCGCCTTAAGGGCGGTGTTTATCTGTTCAAATACCTCGTTCACCGACTTTGCACCGTCGATGTCGACGATGATGCCTTGTTTTGAATAGTATTCGATAAGCGGTGAGGTCTGGTTATGATATACATCGAGGCGATTCTTGACCGTCTCGATGTTATCGTCCGTGCGCTGATATAGCTCGCCGCCGCACTCGCATACGTCCTCGGTTGCCGGGGGCTTAAACATCACATGGTATGGGCGCTGGCAAGTCCTGCAGATACGCCTGCCGGTCAACCTGCCGAGTAGCTCCTCGTCCTCAACGACTATGTTTACAACCGCGTCGATATTCTTAACCATCCCTTTAAGAGCTTTGTCGAGTTCGTCCGCTTGTCCGACCGTCCGCGGGAATCCGTCGAGCAAGAAACCTCTCTCGCAATCGGGTTCCACGATACGGTCCCGGACTATCCCTACGACGACCTCATCGGGGACTAGCGCGCCTTTTGTCATATACTCCTGCGCCTTAAGCCCCATCTCGGTGCCGTTTTTTACAGCAGCCCTGAGCATGTCGCCGGTCGAGATATGGACCAAACCATACTCTTTGACGATTCCCTCGGCCTGCGTCCCTTTTCCCGCTCCAGGAGGCCCTAGTAATATTACGTTCACAATTGCTCCTTCCTCGTCATAACTATTCATTATCCTCTAGCCGCTCTCCGCTGACAGCGACTATTTCTTCAAGAAGCCATCGTAGTGCCGCATCAAAAGCTGCGACTCTATCTGGCGCATCGTCTCAAGCGCGACACCGACCATAATCAATAGCGAGGTGCCGCCGAAATTACCGCCCGTGAAGAACGGTATGTTGAGTATCCCGCCGATGATTGTCGGCACGACGGCTACCATCGCCAGAAAAAACGCTCCGGGAAGCGTGATTCTGGTCAGGACGCGGTCGAGGTATGTGGCGGTCGGCTTTCCGGGGCGAACACCCGGTATGAAGCCGCCGTATTTCTTCATATTGTCCGCGATGTCTATCGGATTGAAAATGATAGCCGTATAGAAATAGGTAAAGAATATTACCAACGTCGCGTAGGAGGTCAGATAGATCACACCGTTCGGGTCGAGCAGTCGATCGACCGTGCGCGCAAAGCCGCCGGAGAAGAACTGCGTAAATGTCGCCGGGAACAGCAATACCGACGAGGCAAAGATGATTGGTATAACACCGGCGGAATTGACCTTGAGCGGTATATAAGTGCTCGAACCGCCGTACACCTTTCTCCCCACGACTCGCTTGGCATATTGGACCGGTATTCTCCGCTGGGCACGCTCGACAAATATGATGCCGACGACGATGCCGAGCAAGATGACGATTAGCCCTATTACCATTAAGGGGCCTCCGGTCTGGCTGGTCGCAAGTATACTTTCCGGCAGGCGGGCGATGATACTGGAAAAGATCAATATAGACATGCCGTTTCCGATGCCGCGCTGGGTGATAAGCTCTCCGAGCCACATGATAAGCGCGGTCCCCGCTACCAGCGTTATGACTATCAGCGCTTTATCGCCTAAGCTAAACGGCGGTGCGCCATAATCCCTCAGCGCCCGCTCGAAGAAGACGGTCAAGCCTATGGAGTTGACCGTTCCCAAAACGAGCGTGAGATACCGCGTATACTGGGTTATCTTGCGCTGTCCCACCTCGCCCTCTTTCGCCCATTGGCCAAGCGTGGGAATGACGATGGTCAATAGCTGCATGATAATCGAGGCCGTGATATACGGCATGATGCCTAGTGCGAAGATGGCAAAATTCGATAAGGCGCCGCCCGCAAATAAGTCCAAGAACCCGAGTAGAGGCGTCTGCGCAAAAAGGTCTTTTAGTGCGCCTACGTCGACACCGGGAACCGGGATGTGCGCGCCGAAACGATAGACGGCGATCATCGCCAACGTAAAAAAGATGCGTCGTTTTAAATCCGGTACCTTAAAAGCATTTGCTACGGCTTCTATCATTTGAGACTCTCTGCCTTTCCACCAGCTGCTTCAATTTTGGTTATCGCTGTACCGCTAAATTGATTGGCTTTGACTGTCAACGCTTTTGTGATTTCCCCGCGCCCTAACACCTTGACCGGCGTGGCTGCTTTCTTGACCAATCCGGCCTGCTGCAAGCTCGCCGCATCGACGATTGCGCCGCTTTCGAATATATTCAACTGTTCGATATTGACGAGTGAATATACCTTCTTAAAGCGGTTCTTGAAACCGGGTAATTTCGGTAAGCGTCTATATATCGGTGTTTGACCACCTTCAAAGGCTGCGCCTTTGCCACCGCCGGAACGAGATTTCTGCCCTTTCGTTCCGCGGGTAGCGGTCTTGCCGTGCCCGGAACCCGGACCCCGTCCAACCCTCTTTTTCTTCTTCACAGCACCCGGAGCGGGTGACAGCTCGTGTAACCGCATCGCTGTAATCCTCCTCAAAATTTGACACAAAACTTAACTTGGCACGCTACTACCTAGTTTTATGCTAAACACCATTACGTAATTATAAATGCACTAAAACTCTATTACCAGGCCTAATTGTCGTTTTTGAAGCATGTCCAAAAACCACACCATCAACCGGTCGCAGCGTAGCCCAATCCTCGCGCAGAGTTATTAGCCGACCTCTTCTACTTCCAGAAGATGTCTGACTTTATTGATCATACCCCTGATTTCCGGCCTATCCTCGTGCTCAACAGTGTGCCTGAGCCTCTTTAGACCCAATGCGCGAATCGTCTTTTTTTGCATAACGTTACGGCCAATCGCGCTTCTGACCTGAGTTACCTTTAATTTAGCCAACGTGCTTCCTCCCAATCGGCCTCATGGCGCCAATTACTTCCGTTATTTTCCGAGTATTTCATCGACAGTTTTTCCGCGCAACATGGCGACCTGTTTCGGAGTCTTCAGGGACTTCAAACCGGTTACCGTAGCGCGCAACATGTTTATCGGGTTTTGCGTACCCAATGATTTGGTCAAGATGTCGTCTATGCCCGCGAGCTCGAGAACGGCTCTTACCGGACCGCCCGCGATAACACCGGTACCCTCGGAAGCCGGTTTGAGAAGGACTCGTCCAGCTCCAAACACGCCGACAACCTCATGCGGTATGGTCGAACCGTGCAGTGGAACGCGAAAGAGGTTCTTCTTGGCATCCTGGACGCCTTTGGTGATTGCGACCGGCACTTCGCGGCCTTTGCCAAAACCTATTCCGACATGGCCGTTGCGATCGCCCACGACTACGAGCGCGCTCAGGCTAAACCTGCGACCGCCCTTGACGACCTTCGAGACCCTGTTGATATTTACTACCTTTTCCTCGAGCTCAAGCTCTTCTGGATTAATCTTCTTCCTCACGCATTTCCCCCTTACCTATCAGAAATCACACTATCATCGCATCCGTGAATCATGGACTGCTAGATAGCCTAACTAGTCCTCTTAGAATTTAAGACCCGCTTCACGAGCGGCATCCGCCAACGCTTTGACACGACCATGATAAAGAAACCCGCCCCTGTCAAAGACGACGGTCTCGATTTTCTTTTCGAGCGCCCTCTTGGCGATAAGCTCGCCGACTTTCTTCGCGGCCTCGATGTTGCCTCCCGTCTTCAGCGACTTCAACTCCTTATCAGCCGTTGAAGCTGCGACCAACGTTACACCCTCCGTATCATTGATGATTTGGGTGTAGATATGGTTGGTGCTGCGGAAAACAGCCAAACGAGGCCTGTCTTCCATGCCGAACATGTTCTTGCGCACCCTTTTGTGCCTTCTTAACCTCGCAATTAGCTTTTCTGCTGTCTTGCCCATTATCTGCCTCCACGAATTTTTATCTTACAATGCCGCCACTCTTATCCGCGAACCCGGCACTATCTCCCGGGCGCTTCATGCGGCTTGCGGCCGACGCATCGCTACTTACTTAGCAGTCTTACCGACTTTTCTCCTGACATGCTCGCCTTCGTATTTGATGCCTTTGCCTTTATAGGGCTCCGGCTTACGGACGCTCCGAATATTGGCCGCAATCTCGCCTACGACCTGCTTGTTCGCGCCCTTCACGATGATCTTGGTCGGAGCCGGTACTTCGAATTCGATTCCATCGACGGCTTTGATCAAGACCGGATGAGAGTATCCTATGGCAAGCTCCACATCATTGTCTTTTTTTGTGGCCCGGTATCCAACACCAACTATCTCAAGGGTCTTGGAGAAGCCCTCGCTTACCCCGACGACCATATTCGAGACGAGAGTCCTGGTCAATCCGTGAAGCGCGCGGTGAAGCTTGCTATCGGACTGCTTCGCAACCGTTATCACGCCATCGTCCAAACTGACCTTGATGCCTGGCGCGATCTTCTCTGAAAGCTCGCCCTTCGGCCCCTTGACCTTGACCTCTGTCGGCTCTATCTTTACCTCGACCCCAGCCGGCACGGCTATCGGCATTTTACCAATCCTTGACACTTTTAACCTCCAACAAAATAGTCCCATGTCACTAGTCGCAAGTCCCTAGTCCCTCAAGGACTATATTTCTTACCCACGCCTCGACTGGCGACGTGGGACGCGGGACCACAGCACAACCACTACTGTTACCAAACGTAGCAGATGACCTCTCCGCCCAGGCCCGCCTTTTTCGCCTCGCGCCCGGTCATAATCCCTCTCGATGTCGAAATAATCGCGATACCTAGACCGCCCAACACCCTCGGAACTTCTTCTTTTTTCGAGTAAACCCTGAGACCCGGCTTACTAATGCGCTTAATGCCTGTTATTACGCGCTCGCGTTCTGGCCCATAGCTCATCTTAACCTTGATGAAATCGAAACCGTCGTTCTTTACAACTTCATAATCTTTTACGTAGCCCTCATTCTTGAGAATTCGGGCTATCTCTTTCTTCATCTTAGAAGCTGGAATCTCAACGGCTTCATGATAGGCCCTGTTTGCATTTCGTACGCGTGTCAGCATATCAGCAATAGGGTCCGTCATTGTCATATTGCTTCCTCCTTATCCAACCGGCAGCTACTTATCGGGTTACTGTTGCCTTGTAGCTTTCGCCGACTGCAACCTTTCAACCATACTCTCTACCGACCACTGTGATCGGTTATCCTACCAACTTGCTTTTGTCACGCCTGGAATCTCACCCTGATGGGCAAGCTCTCTCAGGCATATACGGCAGAGCCCGAACTTGCGGAAATAGCCGCGCGGCCTGCCACATCTTGAACAGCGGTGGTACTCACGTACTTTGTATTTCTGCCTCCGCTGCTGTTTCGCTATCATCGATTTCTTAGCCAATGAAAGACCTCCGTCCTTATTTGAAACATGCTCAGTGCTGTTCTCTTTTCTTACGTCCGATTTGGAACCGGCGATTTGCTTTTGCGCCGATATCCCCGCGACGCCACAGCACAGTAGCATCGCAACGCTTCTCTATTTCTCTCGGAACGGGAATCCGAAACGCTTCAAGAGCGCTCGTCCCTCCGCATCCGTTGTCGCCGTAGTCACAATCGTGATATCCATACCACGAATTTTATCTATCTGGTCGTAATCTATCTCCGCAAATATGAGCTGCTCGGTTACGCCGAACGAGTAGTTCCCCCTGCCGTCAAACGACTTTGGCGAAAGACCGCGGAAATCCCTTATCCTCGGCAGCGCTGTCGAAAGCAGCCTATCGAACATCTCGTACATGCGGTCGCCTCTGAGTGTTACCTTTACTCCGACCGGCATGTTCTCGCGGAGCTTGAACCCGGCGATTGATTTCTTCGCTTTCCTGATTATAGGCTTTTGACCGCTTATAATAGTCATGTCTTCAATCGCGCCGTCCATCGCTTTCGCGTTTTGCGTAGCCTCGCCGACACCCATATTGATAACGATCTTCTCCAGCTTCGGAACCTCCATCGGGTTCTTAAGGCCCAACTCTTCCTGCAGGCCGGCGAGTATCTCGTTCTTATAGAATGTTTTCATCCTCGGGACGGGCTTCGGCCCTGCCGCTACATCGGCGCCGGCTTTCGCCTTCGCCGCTTTCGGCTTTTCTTCTTTCGGTTTTTCTTCCTTTGTCTTTTCTTCTTTTGTCTTCTTGCTTTTTGGCTCTGCCATCTATACCTCTCCTCTAGTCACTGGTTCCTGGTTCCTAGCCTGTTGTCTCGTACGGTTCAGGCCGATTCCGACCGGCCCTAACCAGGCACGAGAAACTAGTCGCCAATCACTAGTTATGCCTTATCGATATCCCCTGCGCACTTCCGGCAGGTTCTCACCTTTTTACCGGACTCCGCGACTCTGACTCCAGCTCTGGTCGCTTGACCACAGCTCGGGCAAATAATCTGCACGTTCGACACGTGAATAGGCGCTTCTCTCTCTTGTATCCCGCCTTGCGGCACCTTTTGCGTCGGGCGCGTGTGGCGTTTTATCATCGCGATGCCCTCGACAACGAGCCTGTTTTCGTCGGGCAAAGCGAAGAGAACTTTGCCTTTCTTGCCCTTGTCTTTACCGGTTATGACTTGAACTTTATCGCCTTTTCTTATAGGCAGCTTAGGCATTTCTTCCTCTCCTTTTACAGTACTTCCGGCGCTAATGAGACGATCTTCATGAAATTGCTGTCCCTTAGCTCCCTTGCAACCGGTCCGAATATTCGGGTTCCCTTGGGATTCCCGGTTTCGTTTATGATGACCGCGGCGTTATCGTCGAATCTGACATAACTACCATCTTTGCGGCCTATCGGCTTCTTTGTCCGTACGACGACCGCCCTGATTACTTCACCCTTTTTGACCGTACCGCCGGGTATAGCAACCTTTACCGTGCCGATGATGATGTCGCCGACCGACGCGTAGCGACGCCGTGATCCACCTAAAACCCTGATGCAGAGGATTTCCCTCGCTCCAGTGTTGTCAGCAACTTTTAATCTCGACTCCTGTTGGATCATCTTTGGATTTCCTTCCTTCCAAATCGCCGCCCACCTTTATCTATGCAATGTCTGCATCCGGGTCCAGGGCTGCGGCTCAAGTTTACAACTACTTCGCTCGCTCTAAAATATTGACTACCCGCCATCTCTTGGTCTTACTCAGCGGCCGCGTCTCCATTATCTCAACCGTATCGCCGACTTTTGCTTCATTCGCTTCGTCGTGCGCTTTAAACTTGGTCGTTTGCTTCATAGTCTTTTTGTACAGCGGATGCCTTACGGTCGCCTCGACTGCGACCGTCGCAGTCTTGTCCATAGAATCGCTCACGACCTTGCCGATTCTAACCTTCCGCCTTCCTCTTTCCTCCATCAAAACCTCCATATAAGACATCTGTCTTTATCTACCAGGCTTTCAGCCTGCAGCCGCCAGGCAGCTCTTCCTTTGTCGTTCGACCGTATCGCCGGTCCGTTGTGCCCGCAAGCTGACCGCTAAAAGCCGGCAGCTACGGTTCTAGCTTGCCGCTATCTTAGCTTCTATCTCGCGCTCCATACGCACTGTTTGAATGCGCGCGATGTCTCTCTTGGCATCTTTGATTTTCATCGGATTATCAAGCTGCCCGGTGGCTAACTGGAAGCGCAGGTTGAAAAGCTCCTCTTTCGCGTCTTTCAGCTTTTGGACCAACTCGTCATCGGTTAGATCTCTGTACTTCTCAGCCTTCACTTTATTCACCACCTAACTCTTCTCTCACAATAAACCTGCATTTGATCGGCAGTTTATGAATCGCCAGCCTGATTGCTTCTTTTGCGACCGGCTCGGCGACACCCGCCAGCTCGAACATGACCCGGCCCGGTTTGATAACCGCGACCCAGTGCTCCGGCGAGCCCTTACCGCTACCCATACGGGTCTCGGCCGGCTTCTCCGTCACGGGCTTGTCCGGAAAGATATTTATCCAGACCTTACCGCCCCTCTTGATATAGCGGGTCATAGCGATACGAGCCGCCTCTATCTGGCGATTTGTGATCCAGCCCGGCTCGAGCGCCTGTAAACCGAAATCACCGAAATTTATCTTGTCGCCGCCTTTGGCGCGACCTTTCATCCTACCCCTGTGAACTTTCCTATATTTAACTCTCTTTGGTAACAGCATAATACTATCCCTCTTTAACAGATTACCTGGCTGGACTTTGCTTTCTTGGTCTGCGCGGCCTTTCCTGCCTCGGAGTGACCGGCGCTTCCTTCTCTACCTGTGAAGCGTACTGTCCCGGCAAAAGGTCGCCTTTGTATACCCACACCTTGATGCCTATGCGACCAAATGTCGTCTTGGCTTCACAAACTCCGTAATCTATGTTCGCGCGCAGTGTGTGCAGCGGAACCCGGCCTTCGCGGTACCACTCGGTACGCGCCATCTCGGAGCCGCCTAAACGGCCGGCGCATTGGATTTTAACGCCCTGGGCGCCGCTCTTCATCGCCTGGGTTACCGCCTTTTTCATGGCGCGCCTGAAACCTACGCGGGCTTGGAGCTGCTCGGCCACGCTCTGGCTGATAAGTGTCGCGTCCAGCTCCGGCCTTCTTACCTCTTCGATGTTGATTTGGACCTGCTTGCCGGTCAACTTCTCCAGGTCAGCTCTGAGAACATCGACTTCCGCGCCGCGCTTGCCGATGACAATACCCGGCCTGGCCGTATGAATGTCGACCTTTACGCGGTCTCCGGCTCGCTCGATCTCAATTCTAGAGAGCGCCGCGCGTGCCAGCTTTTTGTCCAACATCTTTCTAATATTCAAGTCCTCACTGAGGTACTTGCTGAAATCCTTCGTTGCGAACCAGCGTGAGCGCCAATTCTCCGTGATGCCTAATCTGAGCCCGCGAGGATGGACTTTTTGCCCCATTTAACCCTCCTTTTCCGTCACGACTACCGTGATGTGACTGCTTCTTTTCCTAATCCTAAACGCCCTGCCCATCGCTCTGGGTCTGATTCTCTTTAGGGTAGGACCCTGATTTGCATATGCTTCCGAGACATACAGCCTCGTCCGGCTTATGCGCAAATTTTTCTCGGCATTTGCCACAGCCGAATCCAAAACCTTGTTTATCACACGCGCCGCGCCTTTCGGCGAGAATCTCAACATCGCGGATGCTTGCTCCACATCTTTGCCCCGGATAAGGCTGATTACCTGCTGCGCCTTCAGGGGTGAGACTTTCACGAATTTAGCCACGGCTCTCGTTGAATTACCCTGGTTTTCCGCCGCTTTTGCCATTATTACCTCCACACAAGTTCATAGCTCATAGTTCTCGATTCATAGCTTCTCATCCTTAACTCATTAGCCTCAGACTACAGACTTTGAACTATGAACTATAAACTATGAACAAACATCTCTTGCCTACCTTAGTCTCGTCGACCTCTCCTGGCCGGCATGACCTCTAAAAGTCCTCGTCGGTGCAAACTCTCCAAGCTTGTGGCCGACCATGCTCTCCGTTACATAGACCGGTACGTGACGGCGTCCGTCATGAACCGCTATGGTGTGGCCGACCATCTCGGGAAAGATAGTCGAAGCACGCGACCAGGTCTTTACGACCCGCTTCTCATTCTTCCTGTTCATCTCCTGAATCCTGCCGAAGAGCCTTGCCTCGACAAATGGTCCCTTCTTAAGTGACCTTCCCACTGTTCAGCCTCCAATCATACAACCATAATTAGCTACCGGCACCCGGCTATCCGCCGAATCACCAGAGTTAGCGATCTATCTCTTGCGACCCTTGATGATATACTTGTCGGACTGATGATTCCTTCTCGTCCGATATCCCAGCGTAGGCTTGCCCCACGGGGTTACCGGATGACGACCCGAGGTCGCCTTGCCCTCGCCGCCGCCATGCGGGTGGTCGACCGGGTTCATCGCTGTCCCTCGAACTGTCGGGCGCTTGCCAAGCCAGCGATTACGGCCGGCTTTTCCTATGCTAATAAGCTCGTGCTCGGCATTGCCTACCTGGCCGATAGAGGCATAGCAGTCGAGGTGGACCATCCTTACCTCAGTCGACGGCAACCTCAAGTGCGCATAGTCGCCTTCCTTCGCCATTAGCTGGGCCGATGAGCCGGCCGAGCGCGCGAGTTGGCCGCCCCTACCCGCTTTGAGCTCGATATTGTGGACAATGGTACCGAGCGGTATTTTCCGCAGCGGCAGGGCATTCCCTATTTTGATATCCGCATCAGGACCCGCCATTATCGCATCGCCGACCTTTATCTTGAGCGGGGCGAGGATATAGCGCTTCTCGCCGTCCGCGTAGAATAGTAAGGCTATCCGGGCTGAGCGGTTCGGGTCATACTCGATTGAGGCGACCTTCGCCGGTATGCCATACTTGTTGCGCTTAAAGTCGATAATGCGATAACGCCTCTTATGGCCGCCGCCTTTGTGGCGCGTCGTTATGCGACCGTTGTTGTTCCGACCCGAGCTCTTCGTGTTCTTTACCACTAAGCTCTTTTCCGGCTTACTCTTAGTTATCTCCTCGAAATCGGAGACCGTCTGAAACCGTCTCCCCGGCGAAGTCGGCCTATATTTCTTGATTCCCATCTCTTTTTTCTCCTCATTTCTCACCGGCACTTATCGCTTGCCGGTAGCATATTTCTTAGAAGTTTGAAGCTAACGTGCTTCGAAAACCTCGATGCTATCACCCTCGCGCAGGGTGACTATCGCTTTCTTCCATGAGCGCGTCATGCCGAATGTCCGACCCTGACGCCGTACGCGACCCCTAACCGTTACGGTGTTGACCGCGGTCACATGGACCTTGAATATCTCTTCCATCGCCCCCCTGATCTCCTCTTTGCACGCCGTCTTTGCGACTTCGAACGTATACTTGTTCTTCTCGATTTGAGCGTAGCTCTTCTCGGAGACTACCGGGCGAATTATTACATCTCGTGGATCTTTCATCTAGCCAGACCCTCCTCTACCGCGTTGAATGCGACCCGCGTCATAACGATAAACTCGTTGTCGAGAAGGTCGTAGGCGTTTATCTCCGTACTGTAGATGACGCGCATGCCCTCGATGTTGCGGATCGACATGACTTCGTTATCCTGGTCCAGCCCGACTATGACCGTCGTCTTCGCATTAATATCAAGATTCTTTAAAATCTTGATCGCGTCCTTGGTCTTCGGTCCGGTCAAGCCAAAATCATCGACGATGACGAGCTTGCCGTCCCGGGCCTTCATCGACAGAATCGATTTCAGAGCCAGGCGGCGCATCTTCTTCGGAACACTAAACGAATAGTCGCGGGGCTTTGGCCCGAAGACCGTTCCGCCGCCTACCCAGTGAGGCGCACGTATGCTTCCGATACGGGCCCTGCCGGTTCCTTTCTGTCGCCATGGCTTACGGCCACCGCCGCGAACCTCAGCCCTTGTCTTAGTATTAGCGGTTCCACGACGAGCCCCCGCCAACTGTCCCTTGATGACCTGGTGGACAACGGCCTCGTTGAGTTTTACCTCAAAGACCTCGGGACTAGCATCGAGTTCCTCTATCGTTTTACCTTCTTTATCACGGACTGGTATCTTCACCGTTACTCCTTTTTCGACTTCCTGGATTCCTTCAGCATGACCAGGCTACCTTTCGCGCCCGGAATGGCTCCCTTGAGCAGGACTATGTTCTGCTCGGGGTCGACCCTTACAATCTCCAGGTTCATGCTGGTAATCCTCTTGTTTCCCATCTGTCCCGCCATCTTCGTTCCCTTTGTGACACGCGAAGGCGTGGCGGCGGCGCCTATAGAGCCTCCAGACCTATGGAAGTGAGAACCGTGGCTTGCGGGGCCTCCGCTAAACCCGTGTCGCTTGATGACGCCTTGAAACCCTTTACCCTTGGAGACCCCGACGACATCGGCGCGCTCGCCGGCCTCGAATATCTCCGCTGTCAACATCGCGCCCGGCTTATATCCCGTCGAATCATCGACCCTGATCTCCGCCAGGTAGCGCTTTAGAGACAATTTGTGCTTGGCAAAGTGCCCTTTTTGCGGCTTGTTAGCCTTGCGTTCCGGCATATCCTGAAACCCTATTTGAATCGCAGAATATCCATCGCTTTTTTCTGTCTTAACCTGAGTGACAACGCACGGGCCTAATTCTACTACGGTCACCGGAACCAACCGGTCACCTTCGATAAACACCTGCGTCATCCCTAGTTTTTTTCCAAGTAATGCCTTCATCTTCTACCTCGCACCAATATTTATCCGCTCATACAAAATCCATTACTCATGACTTTTAGTATCTTAGTGGTTAACATAAGCATTCGCTATCAATAACAACTAACTACTAACCGCTCTAGAGCTTAATCTCGATATCAACACCGGCCGGAAGATCCAGCCTCATCAACGAATCTACGGTCTTAGGTGTCGGGTCAAGAATGTCAATCAACCTCTTGTGAGTCTTCATCTGAAAATGCTCACGCGAGTCCTTGTTGACATGCGGCGACCTGATCACCGTGTACAAGCTTCTTTCAGTCGGCAGAGGAATCGGGCCCGCTACTCTAGCGCCGGTTCTCTGAGCCGTGTCGACGATTTTTTTCGCCGACTGATCGACAACCTCGTGATCATAAGCTTTCAGCCTGATACGAATTTTCTGTGTTGCCATACTTCCTCCATATTTACTGATCCCGGAACCCAGAGCCGGATTGGGAGCTTCCGGGACTTTCCCGGTGCCCCGCCTCCGACCTTTTAAATCTATCAATACCGCCGCGCAAACAAATCCGTCTGGGCCGCGGGTACCTGCTCATTCACAAATATCGACTTGTGAAAATTCCGCGCGGCGGCGTACATGCTCCAACCTACTTCGTAATAGTGGTTATCTTGCCGGCGCCAACGGTGCGGCCGCCCTCGCGGATAGCGAAGCGCAAGCCGTCTTCCATGGCGATGGGGGTGATAAGCTCTATGGAAAGCTCGACGTTGTCTCCGGGCATTA
>JAUXNY010000143.1 GCA_030682615.1 Candidatus Aquicultor sp. | reverse complement strand
GGTGTTTGCGATATTTTTTTGAGCCTTTCTTTCAGCCGCGAAGCGGCGATTGCCTCGGCGATAGCTGTGGGGATGGAGTGATTTTGCGCGTAGTCACCAGCGATGAGATGACGACGATAGAAGAGCTGGCCGAAGTTTCCTATGGTTTAGATACCGGCTTATTGATGGAGCGGGCCGGGGCCGCCGTCGCCGACGAGGCGGCGCGCATGGTCTCCGAACGAGCCCGTGTGCTGATTGTTTGCGGCAAAGGCAACAACGGCGGGGATGGTTTTGTGGCGGCCAGGCTGCTCAGCGAGGCCGGATTCAAAATCACGGTCTTCGCGCTTGCCCCGCAAGACACTCTAGCGCCCCTCGCCAAAGCGGCCCATGAAAAAATGCCGCCCGAGGTCAGCGTCTTAACGAGCGGGGACAGCCAAGCTCTCGACAGCGCGATTGATGAAGCTGAACTCATAATCGACGCCATTTTCGGGTTTAACCTCAAGGGCGCGGTGCGAGGCGCCGCAGTCGACGTCATAGATAAAATCAACGAGTCGCACAAGCTCGTTCTAGCGGTGGATATGCCCTCGGGTCTCGAAGCCGACACCGGCAAGGCCCACGGCCGCGCGGTCAAAGCCGATGCGACGGTGACCTTCACGGCGCCCAAGGTCGGCACAATGCTATACCCCGGTCTTGAGCTAACGGGCGCACCTATTGTCGCCGATATCGGTATCCCCGAGGAGCTAATTGAAGAGAACAGCGGTTATCGCTATCTCGATGCCGAAGAAGCCGGCGACCTATTGCCGGTGAGAGACCCTATGTCACACAAGAAATCGGTCGGGCAGGTACTGGTGATTGCCGGGTCGCGCGGGATGAGCGGCGCCGCTGTCTTGACTGGTCACGCAGCCTACAAGATGGGTGCGGGTCTGGTAGCCTTCGCTCCGCCTCAGGGAATCGTGCCGGTTTTAAACGGCGCACTACTCGAGGCGATTGTATGGCCGCAGCCCGAGACTGAGGCCGGGACGCTCTTTTTTGATGCGCGCAGCTCGTTGCTGGAGCTTGCCGGCCAATACGATGTGGTCGCGCTCGGACCGGGGCTCTCGACGAATGCGCAGACCGTCGAACTCGTTAAAAAACTTGTTGCAGGCATAGAAAAACCACTCGTCATCGATGCCGACGCGCTCAACGCGCTCGCCGGTGACGCGGATATTTTGAAGAACAGGAAGGCCTTGACGGTAATCACGCCCCACCCCGGTGAGCTGGCGCGTCTATATGGTGTATCCAGCAAAGACGTGTTGGCGGACTGGCTCGGGTTCGCCCGGCGCGCCCAGGAACGATTCGGAGCGGTCGTCGTCCTAAAAGGCGCTTGCACTGTTATATGCAGCCCCGATGAGACGACGATTAATGTTACCGGCAACCCCGGTTTGGCAACCGCCGGGACCGGCGACGTGCTGACCGGTTTTATCGCGGCTTTAATAGCGCAAGGAGTCGACCCCTACAACGCCGCATGCCTCGGGGTCTACCTTCACGGTTATTCGGCGGATATCGCGGTCGAGGATATCGGTGAGCTGTCGTTGATGGCGTCGGATGTCATAGAATATTTACCTGAGGCGCTGGCTTGGGTGATGGGTTAGGAAAGCCCGCACTCGAGGTGGAGTCCTGATATTAATAGTTTATAGTCCAAAGTGAGAGGGGTAGTGGAGATGGTCCAATTAAAGACCGAGGTCAAAGACATCATGACCAAAGAGGTTGTCACGTTTACGCCGGATCTGCCGGTAAAAGAGGCCGCAAAAGAACTTTCGGAGGCCAACATCGGCGGCGCGCCGGTCTTAGATGACGAAGGGCGCATCATAGGCATAGTCGTCGAGAGCGATTTGATAATGCAGGAGGTCCGGCTTCATTTCCCGACCTACGTGCAGCTTCTCGACGGCTACATATATCTTCCCGGCAGCATGAGCCGTTTCGAGAAGGAGTTCAAGAAAGCGGTAGGCGCCAAGGTCAAAGATGTGATGAGTACCGATGTGGTCACTATCGACGCTAGCGCGACCGTCCAAGACGCGGCGACGATGCTGGTCGACAAAGACATAAACATGCTCCCTGTAATGGCCGAAGGAGAGCTGGTCGGCGTGGTTTCCAAGCGCGACCTCGTCAAAGCCATAGGCAGGAGCTAGGCCTTTTAAGAAACGCAGCCTTCCAAGGGCGGCGTTTTAGGCAACACTAACAATATCAGCACAACTGAAAGAAGCGAGGAGCTTAACGATGATTACGCGGCCCCTGAGGGCTGAAATAGACCTATCCGCCATTAAGCATAACTTCCACGAGGCGAAGAGAGCCGTCGGCGAGAACGTCAAGGTGATGGCCGTCGTAAAAGCCAACGCCTACGGGCACGGACTTGTCCGCGCGGCCAAGGCGGCGAGCGAAGCCGGGGCGGCCTCGTTTGGCGTGGCCATACCCGAAGAAGGCGCCGCTCTGCGCGAGGCCGGTATTGTTGATCAGATTCATGTTCTCACCGAGGCGGCGAACGAAGCTATCCCGCTTATTCTCGACAACGATTTGACGGCAACCGTCTTTTCGCGCGGCTCGGCGCTCGCGCTTTCGGACGAAGCTTTAAGCCGCGGGCGAGTCGTGCGCGCCCATATCAAAGTAGATACGGGGATGAATCGTGTCGGTTTGATCCCCGAGCACGTCCCCGAACTGATTCGAGAGATGCGTTTATTGCGGGGTTTGGAGCTACAGGGGATTTTCACGCACTTCTCCGAAGCGGATGACCCGGCCAGCGATTACACAGCTTATCAGATAAAACGTTTCAAGGCTTTGATTCAAGGGCTCGAAGCCGAAGGTATTTGTCCGCCGGTCAAACACGCGGCGAACAGCGCGGGACTATATTTGTATCCCGATTCCCATTTCGACATGGTCAGGGTGGGTATCTCGCTCTACGGTCTGCACCCGAGCGAGGCCACCAGGGGCATCGCGGATTTGCGTCCGGCGCTCTCCCTTAAGGCGCGGCTTTCTTATACGAAGAATCTCGCCCGAGGTGAGGGCGTAAGCTACGGCAGGACATACAAAGCGCCGCACGATACGGTAATCGCCACCGTTCCGGCCGGATACGGCGATGGATACTCGAGGCTGCTGTCGAACAAGGCGGAAGTGCTCATCGGGGGACGCAGGTATCCGGCGGTAGGAAATATCTGCATGGACCAGTTTATGGTCGATGTCGGCCCGGACTCTACCGTCAAGGCCGACGATGAAGTCATCTTAATCGGACGCCAGGACAGTGAAGAGATTAGCGCGGACGAGATAGCGTCTTTGCTCGGTACCATCAATTATGAGGTTGTTTGCATGATAAATGGGCGCGTCCCACGGGTATACAAGGAGTAGAAGATGTCTGCCGCTAAAATCGTAGCTATCGTCGTAGGTGTCTCGGTAATATGCATCGTGTTGTTAGCGTTATTCGGGTTATCATTATTTGCCGTAAAGACCGTGGAGTTTGAAGGGGGAGCCGTCAACGAGGAGGGTCGAACCATAGAAGTCTCCAAAGGAATCGATGATTTGATCGTCTCCCTGTCCTCGAAACCCAACCCGGTGGCGGTCGGCGAAAATCTTGCGCTAACCATATCGGTAACAAACACGGCCAAAGAATCCCGCAAGCTCTCTTTTCGTTCGAGCCGGCGATATGACTTCTGGGTCGTAGACGCGAGCGGCGATGAAGTCTGGCGGTGGTCGGAGGGCAGGATGTTCGCGCAGGTCCTCGAAGACGTCGTTCTGGAGAGTACCCAAAAAACCGAATTCACCGAGAGTTGGAGCCTTATCGATTCGAAGGGCGTTCCGGTCAAAGCCGGCGAGTATAAAGTATTCGGTGTTATCGTTGCCGATGAGTTGAAAAGTGAAGAACTCGAAATCGATGTCGGCGTAAAAGCGGCCGCACAATAGTGTGAAACGACCGTTTCTAAATCAAGAATGTGCGTTATATAAGGAAAGATGTTGTGGTGCTCTCGCTGTGGTGCGGAGCCGAAATCAGACATAAAGGAGGTGGTGGAAGGGTAAACAGATAATGAGCAAAATCAACAGCAGCGACAGCGTAACAGAACATATTGCAATATTTGGGCTGACCTGTTTTCTAAGGAGGGATAGTGCATGAGTGAAAAGATCTGCACGAAATGCATGGCCGTGTTCGATGGGCAGAAGTGGTTTTACGACGAAGGTAAACACTCCCGGCTCACGCGGATGCGGCGTGCGGAAGAGACTCTATGCCCGGGACATGAACGTATCGAGAAAAGAAGAATAGACGGTGTCGTGAGCTTAAAAGGGGTGTTCCTGAAAGACCATCTTGATGAGGCGATGAACCTCATTGAGAATATTGCCGACAAGCAAGTCCATAGAAATGTGGCGGCGCGTGTATACAATGTCCACCAGAACGGCGAAGGCATTACCGTGGAGACGACAGAGACATCGCTTGCTGAGCGAATCGGGAAAGAATTCGAGAAAGCGTTTAGCGGTGATTTAACTATTCAATGGCTGAGGGATTCCGAGTTTGTAAGGGTAAGTTGGCAGAGGGACTAGTGTAGCTGAGCGTGAAAGATGAGAGAAGGCCTTCAATAAACCGAAGGCCTTTTTGATTTGTGCGCCCGGCAGGGCGCACGTACTTGAGGGTGAAAGTCCCTTACAGGCCCAACAGGGGGAACTGTTAGCTAAACGGCAAGGGTGTCGGTCGCGAGGCCGAATCTGAAGGAAGCCGAAGGCAAAACACTGGCCCGACGAAC
>JAUXNY010000139.1 GCA_030682615.1 Candidatus Aquicultor sp. | reverse complement strand
ACCGTTATAGATTGGTCGGGCAGTGAAAGCCCGATGAAGCAGTCAGGATACACCCATTTCTAGGATGGTCATGATGGAGTTGAAAAAGGTCTTAGCGATAGGGGGCTCCGACCCGAGCGGAGGCGCCGGCATTCAAGCCGACATGCTTGCGCTGACGGAGTGCGCAGTCTATCCATATACGGCGATAACCGCCGTTACCGCCCAAAACAGTACCGGCGTGGTCACTTTCGAAGTGCTCTGCTCAAGCATCGTCCGCTCTCAAGTAGATGCCATAATAGCGGATACGAGTATCGACGGGATAAAGATAGGGATGCTGGGTAGCTCCGAGAACATCATGGAGGCCGCGAGAATCATCTGCGAGAACCCCGACGTAAAAGCGGTCGTCGATCCTGTAATACGGGCGAGCGACGGCAGGCTTTTGACCTCGGAGGCCGCGACGGCGGTCTTAAAAAAAAGACTTCTGCCCAAAGCTTTTATGGTAACGCCCAATATCGATGAGGCGGCGATACTCTCCGGCGTATCCATCAAGAGCGAAGACGACCTTCTTCAGGCGGCCGCGATAATAAAAGATACCGGGGTCGGATGGGTTCTCATCAAAGGCGGGCATTTCTCGGGACCGGTCTCGGCAGACTTGCTATATGATGGAACGGACGAATACTATTACGAGGCGTTAAGAGTGGAGAGAGGCAACGTCCGGGGTACCGGCTGCATGATGGCTTCGGCGATATGCGCGTATCTAGCGCACGGGTTAGAGGCATATGACGCAGTAGACAGGGCTAAAGCCTATGTGTTAAAAAAAATCAAGGGCGCGGCACTGCTGGGCAAAGGCAGCCTTCAAGCGGTGCCTTCGCTCATATCGGAAGCGTCGAAGCGCGACATGGAAGCTGCGACGGACGATTCGGTTAGAAGGAGAGACGGCGTTGAAGATAGGGCTGATTAGCGACACGCACGGATACATCGACGCATGGGAGAAGGCTGAAAAGGTATTCGAAGGCGCCGACCTCGTGATACATATGGGCGATATCCTGGGAAGCGGGCCTTTCAACCCGCGTTACGAAGAGTACAATCCGATGAAGCTCGCACATGCGTTGAACAGCGCGCCTTTTCCTATGGTCTTCGCGCAGGGTAATTGCGACGCGCAAGTCGACACCAACGCTCTCGAGTACCCGATACAGGCGCCTTACGCTCTCGTCTATGCCGGAGGCCTTTCACTGATGGCCACGCACGGCCATACACACCGCGAAGCGGACCTGCTCGAACTTGGTGGTAAATACAATCTGGATATCGTTGCGCTCGGCCATACGCATGTGATTCGCCTGGAGAAGCGAGGCGGTTTGCTAATCGTAAATCCCGGGAGTGCGGCGCTTCCCAAAGGGGACGAGGATTTTCCGACCGTAGGGCTGGTGGAGGACGGGTTAATTAGAATCGTGTCTCTGGTCGATGGTTCAGAAGTCAGGTCGCTCGCTGTCGGATAAAATAAAAAACCCGGCCTTCTTTGAGACCGGGAAAGCTTTTTTATCTCGCTAAACCGCTCGAACTACCTTATTAGCCTTCATGCACTTGGTGCAGACATAGACGTTCTTTGGAGAACCCTCGATGACTGCGCGCACCTTCTGGACGTTCGCGTTGAACCGGCGCTTTGTAACGCGGTGTGAATGGCTTATGTTATTACCGCTCATGGGCCCTTTACCGCATATAACACATTTTCTGGCCATGTCTATCTCCTCTTCAGAATAAATTAAACAAGAACCAATACTATCATTTATTCCCCTTAATGGCAATATATTGTCACAAATTCGGTTTGCCGCCAAGACGCGCCCAATAGCGCAGTGATTGCGACGCGTGCGCAGGAGTTCGGTAAAGACGAAGAGAATTTATGTTATAATCTGCAGATAATGCTAGTCTAAACCGTGGCACAGTAAGTAAAAGGTTTTCTTCACATGGAGGAGATATGCGGTTTTCAAAAGACATGCTCATCGAAGATGCGCTGACGGCTCACCCCAAAGCACTCGACATATTTTTGAAATATGATATGGTCTGCGTAGGCTGCTTGGCGTCGTCTGTGGAGAGCCTCGAAAATGGCGCTAACATGCACAACGTAAGTATCGAAGACCTTGTCTCGGAACTCAATGGATTGGTCGTAGATGAAGGCTAGCCTGCGGGACCAATTACCCGAAACCATAACAAAAAGCGACATCGCCGCTCTCGTAAACGCCTCGTTGGCAGCTCTCATCAAATATCAGGACGAAATAAACCGCCTCAACGTTTACCCGGTTCCCGATGGGGATACGGGCACTAACATGGTGCTCACCATGAAGATCGTCCGGGACGAAACGGTAAAAGCCGGTGACGTATCCCTTGCGGAGCTGGCGAAAGTGATAACCTACGGGTCTTTAATGGGGGCTCGGGGGAATTCGGGAGTAATCCTTTCCCAGATAATACGGGGCATCTGTGAGAGCCTTGCTAAGTATGAAGAACTCAACGCGGACGCCATAATCGAAGCGCTAGATAACGGCGCGACGGCGGCATACGGGGCCGTAAAGAAGCCGGTCGAGGGCACGATGTTGACGGTCATAAGGGATATGGCTAACGCGGGTATGCGTCTTCTAGGCAAGAACCTTCATCCATCTGACCTGCTCTCATATATCATCGAGGAAGGCAAGAGGTCGGTCGAGCGCACGCCCGAGTTGCTGTCCATACTCAAGGAATCGGGTGTTGTCGATGCCGGCGGCTATGGACTGCTCATCATGGCCAAGGGAATCTTGTCCGCTCAGAAAGGGATCAAACTCGAGAACGGTATTGTCGACGAGAACGACCAGCTTACGATAGTCGACGAGGGCATCGAGTTTGCGTATTGCACCGAATTCATTTTAAAGAGCGAGGGCATCGATTTAGACGAGGTCGAAATCGAGATGGAGAAATACGGAGACTCGGTGCTGGTAGTCGGCACGCCGGAGTTGACGAAGATACATGTTCACACTAACGACCCCGGAGCGGTCGTGCAAATCGCGACCGGGCTCGGAACGATATCCGAGGTTCAGATAAACAACATCATCGAACAGTCGAAAGTGCGTACCGAATCGTTGAAGGAAGAGGGCGCTCTAGTCCAGGAGCAAGGCATAGGTATCATCGCGGTCGCCAGTGGGGAAGGCGTCAAAGAGATACTGTCTAACCTCGGCGTTCATGCGATTGTCGATGGTGGGCAAAGCATGAATCCGAGCACCGCCGACCTAGTCGCCGCAGTCAATAAACTGAGACGCGACGAAGTCATAATCCTTCCCAACAACAAGAACATCATCATGGCGGCCCAACAGGTCGACGGATTGACTGATAAGAAAGTCAGAGTAGTTGCGACCACGTCGGTACCGGAAGCGTTCGGGGTCATGTTGGCCTTTGACGAAGCTGCTACACTCGACCAAAACATCGAAGCGATGACCATCGAATGCGACATGGTAAAGACAGGTGAGGTCACATACGCCGTGCGAGACACGAAGAACGGAGAGGTCAAGAAAGGTGAGACCATAGGCCTTTACGCCGGCGACATCAAGGCCTCCGGCGGCGACGTTCTTGCGACGACGATGACGCTGCTCGAGACGATGATAGACGATGACAGCGAAGTAGTGACGATTCTGGCGGGTGACACGATAGACGCCGACCAAATAGACGAGCTTTCGGCGATGTTCGAGGAGCGGTTTCCCGACGTCGAGCTCGACATGCACTATGGCGGCCAGCCCGTATACTACTTTCTTATCGGCATAGAATAGACCCGCCAAAATCTTACCATGTCGGAATACTCTAATAACTGTAGGCATATGTTGAAGTGCGAGGTTGTCGATGACTAAGATTGCGATTGTTACGGACAGCACGGCCGATATGGCGCTCACTTACTATGATGAGAACGATGTGACGATGGTTCCGCTTATGGTGCGCTTCGGAGAAGAGGCCTATAAGGACTGGGTAGAGATGCCGCCTGAGAAATTCTATCCGATGTTGCGTTCCTCGGATATCCTTCCCAAGACCTCTCAGCCATCTGTCCAGGAGTTTATAGAGGCGTACTCGAAGTATGAATCGTATGACCATATCTTTTCAATACATCTATCCGGGCACCTTAGCGGAACGATTCAATCGGCCGACATAGCGAGCCGGAACGTCAATGTCCCGGTGACGGTCGTAGACAGCAAGCTGGCGAGCGGCGGCACGGCTTTTATAGTCAACGAGACCGTAAAAGCGCGAAACGCCGGCAAAAGCGTGGCTGAGATGATGGCCTTAATAGAAGGGCTCGTCAGAGATACCCGGTTGCTGTTTTGTGTCGACACCCTTAAATATCTGGAGATGGGCGGACGAATCGGCAAAGCGCAAGCGCTGGCAGGTTCTATCCTGAACATAAAGCCGATACTTACGCTCGATGACGGCATGGTCGTCCCGTTTAAGAAAGTCAAAGGACGCAAGAAGATATTCAAAGAGATAGTCGATCTTCTTAGCGCCCAGAGCGCGGAGCGCCTCTCTATCGGGATTATCCACGCGGATGCTCCGGAGGCCGCGCGCGAACTTGAGGAGCACATCAGGGAAGCGGGAATAGCATACGACCTGGTTCTTGCGACACAAATCGGCAGCGTAATAGGCACTTACGTCGGACCCGGTACGTTCGGCATAATATACCATCCTCACGGCTAGAGACGGCGAAATATTGAGCCAGAATCCATCGCTTAGCGAGTCCGTTATAAATGTGAAATTCGTCGGTTCCGCGACTGCGGACAGCCTTAAGAAGCTGGGCATCGAGACCGTCGGTGACCTCCTGTTCCATTTTCCCCACAGATACCTCGACCTCTCGAAGATGAAGAAGATAAACGAGGTCCGAAGCGGCGAGCACGTTACGATTCTCGGGGAGGTGCGCGAGGTGAACAAGAAGCGCGTCAGGACCGGGATGCGCATAATCGAAGTCGCGCTCTTCGATGGGACGGGCTATATTAAGGGCATTTGGTTCAACCAGGACTATATCGCGACCCGCCTGAAAGAAGGAATGCAAGTCTCCTTTAGCGGGAAGGTAAGCTATAAATTCAACCAATATCAAATGGATAACCCCATGTACGATATCGTCGGCGAGGCGCAAGGCGAGCCGATTCACTCGGGGCGCATCGTGCCGGTCCACCCGGCGACAAAAAACGTGACTCCCAATATTTTGCGGCGCATATTAAAGAACGCGCTCGATGAGTACGGGGATGTCGCCGAGACATTGCCGCAAGCTCTCATCACAAAAAAAGACCTGCTGCCCCGAGCCCAAGCCCTTCGCGAAATACATTTCCCGACCGAGCGCGAGCTGCTTCTTCAAGCCCGGCATCGCTTTATTTTCGAGGAGCTTTTCTTGATGCAGGCAGGGTTGGCGGCGCGCAAGAAACGGATCGAAAGCGATTTAAAGGGCGTCGCTCACACACGCGACGGCGAGCTCACGGAAGGGCTCTCGCAAGGCCTGCCGTTTGAACTTACCGGTGACCAGATAAATGCGATCGGTGAGATTCAGGGCGATATGGAGCGTAACAGCCCGATGAACCGGCTGCTCCAGGGTGAAGTCGGCTCCGGAAAGACCATAGTCGCCCTCTTTGCGCTGCTAACGGCTATTCAAAGCGGATATCAGGCGACTATGATGGCGCCGACCGAGGTCTTAGCCGTCCAACACTACGATAAGATAAGGGATATAGTAGATAAGCTTGGCGTAAGGACCGCCCTGCTTATCGGGTCGATGTCGCAGAAAGAGCGCGAGGCGTTGCGCGACGGCATCAAGGCGGGCGATATCGACCTCATAATCGGAACACACGCGATAATCCAGAACGACGTCGACTTCAAGATGCTGGGGCTTGCCATCATCGACGAGCAGCACCGGTTCGGCGTGCAGCAGCGCATGTACCTCAAAGAAAAGGGCTACCACCCCGACATCCTGATAATGAGCGCGACCCCGATACCGAGGACGCTCTCACTCACCCTCTACGGGGACCTGGATGTCAGCATCATCAAGGAACTTCCCGGGGGTCGAGAGCCCGGCGCGCACGTCGACACCTTGCTTTGCCGCGCAGACAAGCGCGAGCAGGCCTATGAAAAGGTGCGGCGCGAGGTAGCCGACGGGCACCAGGCGTATATCGTCTGCCCGCTTATCGAGGAATCGGATAAGATAGAAGTAAGGGCGGTGATGCAGGAGGCGGAGCGCCTGCAAACGCAAGTCTTCCCGGATTTGAGCGTCGGCCTGATTCACGGCCGGTTGAAATCGGTGGAGAAGCAGGAGGTCATGGCGCTATTTGCCCGAGGTGAATTGGATATCCTGATATCGACGACGGTCATCGAGGTCGGCATAGATGTCGCGAACGCAACGGTGATGCTGATAGAGGACGCCGAACGTTTCGGCCTCGCCCAGCTCCACCAGCTGCGCGGGCGCATCGGCCGGAGCGGTCTCAAATCTTACTGCATCCTCTTCGGTGAGCCGACGACGGATGAGGGAAAACAGCGGATAAACGCTATTCGAACAATCAAGGATGGATTTAAGCTGGCCGAGGCGGACCTGCAGATTCGCGGCGAGGGACAGCTCTTTGGCACCCGGCAATCGGGTTTGCCGGACTTGCGGATAGCGAAGCTCACGCGCGACTATGAGATACTGACAGATGCCCGGCGCGAGGCTTTTTCAATCGTCGATAACGACCCGGCGCTGGCGAAGCCCGAGCACAGGCTC
>JAUXNY010000131.1 GCA_030682615.1 Candidatus Aquicultor sp. | reverse complement strand
GATATCGCCAAGGAGCAGGGTGTAGAAAAGGACAAAGTAGTAGACACGATCGTGGGTTCGCGTGAGCAAATCCTCGATGAGAAAGTTGAAGCAGGTTACTTAACTGTAGAGCAAAAGAACCAAATGTTGGAGAGAATGAAGTCAAGAGTGCAGGAACGCGTAGAAGACCCTGCGGTTGGCCCTGGCGCCGGTAGAGGCGGCTGTGGCGGCGGCGGCGGTGGCTGCGGTATGGGTGGCCCCGGTGGCGGCGGTGCCGGCATGAGGGGCGGCAATGGCCCAGGTGCCGGCTTTGGCGGTACGTCGGCTGTTACACCGACCAATCTCTAGGTTGACAATAAATGCGCTGACCGAATGGTCGGCAAGTGGTAGCAGCAATCGGTTTCACGGTGAGCGCTTCAAGGTAACATGCTCATGGTGATGCCGATTGCTGCATTTCGACGTGTTCCTGCCGGCCGATGCGGTGGCCTGTATCAAGATGTTTCGGTAAGTTCCGAAATAGTATATATTGGGGACGAACGGCACGAAATGGTTTTTCATGCATTTAAGCTAAGGACTAATGTAAGGCGTTGATTTATTGGTGGGCAAGAATACGATACTCGTCGTCGACGATGAAAAGGAGATAGTAGAGGTTTTAGCGGCCTATTTGGAGCGCGAAGACTACGAGGTCTTGAAGGCCTATGACGGCCGGGCAGCACTCGATATTGCGCGACGAGACGAGCCCGACCTCATCTTGCTGGACTTGATGCTCCCCGAGGTCAATGGGTTTGAGGTCTGCAAGTTGTTGCGCGTGACCTCATCGGTTCCGATTATCATGCTCACCGCGCGCGATGAAGAGACCGATAAGATTTTATGTTTAGAGGTAGGCGCGGACGACTATATTACGAAACCATTTAGTCCGCGCGAGGTGTTAGCAAGGGTGAGAGCGGTATTGCGGCGCGCGGTTGGTGAGGTCGCTAATGCGGAAAAGTTGCGGCTAGGCGAAATCGCCATTGACCTTGCCAAGCATGAGGTGACCAAAGCGGGTGAGGCTATCGCGCTTACGCCGACGGAATTTAAGTTGCTCGAAGCGATGGCAAGAAATCCCGGCAGGGTCTTTACCAGGCTTCAGCTCATCGATTACATACAAGGGTATTCTTTCGAAGGATATGAGCGGACAATCGATGCGCATGTAAAGAATCTCCGCCAGAAGATAGAGGCTAACCCGAAGACGTCGCGGTATATCGTCACGGTGTTCGGTGTCGGCTATAGAATGGAGGAAAGCAACGATGCGTAGCTTAGCCGCGAGGCTGACGATTACATTTACGCTGATCGCATTGGTTTCGATAACTGCGGTCTCGGCGATAATCAACAGGGTAATCGGTCTACAATTCAATGACTATCTTATAAACGGGCCTTTTGCCGGGCAGGCATCTTCCGGGCATGGCGGCATGCGTGCGCGGATGCTGGCCAGTCTTATCGGCCCGCTAGAGGAAGGTTTCTTGCAGTCGGTGAACGAATGGATTTGGATTACCGGCATAGTAACCGCGTTGGTCGCGGCACTTCTCGGCGTCCTTTTCGCCAAACGCTTAACGGCGCCGCTGCATGAGCTTGCGGTCGCCGCAAAAAAAATATCCCAGGGTGACTTAACCCATCGCGTTGAGGTGGACACGAAAGACGAAATCGGGCAGTTGGCGACCTCCTTCAACAAGATGGCGATGAGCATCGAGAGGAATAATCAGCTTCGCCATAGGCTGCTCGGAGACATCGTTCACGAGCTAAAGACGCCGTTGACTGTGGTGCGCGGCAATATCGAGGCCATGCTCGACGGAGTGATAGAGCCGAGCCAAAAGAAACTAGCCGCCATCCATACAGAGACTTTGCTTCTGTCGAGGCTTCTAAATGACTTAAGAGACCTCGCACTGGCCGAGGAGAAGCAACTGCGACTCGAGAAGGAGCGCGCCAATATCGGCTATATCATCCGGCAGGTAGTCGAGATGTTCAGGCCGAGGGCTGTCGAGGAGGCAAAACATCTCGAAGTGGAGATAGGCGAGGACCTGCCGCCGGTCGATGTCGACAGCGATAGAATTAGCCAGGTGCTCTATAATCTAATCGCCAACGCGTTTCAATATACGGCCGACGGAGATACCGTTAAAATTAGCGCTGCGGTCGACCGCACGATAGGTGGAGGCGTCGATAATCCCGCGGTTTTGGTTTCGGTCGAGGATTCGGGAGAAGGGATATCCAAGGAAGACCTCCCGTATGTATTCAATCATTTCTATAGGGTCGATGAGTCGCGCGCGCGTGTGACGGGTGGCTCCGGAATCGGCCTGGCGATAGTCAAACATCTGGTTGAGGCGCATGGTGGACGGGTCTGGGCGAAGAGCGAGCTGGAAGCAGGCAGCACTTTCTCGTTTACGCTCCCCACAATCCAGGGCAGCGAGAACAATGATGGTGAGACGAGGGAGCGGGCGGCTGTCTAGCCGACAAGCTATTCTCATAAAGAGTGAAGCAGGTCTAATGTGACGAGCAAGGAAAACCGCGCCACTAGAAGCGAATTCCTCAGGCTTACCAGCGGCGTTTTCTGCACCTTTTTTCTAGCGTTGACGCTCTTCTCTTACCATGCTTATCATGTTTCTTCATTTGAGATGGTCGAGCGTGTCGGGGTAATCGCTGCCGAGGAGATTATCGATATCCAATCCCTGATGGAGATATACTATCCCGAGCTTGAAAGATTTGCTCAAAGCGACTCTGGTGTGCCCTTGGTAGTCCCAGGTTTGAATATCGAACTTGACGTGCAAGCAGCCGATATGAGAGATGTGCCGAGGGAACAGCTAGGAGCATTTATTGCGAGCGCAATCATACGCGAGATGTATTACCATGGTTTCACTGATACGATTAATTCTACCGGTCTTCCGCCATCGAGCCGGCTAGAGTTAGATAGGCTGGGCATGCTCGCAGATACTTTTGTGAGCAAAGAATTCAACGACAATATGTATAAGCTCTTTGTCTCCGCAGGTCTTCTGGGCTGTTTGTTTGGAATCCTTTTTTTTGTGTCAAGCCGCGGTTTCTACAAGCTCACAGGTCTCGGTGGCAGCCTTATCCTGGTCGGGATGAGCGCGGTTCTTCTGGTTTTGATTCGCTCCAGAGTCGAAGCGATGCTTGGCGAAAACGACTTTGCGCCGCGATTGATGACCGAAGCCATCCTGCCTTTTCTCGTACTTGCTCAACGAAACTATGCTATCGTCTTATTGTTAGGCATAGGCTTGTTTTTAGCAGGCAGGTCGGGTATGTTTTTAACCAGAAAGAAAGTTCGCGATAGCGTCGATAGCAGCCGATTAGATAAAGCATAAGTCGTAGCAATATACGGTGAATTGATGGGAAACCTCACGAAGAAAGTCAAAAAGAAAAAGAGCCGCAAAGCCAAGGCTAAGTTTACCTCGCTGGTCATAATCGCCACAACTGTCGCTTTTCTAAACGCCGCCGCCACGGTATATCTGCGCGAGATTTACAATATAAAGACCTTGCTTCCGTCATGGGGTTTGAACAAGCAGGACATTGTTTTTAAATTCGGCGACCTTATGGTATTAAAGCAGGACCTCGCCCTTAAGATACTCGTCGACATGAATCTTCTAGTAACGGAGCAAATACGCCAAATCGCCATGTTGGCGCTGGTAGGCGCAGCGGTTTACATGATAGGGAAGAAGTGGAGCGAGCGCGTCTTTTTGCTGCTTTTTGTGGTCGGGTTGTGGGGCGTTCTTTACTATGCGTTTCTCTATGCGATTATCAAATGGCCGACCTCATTGCTATCCAAAGACGTTATCGCGCTTGTGCCGATGCCGGTTATCGTCCCTGTGTATATGCCCCTACTTCTGAGTGCGCTCACCTTTATTGGGGGCCTCTTCCTGATTCTCAGGAGTAAATAAGGTGGTGAGCGATGCATCAAAAGGATTTATGTGGCGGCGGCGCCGACGAATCGGTCGCGTTTATCTATGGCGATGAATTCTTGGATTACAATTTTTCCCCTTCGCACCCACTTCAGCCCATTCGCTTGAAGTTGACCTATGAGCTTTTGAAGGCCTATGGAGTGTTTTACAGACCTCAGGTAAGATTGTTGCCCGGGCGTATGGCGACCGATGAAGAGCTTCTGGGGGTCCACACAGCCGGCTATGTCGAGGCGGTAAAGAAAATAAGTGAGACCGGCGATGCGTTCGGGGACCAGTCGATGTACGGCGCCGACGATTCGGTGTACGGGCCGAAGTTTGGCATAGGCGCCGGCGACAATCCGGCGTTTAAAGGTATGCACGAAGCGGCGAGCCTTATTACCGGAAGCGCGATAGAGGCGACGGAAATGGTCATGAGCGGGCAGGTGGCTCACTCGGTCAGCATTTCGGGCGGGCTTCATCACGCTCTTTCCGACCGGGCCTCGGGTTTTTGCATCTACAACGACCCCGCTTGTGCCATCGATTATGCCGTCAAGCACTACGGCGCACGCGTTCTATATGTCGACATCGATGCCCACCACGGCGACGGTGTCCAATGGGCGTTCTATGATCGCTCCGACGTCTTGACCCTATCGTTACACGAGAGTGGACGGTACCTTTTCCCCGGGACCGGTTTTATTGAAGAGATTGGAACGGGCGAGGGAGAGGGCTATTCCGTGAATGTCCCGTTTGAGCCCGGGATTTATGACGAGTTATACCTACGAGCTTTCGACGAGGTGGTCCCGCCGGTTATCCGGGCGTTCAAACCCGACCTGATTGTCTCGCAGAACGGTTGCGATTCCCATCACACCGACCCTCTGGCCGGCATGAGTCTTACGACCAACGCCTATGAGCATATGTATGCGAGAATCCACGAGCTGGCTCATGAGGTTTCGGGAGGGAAACTGGTCGCCCTTGGGGGTGGCGGGTATCAGATATATGAGGTCGTGCCGCGAGCATGGACGCTTCTTACCGCCGAGGTTGCCTCGGTCGGTTTAGACGATGAGCTGCCGGAGCCGTGGCGGGAGCTGTGTGCGAGTCACGCACGTTCTGAATGTCCGCGCAAGTTGCGCGATGAGCCGATTGAGGGGGCCGCCTCCAACCTTCAGTCAAAGACCGAGCAGACCATCGAGCAGGTAAAGCAAAAGCTCTTCCCATATTTGGGATTGGGTATCGGCTAAACCGCAAGGGTTCGCTCGGAGACGCTCCATCTTAAGGCGATGCGTGTTGACAAAAGAGACTAAGCGCAATACTCTTTTTACCATGAGCAAATACTCGATACATGTCGAAAAAGATTATTTAAAATTCAGCTCCGCTCATTTCTTGATATTCGGCGAGAAGTGCGAGCGTCTTCATGGGCACAATTATGCGGTATCGGTCGATTTGGAGGGTGTACTCGACGATATCGGCTACATATTCGACTTTACAGTTCTTAAGGAATTTGCGGAGAACCACTGCAACGAACTCGACCACAAGACGCTGATACCGTCCAAGAACGACCTGGTCGCCATAACTGAAGCGAACGGCGCCGTTGAGGTGGTCTTTAGAGATAAACGGTTCGTCTTCCCGGCATCGGATGTTTTGATTTTGCCGATAAAGAACTGCACAGCCGAACTGCTCGCGTTTTATCTATCGGAGAAGTTACGCGAGGACCTGCTCGATATGCAGGCGGACAATATAACCTCGATAACGGTAGGCGTCGAGGAATCACCCGGTCAGACTGCATATTATAAAAGGGATATGCTGTAAAGCAAGCTATCCCGCGGAACCGGCGCGGCATCGAAGCCGGTTCACCGTTTAGTCTATCACCGGCAGATATGCCATCGCGACAAGTCACACTATCGGAGAGCTATGGATACAGTTAATGTCGCACTACTCGCGCTCGTCGTGATACTGGTTATTGCGGTTATCTCTTTAGCATTCAGAAAGGCTCCCTCGGATACCTCCGCGCTCCGCGACACCCTTGAACGGCAAAATCTCCTAATCCAGGAGATGAAATCGAGTGTTGAGTTCGGCGACAGGTCGCAGAGCTTCATTCGCGATGAGATACTCAAAACCCAGCGCACCATAGAGCATCTGAAAACCGATTACGAGGCCCGTAAGCATCTCGAAGAGGAGAGTCGCAACGTCGTTAAGCGCCTGGAAAGCGTAATAGTCGGGAGCTACTCCAAGGGGCAGGCGGGTGAGAACATATTAAACGAGATATTCAAGCTCTTTCCGCGCGATATGATTGCGCACAACTTCAGCGTAAACGGAAAGGTCGTCGAGTTTGGCCTTGTCCTGTCGGACAGGCGGGTGCTCCCGATAGACTCGAAGTGGCCGGCGAGCAACCTTTTGATAGCGCTCGAAGAGGAGAGAGACGAGCGGGTTCGTCTCGGTTTAATCGACCAGATAGAGCGCGAAACGACCCGTCGTGTAAAAGAGGTCTGCCAGTACATCGACCCCGATGTCACGGCTCCGTGGGCGGTGGCCGCGGTTCCCGATGCCGTCTTCACGGTCTGCAAGCGCGCTTACCTCGAAGCGTACAAGCGGCAGGTCATCTTGATGTCATATAGCATGACAATACCGTATGTCTTGACTTTCTACAGCCTCCACCTGCAATATTCACGCTCCATCGATATGGAGAATCTGCAGAGTCACCTGATAACGATAGGGCGCCAGCTCGACGAGATGGAGCAAGTCCTCGAGAACAAAATCGCCCGGGGCGCGACGATGATAAACAACGCCTATGGCGAGTACAAGCAGATAATCTCGCGCTTGCGAGCATCTGTGGTATACCTGCAGTCATCCGAGAGCGAGCACGCCCTGGAAGAGCGCGTCGACCCCGAAGAGCGCGACCCTTATGGGATAACCGGTCACAGCCGGGACGCGTAACCGACCCGCCCGATAAGTTCATCGATATAGGCATTGCCGGAATCATTATCATGCGGTTGCTTATTTCATGTTAAAAATGGGAACATACTTTGATAACAGCACCTTAGCAATCGTTAATTATGCAAGCTGCGGAGATGTATGATTTCGAGAATTTATTTCGTATAAGGCTGAAGCTCGACTCGTATATGCCGAATCATAAAGAAGAGTGCGGCTTTCCAGTGTGCCGCGTTGGTGTTAAAACGGC
>JAUXNY010000130.1 GCA_030682615.1 Candidatus Aquicultor sp. | reverse complement strand
ACCGCTAAGAAAAAAGAGGGCTTTCTCGATAATTTCAACATCTCGGTCGCGGTCACGGATGAGTTCATGGAAGCCGTCACCACCGGGGGCGACATCGACCTTATCAACCCGCGAACCGGCGAGGCTACCGGTAGGGCGGCGGCGAAAGACCTCTTCGACTTGATAGTAGCGATGGCCTGGACGACCGGCGACCCGGGGCTCTTCTTCATCGACCGCGCCAACGCGGCTAACCCCACCCCCGACGTGGGGACATTCGAGAGCACGAATCCATGCGGAGAAATTCCGCTATTACCCAATGAGCCGTGCAACCTGGGCTCGATTAACCTCCACAAGATGGTGCAAGACGGTGCCGTCGACTGGGACAAGCTCAAGGACACGGTGCGGCTCTCGGTGCGCTTCCTCGACAACGTCATAGACGCGGGCAAATACCCGCTTCCCCAGATAGACTATATGGCCAAAGCCAACCGCAAAATCGGCCTCGGCGTGATGGGCTTCGCCGAGATGCTCCTGGAGCTGGCGGTCGCGTACGACTCGGAGGATGCGCTAGATATCGCGGAGCGGGTGATGAAGTTCGTCTACGAGGAGGCGATTGCCGCCTCGGCCGAGCTGGCGCGCACGCGCGGCTCCTTCCCCAACTTCAAGGGGAGCAAATGGGATGCGGCGGGCTACGAGGTGATGCGCAACGCTACCCTGACCACAGTCGCGCCGACGGGCACCATAAGCATCATCGCCAACACGAGCAGCGGGATAGAGCCCCTCTTCGCCGTCTCCTACGCGCGCGAAGTCATGGAGGGGACGACGCTCTTCGAGGTCGACCCGGTTTTCGAGAAGGTCGCGCACGCACGCGGATTCCACAGCCAAGAACTGATGATGAAAATCGCCAAACACGGCACGATTCAAGCAATGGAAGAGATACCCGAGGATATACGACGCGTCTTTGTGACGGCTCTCGATATCGAACCGGCATGGCATGTGCGGATACAAGCGGCGTTTCAGAAGTATGTGGACAACGCAGTCTCGAAGACGGTAAACCTTCCTGAAAACGCGACGCTCGAAGATGTGCGCAAGGTCTTTGTCCTCGCTTACGAGCTGGGCTGTAAAGGAATCACCGTATACCGTTATGGGAGCAAAAAAGAGCAGGTCCTCTATATCGGAACGCCCGAAGATAGAAAGATAATCGACCAGCCGGTGACGGCGGCATCGGAATACTCCGGCGGCTGCCCGTGGGGATACTGCCCGCTCTAGCCTTCATCGTCCTCGTCCTCGGCGACGAAGTTGTTCGAATCGAGCAGCTCGAGCGCGCGCTCAAGGTCTTCTTCGAGAACATAGACCACTCTAAGCATGGCCGACATCGGAAACTCGAGCGGCGCCGCTTTTATGACCGTGTGGATGCCGTGCGAAGAGAGAAGCGAACTGACCATCTCCGCCTCTACCTCATTTTCTACTGCCGTAAGCTCTATTAATCCAGACATATCTTCATTGTAGAACAATATCGCGTGAGAGGAAATAGCCGGATGCCACCGTCTTCTACCCGCGTTTTGTATCGGGGCCGAACAAGCGCCAGAGCATCTTCGGGGTGAATACGTCGAAGGGCCGCGCGGTGCCCATCATCACACTGACAAACTTGCCCGCGAAATCGGGGTTTAGTCTCGCTTTTCTGACCGCCCTGTTCATCAGCGAAGGCCTCGCCAGTGACTCGCGCAAGAACTCGTAGATGCGGTGGTCGATTAAGAACGCTTGATCGAGCGCCTTCTTGTAAGAGACGAGTCCGCCAGCAGTGACATCGCCCTTATCGAGCGCTTTCTTTATCACTTCCGCCGCCATCTCACCGCTCTCCAAGGCATACGCTATACCTTCACCGCTCAAAGGACTGATAAGGCCGGCGGCGTCACCGGTCAAAACGAGACCGTCGGTGACCACATCATGCCTTCCGTACCCCATGCGAAGATATGCTCCCTTAACGTCGCTCGTCGCCACCGCGCCGCTGAGATCGATAGGGTGCGTCTTCTTCTCCGACATAAACCAACCCAAAATCTGGCGTGCGTCCACTTTGCTCTCTTTCATCATGCTGGTGCTTATACCGATACCGATATTCGCCGCCTGCTCACCGGTCGGGAATATCCAAGCGTAACCCTCGCGTATCTTGTCGTCGAGGTATATGTTTATGCAATCGTCGAGGTTCTTGACTCCGTCGTAGTAGGCCCGCACCGCGAACGCGTGCGGTTTGACACAGTCGATGCCGGTCTTGGCGGCGAAAGTGCCGTGCGTGCCGTCCGCACAGACGATAACGCGGCATCCGATTTGACGTTTTCCGCTCTCGTCTTCGACCACGATGCCCGCTACGGCGTCGCCTGTGCGCACCGGCTCAATCGCCTTGGTCACAGTCGCGACCCGCACCCCGGCGACTTTAGCCGTTTCCACCAGCTTAAAATCGAGGTCTTTTCTCGACGTTATGTAATAATGCGGCTGCGCCGTATCCTCCCTGGGGATGCCCGCTTCGAAGTAATCCCCGTTGTTCGAAAACAGACGAACCCGGTCGCACCGGTATGAACCGTTTTGGGTGAGCCAACCACCCAACCCCATCTTACCGAGAACATCGATACTTCGCGGTCCCAACCCGTCACCGCAGGTCTTCTCGCGCGGGAGCCTGCTCTTATCGATTAGTAGAACTTCGACACCGCGTCGCGCCAGAAAATATGCGGCCGCCGACCCCGAAGGCCCGGCCCCCACGACGACTACATCGACTTTTTCCATACTGAACTCACCGTTATTATCTCGATTGAAGGTCTAGCTTTAAGTGTGCGCGGTTCGGCAAACACCCGCAAGCCATAATTGGTTTAATTGGATATCCCCGATGTAAATTCCTGCAATTAAAGCGCTATATGGACTAGATAGCTAAGATTTTATCGACCGCTAGATTGACCGAGCGAGGATTGTTTCGAATTCCCGCGAAGAGACGGCTCAATACCAGCGCGCGAATACGAAGGCGCTCAGCAGAACTACAACTCGGCCAGGGCGGTCTCCTGGGTATATGAGCGGTACCACCGGACGATGTAGCGGATGAAGATGAGGATGATGCTCAGGATGGGGACGGCGAGCAGCGCACCGATGATCCCGGCGAGCTGCGTGCCGATTAAGAGCGCTATCATCGTGGTGAGCGGGCTCAAGTCGACCGATTCCGATACGATGCGCGGCCGCAGGTAATTCGATTCGACCTGATTGACGACGATAAAGTATATGAGCACCGCCAGTGCGACCGGCCATCCCTTAAAGATGAACGCGAGGATGACCGCCGGAACGCCTCCGATGAATGAGCCGACAACTGGAATAAGGTTGAAGAGCGCCGCAAAAACACCGATGGCTAGCGCATAGGGCAAGCCGAACGCAAGCGAGCCGACGCCGGCAAATACGCCGACGATGAACGAGAGTATGAGCTGGCCCTTGGTATACCCTCCGACCACCTTGCCTATTTCCAGACCGAGCTGCCGCATCTCACTCCGGTAACGCTCCGGCATAGCGCTGGTGAACGATTCGGATATCTCACGCGCCTCGAGCAGAAAATAGAGGCTGATGATAAGGATGAGAAATATCTGGCTGACACCGGATGAAAGCTTATCAAGCAAGCCTAAAAACGCTCCAAAGACCACATCGCCATTCTCGCTTAGTAATGCTATGCCTCGCTCCTCAAGCGCCACAAGATCGACGTTTATGCCAAACCCATCGAGCAACACCTGGAGTGAACGGATTGAATCGCCGACTGAATTAATAAAGCGTGAGTAGTCTTCGGTTAGACCGCGAGTCTCGATAGTAAGCGACACCCCTATCCCCGCCGATATGACCACAATGACAAGGAATAAGATAAGGTATATCGCGACGACGACCAGCGCCCACGGCAACTGGTGAAACCTCTCATGCAGGCGCCGGGCCGGGCCGTTGAGCATATACGAGAGCATACCCGCGAGCGCAACCCATATGACGATATTGGAGATGAAGCCAAACAGATAAAAAGCAAGGGCGAAGAAGCCTATCCCCATCCAGATGACCGCGAATATTAAGGCAAGTTTCTTGTACGGTAGCTCTCGCATCGAATCCCCTTCGTGCGGCAAGTTTGCTTATTACCTATATTTCGGCAAACGCAACCGTTTGTAAAGAGCGCGCGGCATTTTCGTGATATGAGAATGAGAATCGAAAAAACCACCCGCGAGGGGTGGCTTATTTGGCGGAGGTGCGTGGGAATCGAACCCACCAACCGAGGATTAACCCGGCCGACTGGTGTTGAAGACCAGCTGAGCCACCAGGCCCAATCCACCTCCAAGAAGAGGTCGCCGTTGAACTCATCGACAGCCGACGGCAACAACATTACAAACAAAACTTTCTTATCGGACTATCCTCGAGTCCCCGACGCGGCGCGTAACACCGGTCATATCAAAATAGTTTAGCAGAGGGATGACATATTTTCTAGAGGTATCAAAGAGTTGCCGCACGTCAGCGGGGCTAATCTGCTTGCCGCTGAAATTACTCTTGATATCGGATTTCGCTTTCTCGATAAGGCCGGCCTCGAAGTACATATTCGGGGCGATACGGACGAACTTGTGCTCCCTGGTAAGTAGGTCGGCGAGCGAATTCAACTTCTTCAAGTCTGCCCCGAACTCTTTTGCCAACCAGGTGGTCTCCGGCGGGCCATACGCGCCATCGACGATGGCCTTGGTCAGCCGCTCGATGAGCTTTTCATCCTCGGCACCGACTGTGACCTGGGCTTTGGCGTGAGCGACCTGGGCTTTATCGACGACTACTTTGCCGGACGCCATCGCGGCGGCGACAAAAGCGTCGA
Source organism: Candidatus Aquicultor sp. (assembly GCA_030682615.1). Lineage (GTDB taxonomy): Bacteria > Actinomycetota > Aquicultoria > Aquicultorales > Aquicultoraceae > Aquicultor. The sequence continues at coordinate 85 of JAUXNY010000130.1, read as the reverse complement.
ACTCCTTGTCGGACATCCAGTCGAAGAGCTGCGACCTCACGAGCTGCTTGCTCATCCACGGATTGAGCGGGTTTTTCTTAAAATT
>JAUXNY010000123.1 GCA_030682615.1 Candidatus Aquicultor sp. | reverse complement strand
GATTTTATGTTTGTGGCCCCGCCGACGGGCACCATAACTTCGCGGGTTATCGTTACCCCTGGGCACATGAAGCGCATATTGGCGGCCTTCAAAGAGAATGTCTCCAAATACGAGAAGGTACATGGAAAAATCGAAGCGGGTTCGGCGCCGAAGCAAAAACTCGGTTTTCAACCCGAATAAGGTAGTCGCTCTAACGAGCGCAGTATTGGTCAAGAACGATTAATGCGGGCAGCTGAATTTTGAGCAAGGAAGTGATCGTGTCAAAAGAAGTCTTTAAAGAGGTTCTTGTTGAAGGCGTCACCTATAATTGCGATGTCTCCGATTCGAGGTACTGGGGATATTATTCAATCTGCGGGCTCTTGATGGGCTTGCGAACGATGTATATGTCGGCCAATGGCATCGAAGCCGTGGGGCAAGGTCGACCAGGCTGAGGTGACCGCGTGGATTCAGCGCAAGGAGGCGGCATGGGAAGAGCTTGAAGGGGAGGATTTCAGGGCGATCCAGGTCAACGGGACAACGTTCGACCCATTCGATGTCGCATGCATCAATGAGGCTCTTCGAGAAGAAGGCCTCGTATATGGGGCGGGTTATGGGCTCTTCAAGAAGCCGAGCTTCTTTCTCGCGAAGCTTGACTCCTCGAGCATGATTCAGGGGCGTAATGTCTACAGCGCCGGTAAAGAGCTGGCGCGTGACCTTTTCTGGTCGCCCGGCCCGATGCAGGGACGCAACATTTTTTTGCGTTTTGAGCCGCTTAAGATGTTGCTTTGGGATAAGTATCAAGAAGCGCAGACCAAGAATAACCGGGCGCTTGAATATGCGTTCAACGAATATGGTTTTACGCCTGGGCCGGCGCTCGATGGCGACTTTGAGGCTAGGTTCGACGAGTTTACGCGCGCGTATGCTGGAATAGTCCTCGACCATGAGATAGGAGAGTCGGTAGAGGACGTGCCCGAGTGGGGCGAGCTGCTTATGCAAGCCGATGATAAACAATCCGAGTTTTTCTTGCGGGCGGTCAAAGACCTGATAGCCGACACGTCCGATTGCGGCCCGATAAAGCGGACGATAGAAGAGAAGAAAAAGGGTGATTTGAGCTTCTGCATCGCATTGATCGACCGTTTTCGGCTTAAAATGTACCCGGAGCTGCGCCAGGCATTCGATGTATTTACAGGTAATGAGGATTGGCAGCTCGTGGATGATGCGAGAAGAACTGTTTATGCGCGCATGTTGCGGTTGCGGGACGAACTCGTCGAGAGTTATAAAGCGAGCAAAGACCAGGCTGCCTTCAAGAGCAAAATAGCGGAACTCCGGCTACGGTTAGGATAGCGGCGATTGGTTGGTAATACACATCGTGGAGGTGGGCATATGCCCAAACTAGATTTGAAGAAGGAATTCAAGTACCTCTACGCCCCATCGGCGAAGGAGGTCGTGCTGGTCGATGTTGCGGAGATGGGTTATCTGATGGTCGATGGCGTGGGCGACCCTAACACCTCTCAAGAGTACATGGATTCGATTGAAGTTCTCTATAGCATCTCCTATACGCTCAAATTCATGCTCAAGAAAAGCGCTGCGGTTCTTGATTATGGCGTGATGCCGCTCGAAGGACCGACCATCGAGCGAATCCATGCTTTTATCGATGAGCATGGGTACAAGCGCAGGGGAAAGCATCATGAGATTTACCTAAGCGACCCGAGAAGAACCGCCCCGGAAAAACTCAAGACGGTAATCCGCCAACCGGTCGAATAGTTGGTCGCGATTCGTTTTTTGGGTATCAATATAGACATACCGCCGGTGTAGCGGTTCTATGCGGATGATAGGCCCCACAGGAGCGCGATGATGGCGCGCACGGGCTATTAAGAGCAATTGATCAAAGGGGTAGTGCTATGAAGAGATACTTTTTGTTGCTGGGCATTGTGTTGGTGACGGGGACTCTGATGGTGATATCGGCAGGCTGCGGTGGCTCGGGTACGACCACCGACACCACGGCGCCGGCTGGAAATACGACCGGCACGCAGGGAGGAGCGCAAAAGAGCGCATCGGTAACGATCGAGAACTTCGCTTTTGTACCTCCGACGATAACGATTAAAAAGGGTGGCACGGTTACTTGGACGAATAAAGATTCTGCGGTACATACCGCCACAGCGGATGGGGGCGATTTCGATACAGGCGACATTAAGCAAGACCAGAGCGCGACCCTCACGTTCGATAAGACAGGCACATTCTCGTACATCTGCACGTACCATCCGAACATGAAAGGCACGGTCATCGTCGAGTAGCAATCAAGCGGGACGCCGTGACGCGGCACACCTGACACTGTCGATTCCAGAAAGGGGATCAGTGAGCATATTTACAATCGTTCCGAGGTTTTTTGGAAGGGCAGTGCATGTTTGGCTGGGGCTTGTGCTTGTCGTCTTGCTGACAACACAATTTACGACCGGCTTTTCAATGGCGAGAAATTCTGCGACCGTATCCGCTCTGCATGGATTTCATACCTCCATCGGTTACGTCCTGTTTGGGGTCGGACTCGTTCATGCTTATTATGGAATCGGGCTTAGGTTTTTCGGGTTTAAATACGCAAATAAGAAGAATTCTTAAGAGTAGCCCAATAAGCGCCAGCTGTTTTTACGCTTACCTGTTAAATGTATTATTATATACTGATACAAGCGTCACCTATACCTGCTCATATATTTAGGCGGTCATAATGTCAAAGATCATCAAGAAGCGTTCGACGAAGGCGGGTCTTGAGCCCGGGTCGCTCATCCATATCGGGGAGCAACGGGTCGAGGAGACCAGCATCAGCATCATAACTTATAGTGAGTCCTACTTCGAAGAACGGGTCGCCGCATCGGTCGATGAATGCTTCGATATAAAGGAACAGCCCTATGTTACCTGGATAAACATCGAGGGAATCCATCAGGTCGAGGTGCTGGAGCGACTCGGTGAATGCTTCGGCTTGCACCCTCTGGTCCTCGAAGACATTCTCAATACCGACCAGCGCCCAAAGATGGAGGACTTCGGCGATTACGTCTACATCGTCCTCAAAATGCTCTTCAGCGATGCCGACAATGAGGGGATAACAGCGGAACAGGTAAGTCTCATTCTTGGCGCGAACTTCGTCATCTCGTTTCAGGAGGGAATCGTCGGCGACCTCTTCAATTCGATACGCCAGCGGCTCCGCAATGAAAAGTCTAAGATACGCAGGATGGGCGCTGACTATCTCGCCTACACCCTTATCGACTCGATTGTCGACAACTACTTCGCGATTCTGGAGGGTCTTGGTGAGCATATTGAAACGATAGAGGACGAGCTTATCGCAAATCCAGAGCGTGAGACGTTAAACGAGATACACTACTTGAAACGCGAGATGATTTTCCTGCGCCGCTCGGTTTGGCCGCTGCGCGAGGTGATAAACGGCCTCGAGCGCGGCGAATCCGTCCTTATAAAGGACTCGATGCGTATTTACCTTAAAGATGTTTACGACCACACTATCCAGGTGATAGACACGATAGAGACCTTCAGGGACATGCTCTCTGGAATGCTCGACATCTACCTCTCAAGCATCAGCAACAAGATGAACGAGGTGATGAAAGTCTTGACGATCATAGCTACTATTTTCATCCCGCTCACGTTTATCGTCGGCATCTACGGCATGAACTTCGAATATATGCCGGAACTCGATGTGTGGTGGGCTTATCCGGTCGTGTGGGCCATCATGATCGCAATCGCCCTGGTGATGGTGATGTATTTCAGAAGGCGCAAGTGGATGTAGCGCCACCTTCTTAATGGACGATGAGGGGAGCAAGAAGATTGAGGAGTGACGATGCCGTTTAGGAAACGACCTCGCGTTGTGATAGTCGGTGCGGGCTTTGGCGGGCTGTGGGTGGCGCGCACCTTAAAAGGTGCGGACGTCGATGTGATTCTGGTGGACCGGAATAATTTTCACACGTTTTTGCCGCTGCTTTACCAGGTGGCGTCGGCGGAGCTCGAGCCGGAGCAGATAGGCTACCCGGTGCGCAGCATCTTGAGGGGCATGCGCAATATAGATTTTATGATGGCCGATGTTAAGCGGGTCAATTTGGACGGGCGTGTCGTCGAGACCGACGGCCCGAAAATCCCTTATGACTACCTGGTTCTCGCCATGGGCAGCACGACGAATTTCTTCAATGTGCCCGGAGCGGAGAAGTTTGCATACCAGCTCAAATCACTCGAACAGGCGGTTGAGCTGCGCAACCACATACTATGCTGCTTCGAGCAAGCCGCGCACGTGAAGAACGAAACCAAACGCAAGCAGTTGCTCGCTTTTACGGTCGTGGGCGGCGGGGCGACCGGCTTAGAGTTCTCGGGCGCGGTCTCGGAGTTGATTCACGGGCCGCTCGCGAGAGACTTCCCGATGCTCGATTTTAGAGATGCGAGCGTGGTTTTGTTGGAGGCTTCCGACCGGCTCCTTCCCGGAATGCCGGAGCGTCTCCAAAAGTATGCGTTGGCGCGCCTTGAGAAGATGGGGGTGGATGTTCGCTTAAACGCCGCCGTAAGTGAGATTAGGGGTGCGACCATACGATTGAAAGGCGGAGACTCGATAAAGAGTGAAACCGTCGTGTGGACCGCCGGTGTCAGCGGCGACCCGCAGATACAAGCCTGGGGCCTTCCGACAATCGCCAATGGGCGGGTCGCGGTCGAGAAGACCCTTCAGATTCCGGGTCACGCCGAGGCCTACGTCGCGGGCGACCTCGCGTACTTCGAGGAAGATGGCCGCCCGCTTCCGATGATAGCACCGGTCGCCGTCCAGCAGGGAACGGCGGCGGCCTTGAATATCCTCAAGCAAATCGAGGGGAAAGAGCCCCAGCCTTTCCGGTACTTCGACAAAGGTGCGATGGCGACCATCGGGCGTAACTCGGCCGTCGTCCGCGTCGGCACGCGGACGTTCACCGGCTTTTTCGCCTGGATAGTATGGCTCTTTGTCCATCTCCTTTATTTAATAGGGTTTAGAAATCGCCTCTTCGTCATGCTCAACTGGTCGTGGGACTATCTCTTGTTCGAGCGCGCTGTCCGGCTTATCTTCCCGGCGGACAGGGAGTCGCGGTGCCACGTCGCCGGCGAGACGGTCGTTGATGACAAGCGAGAAGCGGGCAGTTGATGGCGAGTGACCGGTCGCTGTTTTTAGGCGGGGGTAGTTTATGGAGAAAGAAGCGCAAATGGGCGGCAATATAAGCAACGATGATATCGCCCGGATTATAGAGGATATCGGCGACATGCTCGATATTTTGGGTGAGAACCAGTTTAGGGTGCGCGCGCATCGCAATGCGGCGCTAAGTATCAGGGGTTACACCCGACCGCTTTTTGAGGTATACGACGAGGGCGGCCCCGAGGCGCTGACCGCGATATCCGGCATTGGCGAGCATACGGCGAAGCGTATCGAGCAGCTCCTCGTAACCGGCCAACTTCCTTATTACGAAGAGCTTAAGGCGAAGGTGCCGCCCGGCCTCATCGAGCTGTTGAATATCCCCGGCCTCGGCCCGAAGAAAGCTAAGAAGATATATGATTCCCTCGGTATTAAAAGCCTGAAAGAGCTGGTCGAAGCGATAGAAGCGCACAGGCTCGAGAGTCTGCCCGGCTTTGGCCGTAAGACCGAGGAGAATATCCTCAGGGGCATCAAGCAGTTCGAGACGATGCACGAGCGAATCCTTCTCTCGGAAGGGTATCCTATTGCCCGTGAGATAGTCGACCGGCTGCGGGAACAGCCGTTTGTCGAGCGCGCAGATACGGCCGGCAGTCTCAGGCGCATGCGGGAGACCATCGGCGATATCGACCTGCTCTGCTCAAGCGACGAGCCCGCCAGAGTCATGGAGTTCTTTATTTCGATGCCGCAGGTCGCGTATATTCTCGCCCAAGGGGACACCAAAAGCAGCGTTGTCGCGACTAACGGTCTCCAGCTCGACCTGCGCGTGGTCGCGCCCGAGCAATACGGGGCCGCTTTGCAGTATTTTACCGGCTCGAAAGAGCACAACGTACACCTGCGCCACATCGCTAAAGCCAGGGGCTTTAAGATAAACGAATACGGTGTTTTTGATGTCGAGACCGACGAGCGCCTGGCGGGGACAACAGAGGAGGAGGTCTACGCCATCCTCGATATGGAGACGCCGCCGCCCGCGATCCGTGAGGACAAGGGCGAGATAGAGGCGGCGGCCGAGCGACGGCTTCCCAACCTGGTGGAGCTCGCCGACATCAAGGGCGACTTTCATATCCACACTAAATGGAGCGACGGGCTCAACAGTATCGAAGAGGTCATAGCGATGGCGCAGGCCCTCGGTTATGAGTTCATCGTCATCTCCGACCACGCGGAGAAGTTGCGTATCGCGGGCGGCCTGTCGATAAAAGAGCTTGAGGAGCAGCTAGAAGCTATAGCCGCCCTCAACGAGGAACACGCAGACATCGAGATTCTCTGCGGCATGGAGATGAACATCGACAACGACGGAGAAGTCGATTTCGGACCGGCCGTTCTCGAAAAACTCGATGTCGTCATCGGCTCGATACACGGGGGCTTTACGCAGCCGAAGGAGAAGCTCACGGCGCGCATGCTCAAGGCCCTGGAGAACCCATATATCAATATCATCGGGCACCCGACCGGGCGTGTATTAGGCCAGCGCCTACCTTATGAAATCGATATCCAGGCGGTCTTCAAAGCGGCGGCTCAGACCGGGACCTTTCTCGAGCTTAACTCGTATCCGAACCGCCTCGACTTAAGAGATGACCATTTGCGCGAGGCTAAGGATGTCTACGGC
>JAUXNY010000122.1 GCA_030682615.1 Candidatus Aquicultor sp. | reverse complement strand
ATCGAAATCCATACGTGCGTCCGTTGTTACTTGCTCTTTTACGCGTAAACGAAGGCAATATTACCAATAACACAGCCGCCTAAACTTCCGCGCTGTCTACTTGTGATTGCAGCACCAGGTAAGGGAGTCAGTGCGATTCTGCGAGGTTGGTGGGCCTCCAATTGGCAGAACCGGGCCACAAGGCCTTGGACTGCGATGGATAGGGCGTCGTCGGCTTTGTCGGCTTCGTTGCGGATTTAGACTGCTCGCCGAATCGGCTTGGGGCGTACGTTCGAGCCGGCATAATATTCGTGCGCGATGGAGGAGACGCGGCCGGCGTCGTTGCCTGTGGGTACGCGCTATACAAAAAGGGGTGCTATGGGGAGTCTTGGGGCCGGGTCTCGGCGATCTAGATGAAGGCGTCGCGCGGCTCGACGAGGCCTCTGAGCATACCAAACTCTTAAAGATGTGATATGTGATTACACGCACTCTTATGACATCGCGGCCCAAGGTCGAGCGTGACCCTATTACGACGGTCGACGCCGCGGCGTAGTGGTTCGTTTTCCTGCGCGGGTCTGGCCCTGTGCGCGGAGCGGTTTTTTGCCGAGGGACTGCGGCTTGAAGTGTTGCGGGCTGGTTCTTATCTCGTCGAGGGACCGTTTGGCCAGCTCGCCCACGGTGATGTCGAGTAGCTCTCCCTTGTCATAGATGCGGATGTCGTGCTTGTCTTTTTGGAGGGACTCGAGAATCTCAATTGCGTCGCCGTCCCCGATAACCCCGAGTGCCCAGGCGGCGTGCCCGCGCGTCGTGTTGCTCGGGTTGCGCAAAAGTCCGATTACCAGGTGTAAACGGTTTTGCAGTAGACTTGGATTTTGCTCGCCGATTCTCCGCACCGACCAGAGCAGTCCTTTCCACAATCTCGCGTCGTGGATAAAGGAGAAGAGCTTCGGTATCTGGTTTTCAAGCTGGTAGGAGCGCGCCGCTATAATCGCGCCTACCGCCTCCATGGAGCCCCAGGCGTTGCCACCAGAGCGGGCTTCGAGATTTAAAGTAAGGCGGCTGATAATGGTCTGGAGTTTCTCGACGCTTAAAATATGGGGGTCTCTGGCGATGGCGCCGAATCCCTCGGCGGCGCGCCAGCGCAACAGTTCGTCTTCGTTATATAGGAACGAGGTCAGTTGCCTAATCGTGCTCTTTTCTCTCGATGCCAACTCGACCAGCTTATCCAGCTCGTTATCGCTCAAAATCGTTCTTATCTCATCCTTAACGGACAAATGTCATTCTCCTTCCGGTAACTCGTCTTCTTACTTTAGCCTACCAGCGGTTTTGAATCAATGAGCTTAGCGGGCCCTAAACGCGCAAGAGTTCCTTGAGAGACGATTTTGCAAGCTCGCCGACGGTAGTCTGGACCAACTCTCCGGCATCGTAGATGACCAGCGAGCCGGCGTCACCGGTCAGCTTTTCGAGAGCCGGGCGAGCTTCGGCGGCGCGCATCGCGCCCAGCGCCCATGCCGCATGGCCGCGGAGCGTCGCATCGGCGCTATCCAGCAATTCCATCACCTTCGGTATCGAGTCGGCTATCAGGTCGGGCCGTTTTTCGGCGATCTTTCGGGCCGACCAGAGGACGCCCCGGCTCAAAACCGGGTCTTCAATGAAAGAGAGTGCTATCGGCGCCAGGTCGGGATAGACGCTGATGCGCGACGAGACGACTGCGCCGAGCGCTTCAGGCGCCGGCCAGGCCGTCGCCCCGGACTCTTCCATCAGCGACCATATCAAGCGCCGGGGGATATTGCGGCCCGAGTCGGAGTTATCCGAGCCCTGCCTGCCGGCCACCGCGCCCAGAGCCTCCGCCGCGCGCCAGTGCAGGAGGTCGTCGGTCGAGTATAAAAACGATAAGAGGTAGCGCACGACGCGCTGCTTGTCTTTAGCCATCTCCGCTAGGGTTTGGAATTTCTTATTTTCGAGAAGGGTCCTTACCTCATCCTTTAATGACACATCTTCGCCTTTCTTCTCACCCGATATTTCCCCGGCACCCTTAACCCTAGTGTCACGCAAGTAATTATGCCGTGATTGTCCCGCATGTTAAAACCGCAACTGTCTCTAGCAGCGGTAGCGTCAAATCCAACCACTCCTAGTTTGTCCCCTTACTTGCAAGTTTTTACACAGGGGAGAAGAGCAATAAACATGCGCGCTTCTCCCGCAACCACTAAGGCGAGACAGCTGCTGAGCAGAGCGGGTCAAGAATAGCGGCGAGGCAGATAGCGCTTGTTTCTGGCGCTATTCTCGTTCAAGCGCTCAGTCTCTATGCGGGTTTGATTCACGATGGAGGCGGAGACATAGAGCCTGAAGGGTATTTATTAAAAGAAAGGAGGCGGACGCGATGACGGCGATGCCACTCCGGAAGGAGTTCGATGAGCTAAAGACTAAAGCTCACGAAATAGAGCAGAAGATGCACTCGCTTCCGCAGCGGGTTAATACCGCTGAGGAATTGCGCTTAAGAGAAGAGCTGATCGATCTCACGTTGAGGATGGATCAGCTAAAGGATGAGCTTGAAGAAAAGCCCGAAGTAGAATACTAGGAAGCGACGTTTATAAATCCACACACGAGACTGCCGCAGCTTATAAGTATGGCGCGGCAGTCTTTTGCGTGATAGAGATGTTTTAGAGACCGGCGCGAATGCGGGCGTTTCGATGAGCCCGTCTGCCGCGCGTAACTAAGCGCGTGGGCGGTCTTAGAAACCGCGATTTTCAGATGTGCCATAGTGCCGGTTTGCCGGGTTGGGGTTTTAGAAGAAGCCACCGGCGGGTATATAAGGACACAAATAGCAGATGCTAAGGGGCTGGCGAAGCACAAAAATGGAGGAGGTGTAATAATGGCTGAGAATGCAGTTTTCGAAGATGCCGGGGCTCTGGTCAGAAGGGCGCATGAAATCGAGGATATGATGCATAGTTATGTAACGGCCTGTACCGGACCTGAAATAGATGCCCTCAGACAAGAGCTTATCGAAGTGACCTCAAAACTCGATGAGGTCAAGAGCAAGATGGGCGACAAGATAGATGTAAAGTACTAACGGTCGCGACTATAAACGAAATCTAAATCGCGCGAAGCAGGTGGGGAGGCGAAACCTCCCCATACTCATTCATACGCTTGCACTACAACCAAGCGCATGTTCATTTATGAAAGGCTGATTTTAAGCGCCACACAATCGACAATTTGCGAATCATAGCATGTAGGGCAGGCTTATGTGGTGCGTGGCCTGCATGGGCCGGAAAAAATCCCAGAAGCGTCGAGGCCGGATTTTATAGCAACCAATTAGAAGATTATGTAAACTTATCTTAAGGGCTTCCACTGGCAAGGGAGCCACTTTTTGGGCGCGTCTATCGGGGCTTAGGCTCGCGTAGGAACGCGTCGGGAGGCGAACGAAGTGAACGCGCAGGAACTGCTCAGCGAATATGAAGAGCTAGAGAAAAAAGCTAAAGAGCTCAAAGGAGAGCTACGTTGCCGGCACGATTGTGAGGGGCTTTGTGTGACACCGGAGGTATGGCGGGCCAAAGAAGCGCTAATCCATGTTACGATGCGTATGGATGAGATCAACGAGCTTCTTGGAAGGGATAAGCAGCCGGCTTACCACTATTAGAACACAACATCGCATGCTGGTAATGGCAACAAAAAAGAGAGCTTTTTCAGGATGGGAGGCATAGCTTCCCGTCCTTTTATACTCAACGGCACCAGGTTATGTTATGATTCGGACAGCAAACGCGCGGATAACAAGGAGAGCGCCGAATGTATCGAATCCGAATCGACGAGATAATAAACCAACTTCACGATTCTATCCAAGCCAGCTTGAAAGAGGCGGTCGAGGAAGTCCTTCCCGAGGCGAAATTCGATGAGCGCCGGTTATTCGATGCGTTTAAACACTCGGTCGCGCGCCGGTGCCGCCGCTGGGAGCGCGTATCGGATAGGTATGTAGACCTTGATTGACCCTACGTCGAACGCCCATACATTGCATCAACCTCAAACACCCATACGGCCGGCCATGTGCCGGTAAGAACGGCTAGCTGCTCTTTATCCTGAAGAAATCCAGAACCTGCTTGTTATAACGATTAACAATGTATCCTTGCTGTAAATATTAGTATATTTAATAGTGGGCTAGAAATGCTTGCACGCCGGACAAGTTAGCTAGCCGCGTGTTTCCCCTTCCCTTTTTCTGAATGGCCCGAGCTTAAGCCTTATCATAGCGCTTCCACGCGGCTGGTTCTTGCTGTACTTTGAGTGGGTAGTTGTGGCTTGGCCCCAAGCCCAAACGAGCTTCTTCGAATCGACTCATAGATAAACATAAGAATTCATATTGACAATACTAATCATTAGCAATTAAAATATATATATAATTATCCGACGCTGATATTGCGCCGTCAGCGACACGCTACGTTCGAGTCGATTGCGTGAAAGGTTGAGAGCATATTATGGAATTGACGCAAAAATTATCTCAACTCCAAAAAAAAGGTCAATCAAGATATGTAGCGCTTCTTAAAGCCGCGATAAGCGTTTCTTTAATAGGGGCGTTACTCGCCAAATCCGACCTAGACAAATACACCGAGCTTATCAGTAATTCATCACCGCTCTACCTGGGCCTCGCGCTATTGATTACGGTCGTATCCATTGTCCTCAGCGCGTATAAATGGCAACTTCTCGTCATCGCGCAGGGCTTTTCGGTGCCGCTGCGGCAGCTTATATCATCCTATTTCGTCGGGCTCTTCTTCAACAACTTCATGCCCACCAGCATCGGCGGCGATGTCGTGCGGGTCTTGGATTTGCGCAAGATGACTTCGAGCGGCCCCGCAGCAGCAGCCTCGGTCGTTGCGGAGCGGGTTCTCGCGGCGTTCACGCTGGGCTTGATAGTCTTATGCGGCGTCGCGTTCGGCACTGGGGTGATGGCGCGGTATCGCGTAGTCATCCTTGTATTCGTCGGCATCTGCGCGCTGGCACTTCTTGGCATATTATATGCGCACAGGCTGGCTCCGATTCTATCCCGGTACGAGGCTTCGATTGCCGGTAAGCTCAAAGAGACGGCCGAATCAATCCGCTCCTCAGTCGAGAACAAGAACACGCTGGTAAAGGTCTTGTTCTACTCATTCATCTTTCAGCTCATGGTTGTTTCGATAAACGTCTTTATCATCAAGGCGCTCGGACTCCACGTGCCCATAGCGTTCGTTTTCCTGTTTATCCCGATAATCTTCGCGATTACGATGCTGCCTATCTCGATGAATGGACTCGGCTTGCGCGAGGCGACGTATGCTTATTTCTTTGCTCAGGCCGGCCTCTCGACCGAGGAGTCGGTGACCATCTCGCTCCTT
>JAUXNY010000095.1 GCA_030682615.1 Candidatus Aquicultor sp. | reverse complement strand
CTTCTTTATTTTGATGATAACGATGGGGTCGCTCGTCTTTCTGGTCGGGCGCGTCATCGATGTGCCGAAAGGGGTCGTTCCCATTGTGGGGACCGTGGTAGGCTATTTGCTTTTGGTCGCGGCGATATGGTATTTTGCGATATTGAAGCGCGGGGCGACCTGGAAGATGCTTGGATTAAAGGGTTTCAACCTGGCGGCGGGCGCCGGTCTTGTGGTGGCATGGTTTTTCTTGGTAAGGATGGTAAGTTTCTTTTACGTCATTCTTGCGGAGCGTGTCGGGCTCAAGGAGACTCAAGATATCGCGCGGCAAATACCCGAAGCCTTTGGAGCGGGTACCACGGGTTTTATTATTGCTTTTATGATGGTCGTCGTGCTCGCTCCGGTCGTTGAAGAATTGTTTTTCCGGGGGTTTCTCTACCAGGCGCTCAGGGAGCGCTGGGGTGCTAACGTTGCCATAATCGCTAGCGGCGTGCTTTTTTCGCTGGCACATTTTAGCTTGTATCTGTTGGTGCCGATTGCCGTTATCGGGTTTGCGCTCGCCTATCTTTACGAGCGGACCGACTCGTTGGGCCCGCCCATAATGCTGCATGCGCTCAATAACTTGATATCGGTCGTAGTGGTATACTATGGTGGTGTTCTGCCGGCTGTAGGGTAAGGGCTCTTATAATTCAGGAGGTTGTCGATATATGGCCATTAGCGAAAAGGATGTTAAACACGTTGCGTGGCTCGCCAGGCTCGCGCTAAGCGATGCCGAAGTCGAAAAATTCGCCAAGCAACTCGATGTTATTTTGGAGCACGCGGGCAAAATCGCGGAGCTCGATACTAAAGACGTCCAGCCTACGGCGCACGCCATCCCGTTGAAGAATGTGTTGCGGGAAGATAAGGTAGGCCGGTGTCTGGCGCCGGAAGTCGCACTCGCTAACGCGCCGCACCAGGAAGACCAGGCGTTTGTAGTGCCGAGGATTGTCTAGGCACCAATCAGCTAGAAGCCGGGGACTTTGCAATCAGACAAAAGCGGAGGCTAAATGGAACTTTTTAAATTGACCATCCACGAACTTCACGAGAAGCTCGTTTCAAAAGAGATAAGCGCGAAAGAGCTTGCCCAGAGCGTCTTTTCGCGCATCGACGATGTCGAGGAGCGCGTCAAATCGTACATAACCGTCACTCGGGACGTAGCGCTTGCCAAAGCGGATGAAATAGACAAAAAAATCGCGGGAGGTGAGAGGATAGGCCCGCTGGCCGGAATCCCTACTGCGATAAAAGATGTCATGAACACGGAGGGGATTCGCACGACCTGCGGCTCGAAGATCCTCGATAACTATATCCCCGTTTATACTTCCACCGCGGTCAAGAACCTGCTCGAAGAAGGTATCGTGATGACGGGCAAGACCAATATGGACGAGTTTGCGATGGGTTCATCGACCGAGAACTCAGGGTTCTTTGTGACACACAACCCGTGGGATTTGGAGAGGGTTCCGGGCGGCTCAAGCGGCGGCTCGGCCTCAGTCGTCGCGGCCGATGAGGCGATATTTTCGCTGGGGTCCGATACCGGAGGGTCGATTAGGCAGCCGGCGGCGCTCTGCGGCATCGTGGGCATGAAGCCGACCTATGGTCTTGTCTCGAGGTTCGGCCTTATCGCGTTCGCTTCGTCTCTCGACCAGATTGGGCCGTTCACCAAAGATGTCACCGATTGCGCGATAGTTCTCAACCACCTTATCGGCCACGACATTAACGATTCGACTTCGGTCAAGATAGATAAGCCCGATTATACGAAAGCTCTCGTCAATGATTTGAACGGGATAAAAATAGGCGTTCCGAAAGAGCTGATGGCGGAGGGGATCGACTCGAAGATAAAAGCGGTGATCGAGAACTCCCTAAAGCTTCTTGAGGCCAATGGCGCGGTCGTCGCCGAGACTTCCCTGCCCAATATCGAGCATTCCCTGTCGGCGTATTATATTATCGCTCCGGCCGAGGCCAGCTCTAACTTGGCCAGGTTTGACGGGGTGCGCTATGGCTACCGCGTTCCCGATGCTGTGGACCTCATTGATATGTATATGCGCACGCGCGCCGAGGGTTTTGGCGATGAGGTTAAGAGGCGGATAATGCTCGGCACCTATGCCTTGAGCGCGGGGTACTATGACGCCTATTACGGCCAGGCACAGAAGGTGAGAACGCTGATAATAGACGATTTCAACCGGGCGTTCACCGATTATGACGTGCTGGTGTCGCCGACCACGCCTACGACCGCGTTTAAGATAGGCGAGAAGGTCGATGACCCGCTCAAGATGTATCTCTCCGATATCTGCACGATACCGGTGAACCTGGCGGGACTTCCCGGCATATCGGTGCCCTGCGGCACGGTAGACGGCCTCCCGGTCGGTCTACAGGTGATAGGGAAGACGCTCGGCGAAGAGATGATGTTGCGGGTAGCCTACAGCTTCGAGCAGAGCTTCGGGTGGAGTGAGAAGCCCAAGCTGTAGCGACTTGTTCGCGTCTGCTGTAAAAGATTAGTTTGCGCCCGGTTAATCGGGCGATTATGAGAGCATATTTTCTGTGGGGATAGGTGAAATATATGGAATTCGAAAGCGTGATCGGCTTAGAGATACATGTCGAGCTGGACACCGAGAGCAAGATGTTTTGCGGTTGCAGCACTCGTTTTGGAGAGGCACCTAATACGCAGACCTGCCCGGTCTGCCTCGGCATGCCCGGCTCGCTGCCGGTTCCGAACAAGAAAGCAGTCGAGTATGTTATCAGGACGGGTTTGGCGATATTCTGCGACATCTCCCTGTTCAGCCAGTTCCACCGAAAGAACTACTTCTATCCCGATATGCCGAAGAATTATCAGATATCCCAGTATGACATTCCGCTGTGCATCGACGGGCACGTCGATTTGGAGATGGAGGATTACGCGACAACGATAGGGGTCACCCGGATTCACCTCGAAGAGGATACCGGCAAACTTCTCCATATCGGCGGCGCCGGCAGGATAGCGGGCGCGGATTATAGCCAGGTAGATTTCAACCGGGCCGGAGTCCCGTTGATGGAGATTGTCTCCGAGCCGGATATTCGCACGCCGGAAGAGGCAAAGGCGTACGCGCAAAAGATTCGCGCGATTCTCGTCTCGCTCGGAGTTTCCGACTGCAATATGGACCAGGGCTCGATGCGGGTCGACGCCAATATCTCACTTCGTCCCGTTGGCCGGGAGGAGTTAGGCGTCAAAGCCGAGCTGAAAAACCTCAATTCGTTCCGGTCGCTCCAGCGGGGGCTCGCATACGAGATAGAGCGCCAGACAAAAGCCCTTCAGAACGGGGAGGCCATAGTCCAGGAGACGCGGCACTGGGACGAGACCAAGAACACGACGAGTACGCTCAGAACCAAGGAGTATGCGCACGATTACCGCTACTTCCCCGACCCCGACCTCGTGCCGATGGAATTCGACCCGGAGTGGATCGAGGGGTTGCGCGCGGAATTGCCCGAGCTGCCCGATGAGCGCAAGGAGCGCTATATGAGCGATTTCGGCCTGCCCGCGCACGATGCGAACTTGCTCGTCGAGACCAAAGCGACAGGTGATTTCTTCGAGGCCGCCGTCGCCCTGTATGGCGGTGACGCCAAAATAATGAGCAACTGGATACTCGGGGACTTGACCTATTACCTAAACTCCGAGAACGTCGAGATAGATGCCGGCGAGGTAAAGCCCGCGCACCTCGTCGAAATGGTGGAGTTGATAGACGACGGCACGATTAGCGGCAAGATAGCGAAAGAGCTTTTTTCGGAGATGTTTAAGACCGGCAAAATGCCCAAGGCCATTGTCGAAGAAAAGGGCATGACCCAGATAAGCGGCCAGGACGAGATAGCGAAGATAGTAGATGATGTCATCGCGCAAAATCCCGACGCCGTCCAAGAATTTCATGATGGCAAAGAGCGTGCCTTTGGCTTTTTAGTCGGCCAGGCGATGCGCTTGACTAAAGGCCGCGGCAACCCGCAGCTTATCAACAGGCTTCTGAAGGAAAGATTGTAGTAGCGACAATGTGACAAACATGTTAAGTTTATAGCTTTTCCAGCTAAAATATATACTTAGCCATAGTGTAATAAGCGATATACCTTGCCTTACCCCTTGTTTTTCCTCTAAAATAGTAATCTACGATTATGTACTATCGTGAATCCAGATAGTTTCTATCTTGTTATAGGCACCGAAAGTGGAGGTATTGCATTGACCGATTCTATGTTAGAGAACTTTGATTTAAGAAGCCCGTTCTCACATATCAATCCTGAAGATATCAGGATAGATGATACGACTTTGCGTGACGGTGAGCAAACGGCGGGAGTCGTCTTCTCGAACCATGAGAAGATAAGAATCGCCCAGTTGTTGGATGAGATAGGCGTCCACCAAATAGAGGCCGGAATCCCGGCGATGGGCGGCGACGAAAAAGCGGTAATAAAAGAGATTGCGAGTCTCGGCTTGCGCTCGAGCATTCTGGGATGGAACAGGGCGGTTATTCCCGATATCCAGCACTCTATAGATTGCGGTGTCGATGCCGTGGCGATATCGATTGCCACCTCCGATATCCACATTAAATATAAGCTCAAGAAAGACCGGGCGTGGGTCGTCAATAGCGTGGTGGAGAGCGTAAAGTTCGCCAAGGAAAACGGCTTGTATGTCTCGGTAAACGCCGAGGACGGCTCCCGGACCGATATCGGTTTTCTTATCGAGTTCGGTACCGCGGCAAAGGAAGCCGGCGCGGACCGCATCCGGTTCTGCGATACCATCGGCGTCATGGACCCCTTTAGCACCTTCCAGATAATCAGGGATTTTAAGGAATCGGTCGGCACCGACGTCGAGATGCACACGCATAACGATTTCGGGATGGCTACCGCTAACGCTTTGGCGGGAGTAAAAGCCGGTGCTAACTGGATAAACACTACGGTCAACGGACTCGGTGAACGCGCGGGGAACGCGGCTCTCGAAGAGGTCATCATGGCGATGAAATATCTCGGCCACATCGAGCTTGGCTTTAAGACAGAGATGTTCCGCGAGCTCTCCGAGTATGTCGCGAGGGCGTCGGCGCGCACCATCCCGATATGGAAAGCGATTGTCGGCACCAACGTCTTTGCCCACGAATCGGGTATTCACGCGGATGGCGTCATAAAGAACCCGAAAACATACGAGGTGTTCGCACCGGAAGAGGTTGGCCTCGAGCGCCAGCTGGTCATCGGCAAGCACTCCGGCTCGGCTTCTATCGTTCAGAAGTTCAGGGAGTTTGGGGTAGAGATAGAGCAAGATGTGGCTCAGGAGGTTTTGAAAGCAGTCAGGAGCGCCTCGGTTGAACTCAAGCGCTCGCTGTTTGAAAAAGAACTAGTATACATATACCAGGATTACCTGCGCAAACATGGAAAGGAGCCGTACGAGGCTTGTGAGTAAGACGATTGTTGAGAAGATATTAAGCGAGCATAGCGGCTTAGACGCTTATGCCGGAGATATAGTCGTCGCAAACATCGACGCGGCGTTGGTACAGGATGGAACCGGTCCGCTCGCGGTGCAACAGCTGCAGAAGTTGGGGATGGAGCAAGCTGCGAACCCTGAACGCACGATTCTCTTTATAGACCATGCGGCACCGAGCCCGCGTAAGGAACTCTCCAACGCGCACAAGATACTCCGCGATTTCGCCGCGAAGACCGGCGCGATTCTCTCCGATGTCGACGAGGGTGTATGTCACCAGCGGATGGTCGAAGACTATATGAACCCGGGCGAGGTGCTTATCGGTGCCGATTCCCATACCTGCACCGCCGGCGCGCTTGGCGCGTTCGCTACCGGTATGGGATCGACCGATGTGGCCATCGGTATCGCGTCGGGTAAGACGTGGCTTCGAGTCCCCGAGACTATCAAGGTCTATGTGACCGGCGAGTTTAAAAAGGGTGTTTATCCTAAGGATTTAATGCTTCATTTTATAGGGATGATAGGCGCCGACGGGGCGACTTATCAGTCGATTGAGTTTTGCGGCCCGACTATAGACGCGATGGATATGTCCGGCAGGTTTACGCTGGCGAATATGGCCGTAGAGGCTGGCGCCAAAGCCGGGCTTTTTAAGACGGATGAGACGACTAAGAAATATCTTGAGGAGCGCGGTCGTGGTGATAAGTGGCGCGAAATAGCGCCCGACGCCGACGCGACCTATGAGCGCGTTGTGGAGATAGACGTTACCGACCTCGAGCCGACCATATCCTGCCCGCATACCGTTGATAATACCAAGACGATTTCCGAAGTCATAGGGACCAAGGTCGACCAGGTGTTCATCGGTACCTGTACGAACGGTAGGATTGAGGATTTACGTATCGCCGCACAGATTCTTGCGGGCAAAAGCCGCAATCCCAATACCAGGCTGCTCGTTTGCCCTGCGTCGAAGGAGGTATACCTCCAAGCAATCGAAGAGGGAATCCTCGCGAAGCTTGCGTCGGCGGGTGCCGCTATCATCAACCCCGGTTGCGGGGCGTGTGTCGGTGTCCATGGCGGTATTTTGGGCGACGGCGAGGTATGCCTGGCTACTCAGAACCGGAATTTCCAGGGTCGCATGGGCAATACCGAGGCGTTTATCTATTTGAGTTCGCCGGCAGTGGCTGCGGCAACCGCGCTGGAGGGCGTAATCGCCGACCCGAGGAAGTACCTGTAGGCTCAGGGAGTCCATTAAGAATATGGATTTTAGATTTGATAATTATGTTTTGTAAGAGAACTGTAAGAGAAACGAGTGGATAATCGCATGCAAATCAAAGGTAAAGTATTCAAATTCGGAGATAGCATCAGCACAGACCATATCGCGCCGGGCAGGCTCTTTCATTTGCGGACCAACCTGCCGGAGCTGGCCAAGCACGTGCTCGAAGACGCCGACACAGAGTTTGCCCAAAAGGTGCAGCCGGGTGATTTCGTCGTCGCGGGCAAGAACTTCGGGCTTGGCTCGAGCCGCGAGCATGCCCCCACAATCATCAAGATAGCGGGTGTCGGCGCGGTGCTCGCCCAGTCGTTCGCGCGCATCTTTTACCGCAACGCCATCAATGTCGGCCTGCCGGTACTGATTTGCGACACGACCCAAATCGACCGGGGCGATGAACTAGCGGTAGACGTCGGCAAGGGCGAGATTCGCAATGTCACCAAAGGCATCACCATCCAGGCCAAACCGCTCCCGGATGTCATGATAAAGATACTCAATGATGGCGGCCTGCTTGAGCACTTTCGCAAGCACGGCGGTTTTGCGCTCGACGCGTAAAAGGTAAGCAGATATCCGCAGAGTGTTTTGTAAAGTGTTCATGTTTAGGAGGGTGGATTGATGGCATATACGATAACGATGATTCCCGGTGACGGTATCGGGCCGGAGATATCCGAGGCGATGCGCCGCGTGGTCGATTCGACCGGCGTCCAAATCGACTGGGAGATTCAAGAGGCCGGGGCCGATGTAATGGATAAATACGGCACGCCCTTGCCCGATCAGGTTATCGAATCGGTGCAGAGGAACAAGGTCGCGATTAAGGGACCGATAACAACTCCGGTCGGCACCGGTTTTCGAAGCGTCAACGTAGCGCTCAGAAAAGCGCTCGACCTCTATGCGAACCTGCGCCCGGCCTATAGCTTAAAGGGTGTTAAGAGCCGGTATGAGGATATCGACTTGGTCATCGTGCGCGAAAACACCGAAGACCTCTACGCCGGTATCGAGTTTGAGCAAGGCAGCAATGAGGCAATAGAGCTTATCGAGTTTATCAAGGAGCGCGGCGGCAAGTTTCGTTTCGAAGACGCCGGTATCAGCATCAAGCCGATATCGGTAAGCGGCAGCGAACGCATCGTGCGCTTCGCTTACGAATATGCCCGGAGGGAAGGTCGCAAGAAGGTCACCGCGGTCCACAAGGCCAATATAATGAAGTATTCCGATGGGCTTTTCTTGCGCGTGGCGAACGAGGTCGGCGAGGACTATCCCGATATCGAGACCGAGGATAGAATCGTAGACAATATGTGCATGCAGCTCGTCCAGAAACCTGAACTCTACGACGTGCTAGCTTGCCCGAACCTTTACGGCGACATTCTAAGCGATCTGTGCGCCGGATTGGTGGGCGGTCTCGGCATGGCGCCGGGCGCCAATATCGGTGAGGAATACGCCGTTTTTGAGCCGGTCCACGGCAGCGCGCCTAAATATGCGGGGCTGAACAAGGTCAACCCGACCGCGCTGATTCTGACGAGCGTCTTGATGCTCAAGCATCTCGGCGAGCGAGAGGCCGCTGATAAAGTCTTTAACGCAACGCGCGACGTTATCGCCGAAGGCAAGAACGTAACTTATGACCTGGGCGGAACCGCCGGCACGTCGGGTATAGCCGACGCCATTATCGATAAGATTCAATCGTAAGAGAAGCGGTCCGCTGCGAGCGTTCGGCCTGTGATAAGGGGTCGGGTTTGTAGCAGCGGCATTATCGGAAGACGGATTGCAGATAGTAAGCATGGGGGGCAACATCCTATGATTTTAAAACGAGGTCTGATAGTGTTAGGCCTCGTTTTCGTGATTTTAAGCGTGGGCTGGTTGTGGGTGCCTGCGGTGGTAGAATCGCTCGTTGTTGAGAGAGCGGCTGCCGGCATCTATATGCTTTTGAAGAGCGCCGGCCTGAAGACGGAATTGCCTGACGCCATATGTGACGCGTCTGAGCCGACACCTTCGACGACGGTACTGCAAGACCGGGTAAGCCCTGTCGTTGAAGTTGACACGGCACCGACACCTGCCGCGACCTTTGACGCGACGCGAGCGCTCGGGCACATCAAGTACCTTTCTAAAACGATTGGGCCGAGGCCGGCCGGCGGCAAGAACGAGCGGCTCGCCTCCTATTACATCAAGGACGAACTCGATAAACTCGGGCTTCAGACGTCCATTCAGAAGTTCACGCTCCCCAACGGTCAGCACTCCTACAACGTTATCGGTTTCTTGCGCGGGGCCGGCGATAAAAGCATCGTGCTCGGCGCCCACTTCGATTCCAAAGGCGGACCCGGGGCGAACGACAATGCGTCGGGCGTGGGCGTTCTCCTGGAAAGCGCGCGCGTGGCAGCGGGCGGTGGTGAGCCTCCCTATTCGCTTTACTTCATTTTCTTCGGCGCCGAGGAACGCATCGGGAAAAACCGTAATAACCACCATTTCGGCTCGCGCCATTATGTCCGCAACATGACAAGGGCGCAGGCAAAGATGGCACTTGCGATGGTCAACGTCGATATGGTCGGCAAAGGAACCGAGCTGGCAGTCCGTTCGTTGCGCGCAAAACCTGGTCCTTTCGCCAACGACTTTCTGAAACTCGCCAAGGGTCTTGGCCTTAAAAGTGTATACAAGCAGGGAAAAGACGACAGTGATTACGAGGCGTTTGAGAATGCGGGCATACCGTCGGTGTGGTTGCAGTGGCGCAAGGACAATAGTTGGCACACACCCAAGGATACATTCGATAGGATAGGACGCACGGAAATCGATGCCACAGGAAAGCTCGTTGCCGCGTATTTGGAGAGCCTGTAGGGCTGGCGCACGCACGGCTATAGGCGGTATAATTTAAAAATCGTCGCAGGGCATGTAAGTCGGTCTTGACAGCCCAAGCTACCTGGCCTGCATTGCATTCCTGTGGGACGCCTTCGAGACCAACTACACCCACGGTAAGCACCAATTCGCATTTCTCGCCCAGCGCATGCGCACCATGAGCTTCGTCTACTTCAACATCTGCATAGATTTCTTGTCCCTTTTGCTGTACTGTTTTTTCATGGCGGCTCCTTTGCCTATGATTGATTGATTACCAACCTTAGGCTAACTGGGCCGCCTCTTAATTTGGATCTCTACTTTCACACGGTTCTGGCGTAGCCAAACTTTTATCACTTGCAACGTTATAGGTTACATGATATTATATTGAAGGTATATCGAAGGGCAAGAAAATAGATGATTAAATCTTTCAAGCACAAAGGATTAGAAAGATTTTTCCATAGTGATAATC